>DASROJ010000145.1:0-5041 GCA_035646975.1 Patescibacteria group bacterium
CTTGTAGGGCAGGTTCGTGAGGGGGACGATCTTCTCCATGCCCGGAAGCTTCAGCACGCACCGGGTCTGGCGTGGATCGGCGGGTTGGGAATGAACGAGAGAGCAGACAGCAAGACAGGCCGCGGCGACAGTGACGAGCGGGCGCGCTTTCATCGGGACCTCCCTGTGCCGGGAGGCCTGGAGTATACATGCAGGGCATCGCGGCCGCCGTCGCCGTCGTCGTCACCGTGGGGGCCACCGTCGCTCAGGCTTCCGCCTCGACATCGTGGCGGAGCTGGTCGTCGTACAGGCTCCTGTAGAGACCGCGGGCCCGGTAGAGATCGGCATGGAGACCCGACTCCACGATGCGGCCCGAGTCGAGAACGAAGATCCGATCCACGTCGGTGAGGCTGGTGAGCCGGTGGCCGATGATCAGGACACTCCGGCCGCGCACCCGCGCGCGGAACCGGTCCAGGACGAGCCGCTCGGTCTGCGGGTCCAGCGCCGAGGTGGCCTCGTCCAGAACGAAAAGCCAGGGATCCTTCAGCAGGACGCGGGCCAGTGCGAGGCGCTGCCGCTCGCCGCCGCTCAGGCGCAGCCCCTGCTCGCCGACGGTCGTGTCGAGTCCTCGCGGAAGGTCGCGCACGAACTGCGCGAGACCGGCCGCTTCGAGGGCGTCGAGAAGCTCCGCGTCGGTGGCCCGGCGGCGGGCAAGACGCAGGTTCGCGGCCAGCGTGTCGTGGAACAGCTGCGTCTCCTGCGGCACGAGCCCCACCGCCGCGCGCAGGGTCGGCAGCGGCCAGGCTCGGACGCTCACGCCGTCGAGATGGATGTCGCCTTGCGTCGCGTCGAGATACCGCGACAGCATCGCGGCGAGGGTCGACTTGCCGCTGCCGGTGCGCCCGACCAGCGCGACCACCTGGCCGGCGGAGATCTCCAGGTCGACGCCGTCGAGCACGCGTGTGCCCTGGTCCCAGGCCAGCCCAACGCGTGACAGGGTCACCTCTCCGCGGATTCTTGCGGGAGCCTTGGCGCGCGGGTCGTCCCTGACCTGGGGCGCGCTGTCGAAAAGGTCGAAGAGCCTGGCCAGAGACGCGCGCGCCACCTGGATCTGCACGTTGACCTCGATCAACCCGGTGAGCGGCTTGTAGAGCCGGGAGGCCAGCGTGTAGTAGGCGACAAGGCTGCCGACCGACAGCGAACCCGAGAGCGCCCGCAGCCCGCCGACCGCGAAGATGATCACCAGGCAGACGGTGTTGACGAGATCGGCCAGCGCCGTCTGCGCCGAGCCGGTCATCGAAAGGCGCATGTTGGACTCGATGACGGGCCGCGCCGCACGCACGTGTCCGCGGGCTTCGGCCTTCTGCCGGTTGTGCTCCTGCACCAGCCGGACTCCGGCCAGACGTTCCTCGATGAAGGCGAACATGCCACCGTACGCCTCGCGGGCGCGGCTGCCTTCCACGCGAAGGCCGCGGTTGACCCGCTTCATCGCGACGATCAGCGGGACGAAGGCGAGCGCCATCAACCCCGCCAGCAACGGGTCGAGCCAGCACAGCAGGATCGCGATGCCTGCAAGCGTCAGCGCGTCGCTTGCCGCGTTGACGGCGGTGTGCGCGGCGGCCTGCTGCAGCGCGTCGACGTCGGAGGTCAGACGCGACAGCAGGTCTCCGAGGCGTTCCCGGCGGAAGAAGTAGGGGGACAGGCGCTGGGCGTGCTCGAACGCCTTCTGGCGCACGTCGAAGAGAATCCTCAGACCCGAGTAGCTGTAAAGGTACGTGGACAGGAGCCGGAAGGCGGCGCGGAAGAGAAACACCAGGACGAGCAGACCGGTCAGGGCCAGCAGAGCGGCGCGATCGCCGTCACCCAGCGCCCGATCGATGATGGCGCGGAGGATCAGGGGATCGATGAGACTCAGCACCACGCCCACGAGCAGGCAAAAGGCGATCTCCGCCTGCAGCGCCAGGTAGGGCCGGACGAACGTCCCGTAGAAACGGCGGAGGAGACCTGAGCGGTGCGGCTCTGCGGGCTTCAAGCCCCGGTCCTCCCGGTGGCGCTTTCGAGCAGCAGCCGCAGAAGGGAGATCTTCTCTTCCACCACGATGCGGGCGGTGCCGCGCATCCCCTCGGTCAGCAGGCCCGGCGCCGTGGCGGGATCCAGCTCGACCTCGACGGGAAACCCGGCCCCGGCTTCACGTCGCTCCGAGACGCGAACCACCTGTCCTTTCAGCGTGCCGTGCAGCAGCCATGGGTAGCCGTCGAGCCGGATCTTGACGCGCTGCTGCGGCCGCACCGGCGTGCGGGCGAGATCGGACAGCATCCCTTCGAACCGGGTCGGCGCCGCCACGGCGAGACGGAGGATCTCCTCACCGGCACGCACGGAGCGCCCGGCCAGCTCGGCGACCCGCTCCGTGGCCACGACCCCATCCGACGACGCGCGCAGGAGGGAATCCTCGATCGTCTTTACGGTCGCGTCGCGCTGCACCGACTCCGCGTGGATCTCTTCTTCCAGCCTGCGGATGTCGGCCGCGATCGCGTCGCGCTGCGCGGAGTGCCGCTCCTGCAGCAGCGAGACCGCCTGCTCCGCCTCTTCGACGGCCACCGCGGCGATCCTGCGATCCAGCTCCGCCTGCCGGACCTGGAGCTGCCCGGTGATGCCTTCGCTTCCGAGACGCGCGGTGGCCTCGGCCGAGATCTCCGCCTGCGCCAGCCTGAGACGCGAGCCTTCCTGGTGACGCACCGCCTCCTCGCGCTCTTTCGGCTGCACGGCATCCTGAAGGTGTCCCAGCCCGGCGACGGCGGCACGCCGCCTGATCTCCAGCGCGTCGATGGCGGAGAGCCTGCTGGCCGCCTCGACCTGCAGCTGGCGTGTGTCGATCTGCACGAGAGGCTCGCCCGCGCGAACGGTCTGCCCCGATCGGATCAGCACCTTCTCGATCATCCCGTCGCGTGGCACGCAGATCGCCACGGAGCCTCCCGTCAACAGGCCGGGCGCCACGCTGACACGATCGAGCCGCAGGAAGACGCCGAGACCGGCCGAGACGAGGAGGAGGCCGGCGCTGAGCGCCAGCAGGGTACGCAGAAGAGGTGGTCGGCGCGTGATCGGCATGGGCGCGTAGGCTCGGTCGACTCCACGGCTGATCGCAGTAATGACGAGTGTATAATAACGACCGTGTCCAGTCCTATCCTGATCCTCCGGATGAGCGGCGGTTCCTTCGGCGCGAAACTGGCGGAGGCGATCTCCGCCAGGGGGGTCGAGTGCGCTCTGCGATCGCTCGATGCCCCGTTCGAGGCCGGGCCGGTGACCATCGAAATCGGGGAAATCGGGGACATTGGAGCCACCCGGGCCACCGGGGGCGACCGCCTGGTGTGGGAGGGGGTGAGTCTCGCGGAGGTCAGCGCGATCTTTCTCGAGCGTCCGATCTTCTCGTGGCCGCAGCCGGCAAGGCTGGGCAGCTTCTCCATCCCGCGGGATGCCCGCGAGCGCGTCGCCGAACGTGAGGCCCGCGCGCTGACGATCTCGGCCCTGATGGCGGCGGCCACCCTCCGTCCGGTTGTCAACGGGCCCGAGGCCGGTTACCTGGCTGCCTCGCGAGCCATCGCGCTCACCGGGCTCGAACAAGCCGGCTTCCCCGTGCATCCCTGGAGCCTTCGGACCGCACCCGAACCAGGCGCCGAAGAAGGTCGGATCGTGCTCGACCTGGTCGGCGCCGAGCGATGGCACCGGGCGATGCGGCCACCGGCCGGCGATCAGTGCCTCGAGCTGGAACCGGTAGCCGGTGAGGTGTTCGGTCTGCTGATGGTGGGCAACGATCTGGCCGGAGCGCGCCGTCACGTTTCGGCGGCGGCATGGGCCGAGGGCCGGGGCGGCGAGACGGTGCCGAAACAACTCGTCCCGGCGGAGGCGCTCGACCTGGGTGCGCGCGCCGTCGCGGCGCTCGGGCTGCAGATCGCCGAAGTCTGGATCTCGGGTGCAGCGGGCCGGCTCGAACTGCTGCTGGTGGAGCCGGGGGCCGACCTGGCGGAGTGGGATGCAAATCTGAAGGGTGCGGTGCTGGAGCAGCTGGCGACACGGATGATCGAGATCGCCCGGGAGCCCTACTAATATGATACGGAGGAGACGATGAAACCATCGCGCTACAACCGGATCTTCCAGGCCGAGGATGGCACCTGGCTTGCCTTCAACTCCTGGTCCACCGCTCTGGCTGCGATCGAAAGCGAGGACCTCTCCTTCATCCAGGCGTTGCTCGCCGGGCCCGGTGAGGTTGCCTGCGACACGCCTCGAAAACGCGAGCTGCGCGAGCATCTCGTGCGCGGTCACTTCCTCATCGAAGACGAAGTGGACGAGCTGGCGCAGATGAAGGTGGATATCCTGAAGGACCGGTTCCGCACCGACATGATGGCGCTCACCATCGCGCCGACGCTCGACTGCAACTTCCGCTGCGATTATTGCTACGAAGAGCACCTGAGGGTCACGATGAGCGCGGCCGTCCAGCAGGCGCTGGTCCGATTCACCGAACAGCGCTGCGCGACGATCGCGAACCTCCAGGTCTGCTGGTTCGGCGGCGAACCGATGCTCCCCACGGCGTTTCCGGTCGTGGAGCAGCTGTCGCGGCGATTCCTCGATCTGACGCGTTCGCGGGGAATAGGCTACGCGGCCGAGATCGTCACCAACGGATACTTCCTCGATCGCGAGAAGGTGGATCTGCTCAAGACACTCGGCGTGCAGACCATCCAGGTCACGCTGGATGGCCCGCCGGTCATCCACGACAGACGCCGCATCCTGCTGGGCGGACAGGGGACCTTCTGGCGCATCATGGACAACATGAAGCAGGTCGCCGGGATGCTTCCCATCAAGCTGCGGATCAACGTCGACCGGCGCAACGCCGGCGCGACGATCGATCTTCTGGAGGTGCTGGCCCGCGAGGGGATCGCCGACAAGGTGCACCCTTACATCGCGCAGGTCACGCCCGGCGGCACCGCCTGCGGCAACATCGTCGAGAGCTGCTTCAACGGGCCGGACTTCGCCATGACCGCGGTCGAGCTGTACCGCGAGGCGGCCAGAC
>DASROJ010000146.1:0-2859 GCA_035646975.1 Patescibacteria group bacterium
GGCTCGTAGACACGGAAGAGAATCCGGCTGATCGGATGCTTTTCTTCGGGGTAATAGGTGCCCACGGCAACCTGGTTGGTGATCCAGGCCAGCCAGCGAGGCTTGAACCGGATCGGATCCATCCGCGCGAAAAGCATGCGCATGGCCGGGTCAAGAGTGATGGCCAGGATTGCCGCGATCGCCATGGCAAGGTTCTTCGTGTAGGCCAGCGGCTTGAACAGGCGTCCTTCCTGGTCCACCAGCGTGAAGATCGGCATGAAGGCCACCGCGATCACGAGAAGCGAGAAGAAAACCGACGGCCCGACCTCCTTGAGCGCGTTGAGCCGGATGACGTGGAAATCTCCCTGGCGGCCTCCTTCCTGCCAGAGCTGCAGCTTCTTGTAGGCGTTTTCCACCTCGACGATGGCGCCGTCCACCAGCACGCCGATGGAGATCGCGATGCCGGCAAGCGACATGATGTTCGAGGTGAGCCCCATCATGTGCATGGGGATGAAGGCAAGCACGACCGCCACCGGTATCGTGACGATCGGGATGATCGCCGAGGGGATGTGCCAGAGAAAGATCAGGATGACCAGGCTCACGATGAGCATCTCCAGCACCAGCTCTTCCTTGAGATTGTCGATGGATCTCGTGATCAGCTCGGAGCGGTCGTAGGTGGGAACGACCTCGATACCCTCCGGCATCGAGCCTTTCACCTCCGCGAGCTTCGTCTTGATCCGCTCGATGACATTGAGGGCGTTTTCTCCATGACGCATGACGACGATGCCGCCCACGGTGTCGCCCTCGCCGTCGAGGTCGGCGACCCCGCGTCGGATCTCGGGCCCCAGCGCGACCCGTCCCACGTCACGCACCAGGACTGGCGTGCCTTTCATGTCCTGGCCGACGACGATCTGCTCGATGTCGCGAACCGATTTCGCGTAACCGCGCCCGCGCACCATGTACTCGGCCCCGCCGAGCTCGACCAGGCGCCCGCCGACGTCGTTGTTGCCCTGGCGGATCGCTTCCACCACCTTCTGGATCGGCATCCGGTAGGCCAGCAGCGCGTCGGGCTCGAGCGTCACCTGGTATTGTTTCTGAAACCCTCCGATGGAGGCGACCTCGGCCACACCGGACACGCTCTGCAGCCAGTAGCGCAGGTACCAATCCTGGAAAGTGCGCAATTGCGCGAGGTCGTTCTTCCCCGACTTGTCGACCAGCGCGTACTGGTAGACCCATCCCACGCCGGTGGCGTCAGGGCCCAGCTCGGTGCGTACCCCCTCGGGCAGCAAGGGCAGGATCTTGCTCAGGTACTCCAGGGTCCGGCTGCGCGCCCAGTACAGGTCGGTTCCATCCTGAAAGATGATGTAGACATACGAAAAGCCGAAATCGGAGAACCCGCGTATCGCCTTGACGCGCGGAGCCCCCAGGAGCGCCGTGATGATGGGATAGGTGACCTGATCCTCCATGATGTCCGGGCTTCGATCCCATTGCGAGTAGACGATCACCTGGGTGTCGGACAGGTCGGGGATGGCGTCCAGCGGAACGCTTTTCATCGAGTAGACCGCCCCCACCAGCGCGACGGCCGTGAAAATCAGGACGATGAACTTGTTGCGGGCGGAGAACTCGATGATCTTCTCTACCATGGCGCCCGTTTCCGCTCAGTGGACATGGCCGGGGGCCGCCTTGCCGACGGTTCCGGCGTCTTTTCCCGGCGTGGAGGCCCGCAACGCCGCTTTCAGCTGCGACTCCGAATCGATGAGGAAATTGCCTGAAACGACGACATTCTCACCGGCGGCGAGTCCTTCGAGGACCTCGACGCTTTGGTCGAGCCTGACACCCAGCTTGATTTCCCGTGGCTCGAGATTTCCATCGCCGCGATCCACGAAGACGATGCTGCGCGCCCCGCTGTGGATCAGGGCGCTGTCCGGGATGACGATCCCGGCGCCTTGGCCTGATTCGATTCGCACGTTGGCGTACATCTCCGGCCTGAGGGAGAGATCGGGATTCGGAAAGGCCAGACGCAGCTTCACCGTGCGGGTCGCCTCGGACAGGACCGGATAGACGAGATCCACCCGGCCTTCGAGGGTGCGTCCGGGCAGATAGGGCAGCGTCATGACCGCCTTCTGCCCCACCTTGACGAAGGCAAGCTCGTATTCGTACACCTCGGCAAGCACCCAGACGCGCCCGAGATCGGCGAGTTCGAGCAGGGGCGCGCCCGGCTCGATCTTCTCGCCCTGGGTGACCTTGCGCGTGATGATGGTGCCCGTGATCGGCGCATAGAGCGTCATCACGCGGGGCGCCTCACCGGTCGTCTCGAGGTTTGCGATCTGGCGCGACGAGAGGTCGAACAGATCGAGACGTCGTCTCGCGCTCCGCACCAGCGCCTCGCTGTCGTCACGAACGGATGCCATGTCGCTGCCGGCAAGTCTGTCGCGGGCGCGAATCGCCAGCAGATATTCCTGGGAGGTGGCCAGGAGCTCCGGGCTGTAGATGGTCAGGAGCGGCTCGCCCTTCCGTATCGGCTCTCCCGTGGCGTTCGCCTGAAGCGTCTCGACCCAGCCGCCGACCTTCGAGGTGACCTGGTGCAGCCGTGTCTCGTCGTATGCGATCACTCCCACCGCGTTGATCGTGCGCACGAGCGGCCTTTCCTCCACCCGGACGGTTCGCACGCCGATGAGCTGGCGTCTGCGGTCGTCGAGATTGATCGTCGATCGGCCTCCAACGACCGGCTCCGCTCCCGCAACCGGTTCCTCGATCTCGACCGCGACCATCTCCATCCCCATCGAGTCCTTGCCGGGGGACTGCGCCGTCTCGGACGGGTTCATCGTCGACTGGTAGAGGATCCGTCGACGCGGCGTGGCGGGAGCAGCGGGGGTGGCG
>DASROJ010000147.1:0-5761 GCA_035646975.1 Patescibacteria group bacterium
CCTGATCCGGGAATCTGGCCTGATCCGGGAATCTGGCCTGACCTGGCAACCTGGCCTGATCTGGCAACCTGGCGCTTCACGTCCGGGACCGTGGGCTCCAGGCTTTGCGGTTCGAGCCCTGAAACGGGTTGTTCTGGTGCCGTGTCTGTCATGCGCCCCGTCCCGGACGTGAAGCGCCAGGTTGCCAGGTCAGGCCAGATTCCCGGATCAGGCCAGATTCCCGGATCAGGCCAGGTTCCCGGATCAGGAAGGAGGCGAATGGTCGCATGGGGTTGCACGAAAGGCAAGCTGGCCGGTGGCCCGGCCATCGCGGGATTTCAGTATTGCACCAGCGTGCCGTCGCGACGGGCCGCTCGCAGGGCCAGCCGGAAGACGAACAGACCCAGCGGCAGCAGCACCGCGGCGAACAGGAACAGAATGCGGATCTGGGGCATCAGATCCGCGATGCCGTCCCCCATGAGCAGCGCCCGACGGACTCCCTCGGTGGTGTAGGAGATTGGCAGGAGCCGGGCGAAGAACTGCAGGAACCCGGGCAGCGCCGCCGCGGGGAAGAAGACACTGCCGAGCAGGGCCGACGCGCTGCTGATGAGCGTCACCATCACTTCGCCCTTCTTGAAATACATGACGAAGGCGGCGGCCATGATGCCGATGCCGACCGACGCCATCACCATCAGCGTGAAGATGATCATCGCCGGCAGCAGGCCGGACATGTGCAACGCGATCGGCCGCGCGGTGAACCATGAGAATCCCACCCCCACCACGATGTACAGAACGACGCTGACCGAGGTGAACAGAAAATCGAACAGCGCGGAACCGAATATCACCAGCGGAGTCCGCGTCGGGCAGACCAGCATCGCCTCGAGCGTGCCGGTGACCTGCTCTTCGCGGAAACGGCTGCCGAACGCGCGAAGCGACACCTGCTGGTACTGCAGCGGCGCGATGCCGAAAAGGATGAAGGCGAAAAGGTTGCCGCCGGTCAGCTCGGTGATGTTCTCCTTGAGGTTCGCCTGCCAGAACTGCGAGAGGAAGAACCAGATGCCGACGGAAAAAACGATGCCGCCGAGCTGGAGCACGAAGGCGGACTTGTACGACACCTCGATGAGGAAATCCTTCCAGACGAACGCCCAGGCCTTGCGAATCGTGGACAACGTCACGCGGCGGAGCCCTCCACCGTCATGTCGAAGATCTCCTGTAGCGACGCCTCCACGCGGGTGCAGGAGACGATGACGGCCCCGCGGGCAACCAGCCCGCCAAGAAGATGCGTGAGCGCCTCGCCGCCCGGGTCGAGCTCCGCGTGCAGCCGCGTCACGGGGACGCCGGTCTGTGTCTCGGCCCTGACGCGGCCACCCGGGAATTCGTGCGAAGCGAGCGCGCCGTCCACACGCGACACCTCGATCACGTACCGCTCGCGGGCAAGGGCCCACGACCTTGCCTCGGCCAGCGTGCCCATCCTCCGGATGCGTGACTTGTGGATGATCGCGATGCGCGAGCAGAGTTCCTCGGCCTCGGCCAGGTTGTGCGTCGCCAGCAGGATCGTCTTTCCCTCCTGCCGGCAGAGCGAGTCGGCCACGAGGGTGCGCAGGTGCTTGGCGGCCAGCGGATCGAGCGAGCGCGACGGCTCGTCCATGAACAGCACCGGCGGGTCGTGAAGCAGCGCGCGCGCCACCGCCATGCGCTGCTTCATGCCGGAAGAGTAGGTCATGAAAGCGGCATCGGCCTTCTCGGTCAGCTCGAGACGATCGAGGACTTCCTGGCATCTGCGCCTGGCACGCGAAGGCGGCAGGTTGTAGAGGCTTGCGAAGAACCTCAGGTTCTCGCGTCCCGAGAGCCTCCAGTAGAACGAGCGTTCATCAGACGTGACGAACCCGACCGATGACTTGACCCGCATCTCCTCGCGCAGCGTGCTGAAGCCATTGATGAGGGCGGTGCCGCGGCTCTGGATGATGAGACACGAGAGGATTTTCAGCAGGGTGGTCTTGCCCGCGCCGTTGGGCCCTAGCAGCCCGAAGATCTCGCCGGGTGCCACCGAGAAGCTCACCGAATCCAGCGCGGTGATTCTCTCCGGTTTTCTCCACGGATGCGTGATGATGTCGCGCAGCGATCGCCGCTTGACGAACGTCTTGGAGAGATCGTTCACCTCGATGGCCTGTGTCATGCGTAACTCTATGAAGGAATATGAGTTTATTTTCGCGACGCCCCGGAGAATGCCACCAATCCCACGCACGGTCAAGGATGCGCGCGCTTTGACAGTCCGGGTGTCATCGGGTACCATCACGCCGATGTTCTTACGAGGGGTTCGAAACTGGCCAGACCGAGAGCCGTAGGGATCATCCCCGCACGATACGCCTCCAGCCGATTTCCCGGTAAACCCCTCGCATCCCTCTCCGGCAAGCCGATGCTCCAGCATGTGTACGAGAGGACGAGCCGCGCCTCCCGGCTGTCCGGCGTGCTGGTGGCCACCGACGACCGGCGCATCTTCGATCTCGTGACCGGCTTCGGCGGACGCGTCGTCATGACGTCGTTCGACCACGTCTGCGGCACCGACAGGGTCGCCGAGGTGGCGGCCGGTCCCGAAGGCGCCGGGATGGAGATCGTCGTGAACGTTCAGGGGGATCAGCCGCTCATCGAGCCCGACGCGCTGGACCGGCTGGTGGCGGTCTTCGACGACGATGCCGAGCTGCGGATGGCGACCCTGTTCGAGCCGCTGACCGATGAGGCGGGGCTGGCCGATCCCAACGTGGCCAAGGTGGTGTCGGACGGCCAGGGCAACGCGCTCTACTTCAGCCGCGCGCCCATCCCTTACCGGCCCAGGGGCGCCGGCCCGGCAGGCTGCTTCAAGCACGTCGGCGTGTACGCCTTCCGAAAGGATTTCCTGTTCGAATTCACGCACATGGAGCGCGGGCGGCTCGAGGCGATCGAGAATCTCGAGCAGCTGCGCGCGCTGGAAGCAGGCCACCGCATCCGCCTGGTGGCCTCGACGGGCCATTCGATCAGCGTCGAGACCCCCGGCGATCTGGAAAGGATTCAGGCACTCATACAGTAGACGTTCAGAGGAGAGCCGACGACATGGACACGAAGTACATCTTCATCACCGGCGGCGTTGTTTCCTCGTTGGGCAAGGGTCTCGCGGCCGCCTCGATCGGCCGGCTGCTCGAGAGCCGCGGCTTCACCGTGACGCTCCAGAAATTCGACCCGTACCTCAACGTCGACCCCGGCACCATGAGCCCGTTCCAGCACGGGGAGGTCTACGTCACCGACGACGGCGCGGAGACCGACCTCGACCTCGGCCACTACGAGCGCTTCACCTCGACGGTCACTTCCAAGAACCACAACTGCACGACAGGGAAGATCTACGAATCGGTCATCACCAAGGAACGGCGAGGCGACTACCTCGGCGCCACGGTGCAGGTGATCCCCCACGTCACCGACGAGATCAAGTCGTTCATCACCAAGGTGTCGGCGGGAGTCGACATACAGATCTGCGAGATCGGTGGCACGGTCGGCGACATCGAATCGCTGCCGTTTCTCGAGGCCATCCGGCAGTTCCGCCTCGAGATCGGCCAGCGCAACGCCATGTTCATCCACCTCACCCTGGTGCCCTACATCGCCGCGGCCGGCGAGCTGAAGACCAAGCCGACCCAGCATTCGGTGCGGGAGATGCGCGCCATCGGCCTTCAGCCCGACATCCTGCTGTGCCGGTGCGACCGGCCGATTCCCAAGGACATGAAGAGAAAGATCGGACTGTTCTGCAACGTGCCGCCGGATCAGGTCATCACCGCGCAGGATGTCCGATCGATATACGAGGTGCCGGTGGCGCTGGGCCGTGAAGGCCTCGACGCCATCATCCTGAAGCTTCTCGATCTTCCCTACCGCGACAAGGACTTCAGGGAATGGGAAGACCTGGTGGAAAAGGTGAGGAACCCGAAGGACGAGGTGACGATCGGCATCGTCGACAAGTACGTCGGCTACGAAGACTCGTACAAGAGCCTCAACGAGGCGCTGTTCCATGGCGGCGTCGCCAACGACGCGAGGGTGAACATCCGGTGGATCGAGGCCGAGGAGATGGAGAACGGCCGCCTGGAGGAGACGCTCAGCCAGATCGACGGGATCCTCGTGCCGGGTGGCTTCGGCATCCGCGGAGTGGCCGGGATGATATCGGCCATCAGATACGCGCGCGAGCGGATGGTCCCCTTCTTCGGCATCTGCCTGGGAATGCAGTGCGCCACCATCGAGTTCGCCCGCCACGTCGCCGGCATCGCCGACGCCGATTCCTCCGAGTTCAGTCCCGACACGCCCAACCGTGTCATCTACAAGCTGCGAGACCTGATCGGCGTGGAGGAGATGGGAGGCACGATGAGGCTGGGCAAGTACGACTGCATGCTGGCCCCGCACTCCAACGCGATGGAAGCCTATGGCCAGCGGATGATCTCCGAGCGGCACCGCCACCGCTACGAGTTCAACAAGGACTACACCAGCGCGCTGACGGCCAAGGGTCTCAAGATCACCGGGACCACGCCCGACGGCAAGTTCGTCGAGATCGTGGAGCTCGAGGATCATCCCTGGTTTCTCGCCTGTCAGTTCCACCCCGAGTTCAAGTCCAAGCCGCTGGCGCCGCACCCGCTGTTTCGCAGGTTCATCGAGGCCTCGCTCAACAACAAGCTCGCCGGGCGGATGCAGACGCGCACCGCGGCCGACAGGGCCGATGACACGAAGGTGGCCGGAGTGAAACCGGACGTGAAAACCGACGCCACACAGCGCGCGCGATGACACGGGGGATTGGCGGCTCCGGCGACCCGCTGGCCACGGCCCGCCAGGTCCTCGAGGTCGAATCGCGGGCGGTCGCGGATCTCGTGGGACGCATCGATGACCGGTTTCTTCGCGCCGTCGAGACCCTGCTTTCCTGCAAAGGGCGCGTCGTGGTGACCGGGCTGGGCAAGAGCGGGATCATCTGCAAGAAGATCGCCGCCACGCTCGCCTCCACCGGCACCCCCGCGCTGTTCATGCACCCGGCCGAGGCCGTGCATGGCGACCTCGGCATGGTGGTGCCCGGCGACGTCGTGCTGGCGGTGTCCAACTCGGGCGAGACGGCCGAGCTGCTGCAGCTGCTCGAAAGGATAAAACGCCTCGGTGTCGCGCTGGTCTCGCTGACCGGCAATCCGTCCTCCACGCTGGCCACCCAGAGCGATATCCACCTGGACATCGGGGTGAAGCAGGAGGCCTGCCCGATGGATCTCGTGCCCACCGCCTCCACCACCGCGAGCCTGGCGATGGGCGACGCGCTGGCGATCGCGGTGGCGGAAATGCGCGGCTTCCGGAAGGAGGATTTCGCGTCGCTGCACCCCGCCGGACGGCTCGGGCGCAAGGTTCTCACCGTCGGAAAAGTGATGCACGGCGGCGACGCGCTGCCGCGCGTGTCGGCCGACACGCTCATCAAGGACGCCATCTACGTCATGAGCGCCAAGCGGCTCGGCATGACGACGGTGTGCGACGAGGATGGCCGTCTTCTGGGCATCGTCACCGACGGTGACCTGCGCAGGCTTTTCGAGCGGGCGCCCGACCCGCTGCGCCAGCGGGCCGGCGACGTCATGACGACCGGCCCGGTGACCATCGAGCCGGACGCGCTGGCCACCGCGGCGCTCCATGTCATGGAGGAGCGCCACATCACCTCGATCGTCGTCGTGAACCAGGACCGCCGCGTCGAAGGCGTCGTCCACCTGCACGACCTCTGGCGCACCCAGCTCGTCTGACCGCACGCCCCGCC
>DASROJ010000148.1:0-2624 GCA_035646975.1 Patescibacteria group bacterium
GATCGAGAGGCACCTCCTTGTGGAACAGCTTCACCACCCGGGCCAGCGTCAGCGCGTCGGGGCCCGGCTCGGCGACCGGAGCGAGGGGGCGCTCGTCGACCTGCTCGGGCGCCGCGTCGCCCCGGGCCATCAGCCGGATGAGCTCGGCGGGCGCCCCGGCGGCGCTCAGCCGCACGATGTCCTCGATGGTCAGATCGAAGGAGCCCTCCTCGGCGCGAAGCCTCGTGACCAGCGTGTCGGGAGGCGTGCCCTGCTGGAGCAGCTCGAGGACCCGGCCCACCGTGAGCGTCTCGCCCTGCTGGGCCGTCGAGAGCGCCGTGCTCAGGCACAGCGCCACGGCCAGACAGCCGATCGTCAATGATGAAGCGAAGCGGGATCGTGCCGTCATTCTTCTCCCTGTCGTCTTTCTCGCGCGCGAGCCGCCGGCATTATAGGGGAAGCAGGCGTGGCTCTCAATGCAGATCTCGGAAGGAGCGATGGGCTAGGATGCAGCCGTGCACGACAGGAGACCCGACACCGAGAACGTTTCTTCAGGAGGCTTCGCCTCCAGGCATCATCCCGTCCAGACGAGCGTGGCGGTGCTGTCGGCCTCGTTTCTCGTCCTGGGCTTCATCAACTGGCTCTGGTTCTTTCGCGATGCGATGCATGCGCGGGGTCTGCTGGTTGCCTGTCTTGCCCTGAGCGGAGTCGTGGGAATCTGCGCCGGGTTGGTGGTGGGCATCGTGTGGCGGCTGCTTCCCCCGGCCTTCCTGCGGGGCCGCCCTCGACCTCTGCCGCACGCGCTGCTGTGGGCCCTGATCGGGCCGGCCTTCCTGTTCGTGTCGCTCAAGGGTCTTGCACAACTGCGCAATATCGTCCCCGGCAGGCTGCTGAACCTGGCCTGCCTGCTGGCAGTCGCCGCCCTGTGTGAAGTCGTCTGCGTGATCGCCGGCAGGCTGCTGGACAACCTGCTGGAAAGGATGGCTCATCGCCATGCCGGCTTCATGACGCGGCTCGGCGGGTTCGCGAGTGGCATCGCGCTGGCGGCGGCAGCGGCGCTGCTGCTCGGGATCGCCGGGCCCACGATCTGGAGCCGCATGTCGCCAGGCGCGGCGCCGCAGGCCGCCGCCGTCAATCCCACCGCACCGAACATCATCCTGGTCTCGCTCGACACCTTGAGACCGGATCATCTCTCCGCCCTGGGCTATCCTCGACCCACGTCTCCCCACATCGACGACGTCATCCACGGCGGCGTTTTGTTCGAGCAGACCGTGGCCTCGTCATCGTGGACGGTGCTCTCGCACGCCACCCTGATGACGGGGGCCTCACCCTCCAGGATCGGTCCGGCGATGCTCGAGCCGGCAACCACGGGAGCGCTCAGGCTTCCGCCGCAGGCCAGGACCCTCGCAGAGATTCTTCGCGACCATGGATACCAGACGGCGGGGTTCATCGGCGGAGCCACGATGCGCTCGACGTTCGGTTTCGATCAGGGATTCGACGTCTTCGACGACATGCTGCCACCCTCTCTGCAGGCATCGGCGGACTTCATGTTCCTCGCGCCGGAACTCCGCAGCCTGCTGGAGATCAAGCGTGCCGATTTCCTGCGCCGGCTCGATCCCTTGTTCATCAGCACCTGCAACCTGCTGTACGGTCAGGGCCACCAGCCGCCGCTGGATTCTTTTCTTCGGTATTCATCCTATCCCCGTCGATCCTGGAACTCCGCCGATGAGGTCAACGCCAAGGTCGATGCCTACCTGAAGCGAAGGTCGTCCGCGCCGCAATTCCTCTTCGTGCATTACTTCGATGTGCACAGTCCGTACGATGCGCCGGCTCCCTACTTCGGTCGATGGGGCAACGATGGCAAGGGGCTGGGCTATGTGCAGAGCAACGGCCTCATCAAGCAGGTGATGCAGGATGGGCGGGTCCTGACCGCCGCTGAAATACAGACACTCATCGGCTCGTACGACGAAGAGATCGCGTCGATGGACGCCGGGTTCGGCGAGTTGATGGGCAGGCTGCGCGCGTCGGGGCTGCTGGATCACGCGATCGTCGTGCTGTTCTCGGATCATGGCGAGAGCTTCGCCGAGCACCAGGATCTCTTCCACGGCCACTCGCTGGAAGAAACGCTGATCAGGATACTCTTCGCGGTCCAGCTCACCGGCGGCATCGAGCCGGGGCTGAGAATCGGCACGCAGGTCAGGGCCGTAGATATCTTGCCGACGATTCTAGACCTGGCAGGCATCGCGGTGGCTGCGACCGGCGATGCGCCCGGGATCGAAGGGGTCTCGCTCGTGCCGATGATTCGAAGCAAAGGGGGCGCGGAAGAGCCAGGAGCCGCCTTCAGCGAGCTGTACGGACGCGGGTTTCGAGGACCCGACTTCGGCCAGTTCTCCCTGGATCATCACTCGATCAGGTCCGGCGGCTGGAAATTCGTCCGCCGCTCGGACGGGGTCTCGTGGCTCTATCACCTGGCGGAGGACCCCGGTGAAAAGCACGACCTGCTGGCCGAGCGCCCCGACATCGCCCGCGACCTCGCCGCACGCCTGGACGCCTGGCGCGCGAATGGGTTCCAGAAAGGGAAGGACGAAGAGGTCGACCCGCGACGGCTGGATGAGCTGAAAGGGCTCGGCTACATCGATTCCAAC
>DASROJ010000149.1:0-9866 GCA_035646975.1 Patescibacteria group bacterium
CGATGCTGGGAGTCTTCCTCGCAGGTGTTGTTTTCGCCCTGGTCGTTCAACGGCGCATGCCGGATGACGCCGCGGCGACATTCCCCCGGCCCTCCGCCCCGTCTCCTGCCGCTGCGGCTTCCGCTGCCCCGTCCTCCGCATCCACCCCGTCCTCCGCATCCACCACGACGGAGGACCTGACCCCCGAGGAAACGCGCAACATCGACATCTTTCGCCGAGCCTCCGCGTCGGTGCTCAACATCACGAGCATCAAGCTGCAGCGTGACTTCTTCTCGATGGATGTCTTCCAGATCCCCCAGGGCAGCGGCAGCGGCTTCGTCTGGGATCGGGAGGGGCACATCGTGACCAACTATCACGTCATCGAAAACGGCAGCACCTTTTCGGCGACCCTGGCCGATCAGACCGAGTCGGAGGCCGAGGTCGTGGGGGTGGCGCCGGACAAGGACCTGGCGGTGCTGCGGATCAAGGTGCCCTCAACGCGTCTCACGCCGCTTCCGCTGGGCCGGTCGTCCGACCTGGCGGTGGGGCAGAGCGTGCTCGCGCTGGGAAACCCGTTCGGCCTGGACAACTCGCTCACGGTGGGGGTTGTCAGCGCGCTGGGACGCGAGCTGCGCTCGCCCGGCGGGCGCATCATCCGCGACGTCATCCAGACCGACGCGGCGATCAACCCGGGCAACTCGGGCGGCCCGCTGCTCGACTCGCACGGACGGGTGGTGGGAGTCAACAGCGCCATCTACAGCCCCAGCGGCGCTTCGGCCGGAATCGGCTTCGCGGTGCCGGTGGACATCGTCCGACGGCTCGTGCCCCAGCTCATCGAGCATGGCAAGCCGATCCAGCCGGGCATCGGCATCACGCTGCTGTCGGATCGGGTGCGCGACCGCCTCGGGCTCAAGGGAGCGGTCATCTACCAGGTGGCGCGTCACAGCCCGGCGGAGACGGCAGGGCTCGAGGGATTGAGCACCAGCCGCTCGGGCCGCATCCTGGTCGGCGACGAAATCGTCGCGGTGAATGGAAAGAAGGTCGACTCGAGCGACGACCTTCTGGATCTCTTCGAGTCGGCCGGCGTGGGTGCCACGCTCGATCTCACGCTGGTGCGCGACGGAAAGTCCAGGCAGGTCGGCGTCAAGCTGGTGGCGGTGGAATAGACCTCGGCCCGGGTCACCTGTTCTTCGGGGGGGTGCCGCGAGGCGGACCGCCGCGCGTCGGGTCGTCGACGTCATCGACATCGTCGGCCAGCGAGCCGGCCGGCGACACACCATGCTTGCCGATCTCGTGGGACAACCGCCGCATCGCCATCACGCTATGGTGCCGGCTGTAGGTGAAATAGATCACCAGCCCGATCGCCAGCCAGATCACCAGCCGCCACCAGTTCTCCGGCGGCAGCGAGAACATCAGCAGCAGACAGCTCAGCACGCCGAGAATCGGCACCAGCGGAACGAACGGCGCGCGGAAGGGGCGCTCGGCGTTCGGGTGGGTGCGCCGCATGATCAGCACCGAGGCGCAGACGATGGCGAACGCCATTAATGTTCCCATGTTGACCAGGTTGAGCAGCACGCCGATCGGAAGAAACGCGGCGAGCCCTCCCACGAAAAACCCGGTGAGTATCGTCGACTTCCAGGGTGTGCGGAACCGTTCGTGCACCGCGGCAAAGAAGCTGGGGGGCAGCATCCCGTCACGGGCCATCGCGAGCAGGACGCGCGGCTGGCTCAGCATCATGACCAGCATCACCGAGGTGATGCCGGCCACACCCGCCGTGGCGATCAGGAACTTGGCCCAGGGCAGGCCGACCTTGCCGAAGGCGTCCGACACCGGGTCGCCGATGTTGAGCTGGTTGTAGGGGACCATGCCGGTGAGCACCGCCACCACGGCGATGTAGAGCACCGTGCAGAGCGTCAGCGAGGCGATGATGCCGATCGGAACGTCGCGGCTCGGCTTGCGCGCCTCTTCGGCGTGAGTCGACACTGAATCGAACCCGATGTAGGCGAAAAAGGCGAGCGCTGCTCCGGCCAGCATCCCGACCGGCTGTCCACCCGCGTCGGCGTGACCGGAAACCATCCGGCCGAAGAAGCTGATGCCGGTCCAGCCGTAAGGGGCAAACGGGTGCCAGTTGGCCGGGTTGACGTAGAACGCTCCCACCCCGATGACGAAAAATACCGTCGCCACCTTGAGGATCACCATCGCCGCGTTGAAGCCGGCGCTTTCCTTGATGCCGATGACAAGGATGACCGTGACCAGTCCGACCACCACCACGGCGGGAAGGTTGATCAGCGAGCCGGTGGCCACCAGCTTTCCGAGAGCCGGATCGTAGTTCACCACGGGCCCGCTCAGCGCGGTGGGCAGATGTATCCCCAGCACGCTCAGGACCGATTGAAAGTAGCTCGACCAGCCGTTGGCCACGGTGGCGGCGCCCACGGCATATTCGAGCACCAGGTCCCATCCGATGATCCAGGCGAACAGCTCGCCCAGCGTCGCGTAGGCGTAGGTGTAGGCGGAACCGGCCACCGGCACCATCGAAGCGAACTCGGCGTAGCACAGCGCGGCGAAGATGCAGACGATGCCCGCGGCAACATAAGAGAGCATGAGCGCCGGCCCCGACGTGTTGCGCGCCACCGCGCCGGTGGAAACGAAGATGCCGGCCCCGATGATCGCGCCCACTCCCAGGCTGGTGAGCTGAACCGGTCCGAGCACGCGGCGCAGCCGGTGATCGCCTTTCATCTCTTCGAGCAGCAGCTCGAGCGGCTTGGTCTCAAACAGCTTGTGGCGCATCGCTGGCGTCTCCCGTTGCAGGTGACCGACGCATCGCCCCGCCCGATGCGGGAGTGGCATTGTTACGCCAGCGACGCGTGCCGAGTCAAGCGAATCCGGGGTCGGGGCTTGACCGTCCCGCTTCCTGGCACCTACGATGGGATCAAGATGATGAGATCGAGATGACCGGGCCCGGGCTTTCGCGCATCGCCGTCGTGGGGGGCGGTCCTGCCGGGGCCACATGCGCCCGCGTGCTGGCGTCGTCGGGCGCATCCGTGGATCTCTTCGAGGCGAGTCCCGGGGCGGAAAAGCCGTGTGGCGGCGGCATTCCTTCCGGCGTGCTGAGGGAGTTCCCCGACCTGGCCGACCCCGCGCTGTCTCGCCGCATTGTGCGCAAGGTGGTTCTCTACTCGCCTTCCGACAGGCGGGTCGAGGTCACGCTCGATGGTGGCATCCACATCTTCAGAAGAAACGACCTCGATTCGTTTCTCCGGCGAAAGGCCGTCGAGGTGGGCGCGACATTGCATCTCACCCGGGTCAGGTCGGTTCATCCGGTCCGCGGCGCGGGATGGGAGCTTGCCACCGACCAGGGCGCCGCGGGGCCTTTCGATCGGGTGGTGGCCGCCGACGGCGTTCGTGGATGCGTGCGGCGCGCTCTGGCCGGGAAGTTCAACGACGAGCACCTGAGTCTTGCGCTCTACGCCTACGTGCCGGGGGCCGGCAGCGGCGAGATGGTGCTGAAGTTCTTCGGCGACTTCGACGGCTATCTCTGGGTCTTTCCCAGGACGGATCATGTCTCGGTGGGCATCTGCGCGAAGCACCGGAGCGTGCAACCGGCGCGTCTGGAAGAGGAGCTGCATCGATTCATCCGGCAGCATTACCCTGAGGCGTCCATTGGCGCGGAGAGCTCGAGTGCGCCGGGTTCATCCACCCTGACGCGCGGCTATTTCATCCCGGCATCCCCGTCGCCCGCTGGAACCGCGAGACGGTCCGGGCAGGGGAGCCACCATCGCGCGTTCGATCACTCCGGCTGGGCGCTGGCCGGAGACGCGGCCGGCTTCGTCGACCCGTTGACCCGCGAGGGTATCTCCTGGGCGATGCGGTCGGGCGCGGAGATCGGGCGGGACCTTGTCACCGCGAACGAGCTGCGCACACCGGAGCTGCCCAGGGACCTGATGCGCGCGCATGACTATGGGTCGGGGTTCTATCGCAGAGGATTCCTGGAAAACACGGTCCGCCTTGCGTCGGCTTCGCCCGCGATCCGCGCCGTGCTGGCCGATCTGCTCACAGGTGACCAGGGATACCGGAGCCTCAAGAGCCGGCTGCTGCGCAACGCCCTGCCCTGCGGGGTCCAGGTCGGGATGCGCGCGCTCGCGGGCCTGTTGTCCTGATCGTCCTGCCTCAGAAGCTCTCGGAAAGTCTGAGCCGCGCCCCGTCGAGGTGACGCCCTCTCGATGGGGCCCGGCGCGGAAGCATTCGCAGAAATCCATACGCATCGGCGGGCGGTAGGAATTTCTCTGCGCCCGCCACCACCACCAACAGAATCCATGCTGCCGTCGCCACCCCGCCCCACAGTACAGGCCGGTATGCGAGTCGCTCCACTTCCAATGGAACGATCGTGGCTGCCGCCATGCCGGATGCATCCTTTAGCCAGGCCGTCTCCAAACCGGCGGCGAGCGTTCGCCCAAAGCCTGAAAGAACGAGGGGGCGGAGGATCAGGAAGTGCGCGCTCGTCACGATAACGATCGGTAGAACGCCGAGCCGCAAGGCCTGCCGCCGCTCGCGAGGATCCGAAATCAGGATGCAGCGGAGCGCCAGCAAGGGGCACTGCGTAACGGCCGACTATTTTTGAGAGTAACCCAATCTCCGCCAGAGTGATGGTGGCATACGGTACTCCCCGCGCGGTTATCCGCCAACGCTCGAAGCTCAGCACACCGAGCAGACAGAAGACTGACATTATCCATTTGCACTCCGAGGCACCGCCTCGGAGTGCAAACAGTGCTACGGCAACGACAAGGTCGGCAAGTTCCTCCCGGCCGAACCGGCGGTCCTTGGGGGCGCACCTCCAAGCATAAGGACACGTACAAGGATCAGCTCAACGTGGACCTGATGGCGCTCCCGCCGGAGTCGTTGCGCCTGTCTCGACGAGCTTGTAGGTCTGCCCCAGCATGATCCGGGTAGTGGTGGTGAGGTTCGGGGTGCCGCGGTGCAGGGCATTGCCGTCCCTCAGGATGCAGTCCCCCGTCCTGGTCAGCAGGCTGACGGCGTGAACTTGCGGGATGCGATAGATTTCCGCGACGTCGTGGTGATGCAGCCGGTGTGAGCCCGGGATGATCTGCATGGGTGCGTTGGAGTCGTTGACCTCACCGAGCGGAACGTTAAAGGTCATTCTCTCAGTGCGTAGCGGTCGGGAGAGAAACGCATCATCGGTGTCCGGATGCCAGGTCATGTACTCTGACCCAGGTAGCGGGCACTCGGCGAACAGCGAGCCTTCGCGCCACAATCCCATGACGGAGTCGAGTATCTGCGTGACTACGGGGTGCCTGCGAAGGCGGGCGTCCTCCAGCGCGCCTGCCAGAATCTTCGCATAGGGTTTAAGGTCGATGGAGACCCGGTTCCGGCCGCGCACGATGGAAGTGTCCCCCTGCGCAACGCGCTCCGCGTATCCCAGGACCAGAGGCTGAACCTGCATGTGGAGAGCCTCAATAAAATCCCGGGACAGGAAATTCCTCAGCACGATGAACCCGTTGAGCCGCAGCTCATACAGCAAGGATTCGGCGGACATTCCCCAATTGTAACACCATGTCTGCGGCCCTCCCTTGGCCATTGCCTTCAGTGCCTACGTTTTCACGCATACGCCGACAGGACTCGGGTGGACCCCAGCAGAGGTGCTAGATCGGCATGACGCGAGGCCTTCTGGCGGGGATTGAAGTCGAGCTCTACTGCATTAAGGTTGATGAAATCCTCGGCGAGGAATTGTTACCACAACGATGGAAGAGCGCCGAAGCCGGCGACGAGTGATGAGAGGATGGCCATCTTGCTTTGCGGCACAACCTGGTGGACAAAGTCATCCCCGCGGATGGCATCGATCGGTCGGCAGGACTGCTGCAGACTAATTCTGGAACGCGAAGGGGCCGCATCGTCATTTGGCCCACTGGTAGGTTCGAATCCTCAAAGGCCCTTCAGCAGCAGCTGCCGGGCGGGCAGCAGGCGCCTTCGCCGTCAGACGTGGCGGTGTAGTCCTCACCTTTCGTCTCTTTCGGATGACGGGCAGCGGTGCGCGAGCAGTCGAACGGGTGGCGCGCCTTTTCGGGTATCTCGGTGCGCGGCGGGATCGGAATGATCTGATCGGCATATGGGGCATCGGTCAGAATCCTGTAGGTCTTGGCGCAGACCGCCGACCGCTCCCCGCGGCGCAGCACGTGATGGTCGTCGTCCTCCACCTGCTTCCACGGCCCCTTGTAGATCACCGCCTGGTTGGCATCGAGGCAGACGCCCTGCTTTCCTTTGCGGGCCGTCACCGTGACGGCTCGGAACTCGATCCCCTCCACCACGCGAAACGGCTGCTCTGACCATGTGTCGAGGGTGATGCCGTGAAAGCCGGCTTGCTCCATCTCGCTCAGCAGCTCGCCCTCCTGGAAGGCGCCCGAGACGCAGCCCGACCAGAGCTCGGGGTCGGCCTTGAGCCGGTCCGGCACCGATTCGTCGCTGACGATGTCGCAGATCGCGAGACGCCCGCCGACCCGAAGCACCCGGAAGATCTCCTGGAGGAGAGACCGGCGATCGCTCTCGCGCACCAGGTTCAGCACGCAGTTGGAGATCACGATGTCGATGGAGGCGTCGGCGATCATCGGACGCTCGCGCCGCAGCCGGTCCGAGGCATCCTGCAGGACCGGGAGGTCCTCCACACCGCGCACCGGATGCTCCTCGAGCCAGGCATCCAGCAGGTCCATGTCGAGCGAGAGGTCCTGGATACGCCCGCGGCGAAACGTGACATTGTCATGCCCGATCGCGCCGGCCACCAGCGGCGCCGATCGGCGGGCCAGCTCCAGCATCTCGTCGTTCATGTCCACACCGATCACGCGGCCGCCCGGTCCGACGATCTGCGACGCGATGAAGCAGACCTTGCCGCCGCCGCTGCCCAGATCGAGCACCGTGTCGCCCGGTCGCACGTGAGGCGACGGGTCGCCGCAGCCATAGTCGCGCTCGAGCACCTCGGACGGTATCGCCGCAAGATGTCCCGGGTCGTAGCTCACCGGGCAGCAGAGCGCCGCCTCGCGGGACTGCGCTCCTTTGGAGTATCGCTCCCGCACCGCGCGCTCGACGTCGAGAGTGTCGGGACGGTTCGTGGTTTCCATCGGTCGTTCCTCCAGTCTGGTGATTCCCGGTCAGTGCCGCATGAAGTCGAGGATGCGAGCGGCCAGCGCGTCATAGTCGCCGCCGAAATGGTGCCCTCCCGGCATGTTCACATGCGTGAGTCCCCGTATCGTAGCCGATGGACAGCCTGACGGCCCATGCTGTGCCGCATCGAGGCAGAGCACCGGCAGCCCATCGAGTCGCTCCAGGGCGGCTGCCACCGGATGATCCGTGGGCGACTCCCCGGTGCGGATCCAGTCGAGCGGGCTCACCTCGAACGTCGCGTACGGCCCGGGGCCAAGAAGCACCAGCCCGGCGATGCGCGACAGCGCGTCGCCCGAGCCGGGCGACAGCGACACGGGCACCACCTCCGCGCCGAACGAGAACCCGCCCGCGTAGACGCGCATTCCCTCCGGCAGCGCCGCCACCACCCTGGCAAGGTCGGCGCGGAACTCATCGGGCGTCTTCGGCTGCCAGAAATATCTCAGCGTATTCCATCCCACCACGCCGACGCCCTGGGCCGCGAGGGCCGAGGTCACGCTCTGGTCCAGCTCGGCCCAGCCGCCGTCGCCCGAAAGGAAGATCAACACCGACCGAGCGCCGTCGAGCCACTGGATCTCCAGAGGCAGGTCGAGGGCGTCGAGCCGATCGCGGATCTCCTCGGGCGAGTGGTTCGGCAGATGGCTCTCCGACCGCCGCGTCCCGCCGGGTGCGGGCTCCAGCACGGTGGCCGGCGCGAGCAGTCCCTCGATGGCCGAATCGAAAGCCGCCCCCCAGTTGCGCGCCACGGAAAATCCGTGGCCCACCCTGGGCAGCGGGACCATGCGCGCGGCGGGAATGCCGGAAACGAACCGGCCGACCTGCTTCGGATCGCAGACCTGGTCGACCATTCCCTGCAACGCGATCCAGCGAGGGGAACCATCGGGTCGCGGCGACAGACCGGCGCGCGGCGGCAGCAGGCTCGTCTTCTTCTTCGCGTCGTAGGTGGGCTTCCAGTCGCCTCGCGAGCAGAAGGGGCGGGCCAGCTCCATGTCGGGGCAGAATCCGAGGCTCACCCCTCCCGTGAACGTCTCGGCCGGCGCCTGCGCGAGCGCACCATACACCACCGTGGCTCCAGACGAATAGCCCACGAGGATTGGACGGATGTATTGCGGCAGGCGATATATCTTCTCGATCGCCTGCGCCGTGGATTCCAGATCGCCGGCGGGAAACCAGCAGTGTGCCGGGTCCTTCTGCGCGACCTTCTGCCAGGCCGGCATCGACAGCCCCACCACGATCGCACGGGACGCCGACCTGCGGGCCATCTCCACCACACCGAGATTCCACCCACCGTCGCCCGAGACGAACAGCACCACACCGCGCGTCGCCTGGATCGGCTCGGGCCGGTACACCTTGACCATCCCGAACAGGGGAATGCTGACCTGCTCCACGACGTAGCCGGGACCACCGGCCGCGTCGCCGGCTGCTGTGGCAGTCGCTGCCATGGCTCCGCTGCCGCTGCCGCCACACAGACAGGATGCGGCCAGCAGCACGCACAGCGCGGCGCGTCTCATGACCTGGCTCCGGCAGGAGACAGAAGGGAGCGCCAGCCTCCGGCGATCAGCACCGCGGTGCTGGTCACCGCGAGGGGCCAGTCCCAGGGGCGCGGGTAGGCCAGGTAGCGGGGCTCCCACGAAGGGTCGAACTTCTCCTTCCAGCGACGCAGACCCTGGTAGTTGTACCACTGCTCGCCATGCTCGAAGAACAGATGCGCGAGCTTTTCGAAGGGGCGCGCCCATCGTTCCTCGCCCACGGCGGCCAGCGGCGCCATGCCCAGGTTGAACCGGGTGAAGCCGCGCTGCCTGCCATGCAGCATCAGATGAAGCAGCAGGCAATCCATCACGTTGCGAAGAGCCGCTGCCTTCTCACGCCGGGCGCTGAACCGCATCAGGTCGATCGAGATTTCGCCTCCTGCGCGCCCCTCCAGGACATTGGCAAAGGCGACGATCCGGTTGTCGGAACCCCGGATGATGGCGCAGGCGAAACGCCGCAGGTAGTCCTCGTCGAATCGGCCAATCGAAAACCGTTTCTCCGTGACTTTCTTTTCGGCCAGCCAGTCATCCGACACCCGTTTCAGCTCCTCGAGCAACGCGGGGATGCCGGCCGGCTCGACGATCTCGAACCGGCCGCCGGCCTTCTCGACGCTGTTGATCGCGTGACGCCAGCTCTTGGCCTTGTCGCCCTTGAGGTCGAATCGATTCAGATCGACGATCGCTTCTTCGCCCAGCTTGAAGAAGGTGAAGCCGAAGTCATGCGCGATCGGCAGGAACCTCGTCGAGATCTGATAGAGGATCACGTCGAGGTCCGACGCGGCGGCGTGGTCCAGAAAGGCCGCCAGCAGGTCGCGTTCGGTTCCGGCCGGACAGACCGGGTCGGAGTAGGCCACGAGAAACCGGCCCGACGCGCGATAGCCGATGAATCCCTTCGGCGCAGGCGTGGTCCCGGAGCGGAACAACGACTTGTCGCCGCAGGCGATGAGCATCGGACTGGTGCTGTGCGACCAGGCGCGGATCTCGTCCAGACCCTTGTCGATTTCCTCCAGGCCCGGCATGACGTCGGCCGCGCGCGCGCGCAGACCATAGTGCAGCCAGACGATGGCGATCACCGAGGTCAGCACGAACAGCCCGCGCAACAGCATCGCGCCGTACACGAAATGACCGAAATGCTCGAAGATCGCCGACATCTCCGGCAGGGTGGCCAGCGAGCCGTATCCCACCGCTGTGAAC
>DASROJ010000150.1:0-4837 GCA_035646975.1 Patescibacteria group bacterium
GCCCGGGAGCCGCTCGCGTCAGAATGACCGTGCAGGCCGACTACGCGCTGCGCCCGGTCTGGGATGTGGTGGGGAAGCTGCGGGGTGGCATATTCCCCGATGAAGCGATCATTCTCGGCGCGCATCGCGATTCCTGGGGCCCGGGAGCCACCGACAACGGCAGCGGCTCAGCCACACTGCTCGAGGTGGCCCGCCGCTTCGGCGAGCTGGCCAGGGCGGGGTCCCGCCCATCCCGCTCGTTGATGTTCGCGTTCTGGGACGCCGAGGAGTTCGGGATCATCGGTTCCACCGAATGGGCGGAGGATCACGCGCAGTGGCTCAGCCTCTCGGCGGTCGCTTATCTCAACGTTGATGTCGCGGCCACCGGCGCCCGCTTCAATCCCTCCGGGACGCCGTCGCTCTGGCCGGTGCTGCTCGAGGCGGCCGATGGCGTGCCCGATCCCCGCTCACAGAGAACCGTGCGTGACGTCTGGCAGTCCACCGGAAAGAACGCCACGGTCGGTGTGCTGGGCGGGGGATCCGATTTCGTGCCGTTTTCCCACGACCTCGGCGTTCCCAGCACGAGCCACAGTTTTTCCGGCGACGGCGGCGGCGCTTATCATTCCCGTCTGGACACCTGGTGGTTCGTCTCGAGCTTCATGGATCCAGGATTCTCCTACCACGCGGCCGCGGGCGGAATCTGGGCCCTGACGGCGCTGAAGCTCTCCGAGACACCGGTCATCCCCTACGACGAGGAGGCCACGGGCAAGGAAGCGACCGCCGCCGCCGACGAGATCGAGTCGCGATGGAAGATTCACGATCCGACGTCAACGCCGATGCCCTCTCTCGACCCGGTGCGCTCGGCGGCCAGACGGCTGACCGAAAGCGCCGGAAGGCTGGCCACGCGCCGGCGCGGCTTCGGTCAGCAGTTCGACATGCAGGACACCGGCGGCGCCGTCGTCAGCGCCCGGCTCCAGCGTCTGACCGCGGCCAACCGCGAGTTGATCGCCACCGAGCGGGAGTTCATCGTGAAGGACTCTGCCGCCGCGGACCAGCGCGCGAGGAACCTTCTGCTGTCTCCGTCCGCCACCGATGGGTATGGCGCGCAGCGGCTGCCGGGTATCGCGGCGGCGTTCCTGAACCATGACCCGGATTCCGCGCGCCGTGAGATTGACCTGCTGGTCGGCGCCCTGGACAGGGCGGCGGGGCGGCTGGAGGCCGCCGCGCGGGCGCTGAAGGGGAGATGACGCTCAGCTCCGGTCGGCCAGCGGGACGTACTCCTGCCCATGCGCGCCGGTGTAAATCTGCGTGGGGCGGAACAGCTTGTTGTCCTGTATCTGCTCGACCCAATGAGCCAGCCAGCCGGCCACCCGGGAGATGGCGAAAATCGGCGTGAACAGGTCGGTCGGGATCCCCATCTTGTCGTAGACGATCCCCGAATAGAAGTCGACGTTCGGGTAGATCCCCTTGCCGCCGAGGCGGTCTCCCACCACCCGCTCGACCTGCAGCGCGATGTCGTACAACGGAGTGCTGCCGAGCTTCTCGAACATCTGGACGACGAGCTGCTGGAGAATCGTGGCGCGCGGGTCCTTCGTCTTGTAGACCCGGTGCCCCACACCCATGATCCTGCCGCCGGCGGCGATCTTCTGATCGACGTAGGGCAGGACCCTGTCCACGGATCCGATTTCGCGCAGCATCGCCAGCACCCGCTCGTTGGCGCCGCCGTGCAGCGAGCCGGCCAGCGCCCCGACGGCGGACGACACCACGCAGTAGGGATCGGCCAGCGTGGCGGCGGTCACCAGGGCGCCGAAGGTGGAGGCGTTGATGGAGTGCTCGGCGTGCAGGATCAGACAGACGTCCATGATCCGCGCCGCCAGTGGATCGGGTTCCTTCCCGGAGAGCATCCAGAGGAAATTGGACGCGAGATCGAGGTCGTCGCGGGGTTCGATCGGATCGTCGCCGCGCCGCGTGCGATGGAATGCCGCGACCAGGGTCGGCAGCTTCGCGATCAGCCGCACGATCGCCTCGCGCTGGCGTGGCGCGTCGTAGGCCCCCTCCCCTTCGTCCGGATAGAACATCCCGAGCACGGCCGTGCCTGCCTGCAGGGCCTTCATCGGGTGGCCGCCTTCGGGCAGCGCCTTGATGACGTCGCGCACCTGGTACTTGAGCTTCCGGTGGTCGGTGAGCTCCTGGTTCCAGCGTGTCAGCTCGGCTTCGTTGGGCAGGTTGCCGTAGATCAGCAGGAAGGCGGTCTCGGCGAATGTGCTGCGCTCGGCGAGCTGCTCGATCGGGATGCCCCGGTAGGCCAGCAGTCCCTTGAACCCGTCGATGTAGCTGATCTTCGACTGGACAGCCGGCACGCCTGCCAGGCCGGGGACATACTCTTTGAGTGTCTTGGTTTCCATCAGCTCAGCGGAACGCCACCCCGTCCGTCCTGGTCCTCTGCCTGAACAGATCCAGCACCCGCTGGTACGTCGGGCCGGGGTGTCCGTTGCCGATGACGCGGCCGTCGATTTCCACCACCGGAACCAGCTCCGCGCCCGTGCCACACAGGAAGATCTCGTCGGCCTTGATCAAGTCGTGGACCACCATGTTCTTTTCGCGCCAGGGGATCTTCTGCTCGTCGCAGATCTCCATGATGACCTTGCGCGTGATGCCTTCCAGGATGCCGACATGGGTGGGTGGCGTGCAGAGCACGCCGTCCTGCACGACCCAGATGTTGTCCGCGGCCCCTTCGGCGACGTAGCCGGCCTCGTTGAGCATGATCGCCTCGTCGACGCCCGACTGGATCGCCTCGATCTTGGCGAGAATGTTGTTGAGGTAGTTGAGGGTCTTGATCTGCGGGTTGAGGCAGTCGGGCCGGTTGCGCCGGGTCGACGCGATCGTGCACCGCAGCCCCTTGGCATGCTTCTCCTTCGGGTAGAGCTGTATCGCCGCGGCGATGATGTAGACCGCGGCCCTGGGGCACTTGCGTGGATCGATACCGAGGTCGCCGGGCCCCCGCGTGACGATCAGGCGGATATAGACATCGTCCAGCCCGCTTCGCCGGACCGTCTCGAGGAGGATCTCGCCAAGCTCTTCCTTGGTGTAGGGGATCTCCAGCATGATCGACTTGGCGGACTGATAGAGCCGGTTCATGTGATCCGTCATCCGGAAGATCCTGCCATGATAGGCGCGGATCCCCTCGAACACGCCGTCACCATAGAGCAGGCCGTGCTCGTGCAACGGAACGAGCGCCTTTTCGCGGCTGTCGATGTACTCGCCGTTCAGGAAAATCGAAATCGGCATGGTGCCTCCGCGAGCCCGCTTCTCCACCTGGGAGGCGGGCGTCGCCCGGGTCCGGGATTGGGTACGGGACGCTGTTTCAGGGGCGTCAGGGACCAGAGGATCAAGGGCCATGGAGGTGTCCGCCACAAATGCCGGGCCGGGAAGGACCCGATCCGGGAGGAAGGCTGGCAATCCAGGATGTCACATCAAGACTGTCACATAATGGTAAGGGAAGGCACCTGCCGCGTCAACGGGAATCCGGGAGAATCCCGGGGATTCCTGTCTCAAAGCGACTTCTCCAGAATCTCGAAGTCGGAATTGCTGAATCCCACCGACCGGAAGAACTCGCCCAGGGGGTCCTCGGGCCGTGCAAGGCAGTGGACGAACGGAAGCCCCATCTTCCGAAAGGTATCGAGCAACGCCTCGGCCAGCTGTGACGCCACCCCGTGCCGCCGGTGCTCCGGGTGCACGCCGATCGTGACGATCCGGCCATGTCTCGGGATGCCGAACTGCCACGACTGCACGTCACCGATGATGAAGCCGGCAATCCGCGGGCCCGCCGACGCCCCTGAGGGCGGGGCCGCCTCCGCCACCACGCACATGTGCGGCTGAACCATCGATTCGATGCCGGGCGCGCCGCCCGAGTCTTCGAGAGGAACCGGCGAATAGATCGACAGCAGGCCACGCCAGAACCCGGCGCGGTCGGGGCCCCCCTTTTCTCTGACGCCGGTGACCAGGGCGTCGATGGCGATGATCGACTCGATGTCCTGCTCTTTCAAGGGACGGGTGGTGTACTGGCTCATCTGGATGGTTTCCTCCGGCTTTGCTCACGCACCACGGACAGGCTGCCGATGCCCGGAAGCACAGTGACGTCGATCTTCGGGCTGGCGGTATCATAGCCTTCGCTGAGCAGGTCGTCGCCCCGCCGCTCGTATCCCGGCAGCTCGAGGCCATTGCTCCACGGTTTGCCGACACGCAGCCTGACGCCGGCCGACGGTTCTGCCCCGTCGCCGGGCAGCTTGAGCAGAAGGTCTCCCACCGAGCCGCGAATCTCCACCCTGGCATCGCGCCGCCACGCCCCCGAGAGATCCACCTCGAGCGAACCGACCCCTCCCCCCACGATGATGCTCGCGGCGTTGGCGTTGCCCAGCAGATCGACCCCGATATCACCCACGGTGCCTTCGATCTCCACCTCCGGGGCGGCCTGCTCATTGGGTCGGCTGAAAATGACACGCGAGTCACCCGCGCCGGCCACCATGTGGAACCGGCGCACCGAGAGCCCCCCCAGGTCGATCACCGACTCTCCTTCTCCCAGCCTGAGATCGAGAACCAGCGGCAGCGATGGCGTGAGATCGAGCTTCATCTCGTTGTGCTCGCCGCCGAAACCGACGAAGACACCGGGCCGGCGCACCAGAGACAGGCTCAGGCGTCCCACCGAGGCGGCATTGCCCGCAGCCATCTCCGCGGAGGCCAGCGTGTGCTCCGCACAAAGGGTGACATCGGCCCGATACAAGGCGTCCGGACCGCCGGCATGGAGCCGGATACCGCCCGCCGGAAGCCGCACCTGGACCTCCAGTGGAAGGGTCCCCTG
>DASROJ010000151.1:0-7919 GCA_035646975.1 Patescibacteria group bacterium
ACGCCCACCAGGAAAATGACGCGAGGATCCCCGGCCGCCGGCTCGCGCCCCGCGGCGGGCGAGACACCGGCGCCGCTTTGCCTCGAGCCCGATGGGGCTGGAGAAGCGGCCTGGGAGGGTTTCCCGTCCGTGGCCTCCAACGACGCGATGGCCGAGGCGAGCAATCCCTTGAGATCGGCCACGCTGGCCACGCCACGATCGCGACCGGCGCTCTTTCTGATCGATTCGACCAGCTCGGAGGCCACGGTCGGGCCGACATCCGCCTGGATGAGGACCTCTTCCAGCTCGTCGAGGATTTCGCCGATGCGGCGAACCTCGCCCGGATGGATGAGCCCTTCCAGACGTGAGAACAACCCGTCGCGCGTGCGGGCGAGCCCCGCCTGCAGCCGGCCGAGCAGGCTCATGAGGTCGGTTGGAGCTTCTTCATCGCATCGCGGGCCTGTACCGCCTCGGGACCGTCCGGCGCCAGCTTGATGACCTTCTCGAAATGCTCCTTCGCCTTGGGGGCGTTGCCGGACTTCGCCAGCGCAAGCCCCAGACGCAGATTGAGGTCGGGAGAGTTGTCCATCCCCACGAGCGCGTCCTGGTAGGCGTGCAGCGCCTCGGCATCCTTGCCCATCTTCTCGTACGTGACGCCCAGCTCGTAGTAACCCGAAGCGAACGAAGGATTGAGGCTGACCGACTGCTTCAGGCTGGCGACGGCGAGATCGTTGTGCCCCATCAACCGGTGCAGCTTGCCGATGTTGAGATGGATCATCTCGGGAGTCGGATAGGTGAGGTCCTCGAGGGCCTTCTTGAATTCGGCCATCGCGTCGTCATTTCGCTTGAGCTGGACCAGCACGTACCCTTTCCAGTTCCGGGCTTCGGTGTATTTCTTGTCGATCTGCAGCGCCCGATCGAACTCCTTGACGGCCTCTTCGAGCTTGTCGAGCGAAACCAGAATCTGGCCGCGAAGCTGGTGGGCGGGAACGTACGAAGAGTCTTCGCGGATTGAGCTCTCCACCGAAGAGAGCGCCTCGCCGTACCGGCCGGCCATGTAGAAGCTCTGCGCGACCTTCAGGTGGCTGGCGGCCTTTTCGCGCGGCTTCATCTTGACAGCCGCCGCACCATCCAGACCGGTCACCAGGAAGGCGACCGCCAGGATCGCCGAGATCAACGCACCCTGTCCGTATCCGAAACTACCCGACGACTTCATCGCTCTGCATCTCCCGGGTGAATCCATTGCTGGTCAATTGCCGACAAACTGCTGGTTGATGCCTCGACCCGGCCAACCATCGTTGAGTCGATCATGTCCAGGAGCCGGGCCGAGTCAAGCCCCGGCAGACCCCTTGCCGAACCACCCCTCGAAGAATTTCTTCATCCTCCGGGGTGACTCGATCGGCTCGGGGGGCTCGACACTCTCTCCGGTGACGATGGCGCGCGGAATATCGAAGAACATGGAGCGTCTCCTGGCATCATCATATCTGCGTCCGACTTCCTGCGCGACTTCGGCAAGCTCCGGCCGGCGATAGGACGTGTCATGCGCGTCCGATGCGACGACATGAACGAGATTGCGTTCGAGCATCGTGAACCCCACTCGCTGGCTCTTGTCGCCGAACTGGCCCATCAGGCTGCCGCCGGTGACCTGCCCCAGGGCGCCCAGACGGATGAGCTTGAAGAGTCGATCCGGGTCGTCCATGAAGTAGCCGATTCTCTCCGGGTGGGCGATGACCGGTGTGACGCCGCAAAGGCGCAGCTTGTACACCATGTCCTCCGCTCCGGTAATCACCTGCTGAAATGGAAACTCGAGCAGCAGGTAACGTCCCATGTCGTCGTAGGTCATCAGCTCTTTTTCGCGCAGCTTGACGACGATGTCGGGCGCCATGTGCACCTCGGCCCCTTTCACCAGCTTGAGGGCGATTCCCGCCTCGCGCAGTCGATCCTTCAGACGCTCGAACGGCTCCTCGATCGTCGCCCGCTTGTTGACATAGCGGAAGTCGATGTGAGGCGTGCAGACGAGCGTCTCGATCCCGTCGGCAGCCGCGATCCGGCACAGCTCGACGGAGTCTTTCTCGGTGCGGGAGCCGTCGTCGATCCCCGGCAGGATGTGCGAATGCAGGTCGATCAGAAGTTACCCCGAAGACTGTGACGGGCCGCAGGCCGGGGCGCCGACCCCGGGAAGGATACCGTGGCGCTGCCTTCCTTCGCTGCGCTGTCGGACCGGCAACAACTCACAATGTAGTCACTCGGAAGCGGCGGGTCTAGGGCGATGCCCGTCCGGCCTCAGAGATCCTCCCTGGTCAGCTGCCTGCCGAGAAGCTCCCGGATCGCGTCGGCGGGGCTCCTGCCGCCGTAGAGCACGGAATGAACCTGTCCGGTTATCGGCATCTCGACCCCCTCGCGGGAGGCCAACCGAAAAGCGGACAACGTGGTCCTCACCCCTTCGGCTACCATCGGTGTTGCCGCCTGCAGCTCCTTCAGTGTGAGCCCCGATGCCAGCGAGGCTCCCAGGGCCCTGTTGCGTGAAAGCTTGCCGGTGCAGGTCAGCACCAGGTCGCCAAGACCCGCAAGCCCGGCGAGCGTCTCGGCGCGCCCCCCGAGCGCGACGCCCAGACGGCTCATCTCGGCAAGCCCTCGCGTGATCAGGGCCGCGATGGTATTGGTGCCATGACCCAGACCTTCGACTGCTCCGGCTCCGATGGCGATCACGTTTTTCAGCGCGCCTCCAAGCTCCACACCCATCACATCGCCGTTCGTGTAGGCCCGGAGGGTTCCCGCCGAGACCTTGGCCTGCAGTCGCGCGGCCAGCGCCGCGTCGGCCGATGCGACGACCACCGCGGTGGGATGACCGGCGGCCACCTCATCGGCGAACGAGGGCCCCGAAAGCACGGCGATCCCGCCCCGGAGCTCCGCGCCAAGGACTTCGCCGATGATCTGTGACACCGTCAGCAACGTGTCGTTCTCGATCCCCTTCGACGCCGAGCAGAAGCTCATGCGCGAGGTGAGGAACGGTCGGCATTGCTCGAGGACCCTCCGGCAATGATGCGATGGGACCACGAGAAGGATGTCGGTGGCGTCGTCGAGGGCTTCGCCCAGATGCGACGTGATGCGGACGGAGGCGGGGATCGGATGACCCGGGAGGTACTTCACGTTCGTTCGGACTTCGCCGAGTCGGTCGGCCAGAGCCGGATCGTGTACCCAGAGAGTCACCGAACGGCCGCATCGTGACAGATGAACCGCCAGCGCGGTCCCCCATGAACCGCCACCGAGTATCGTCAGGTCGGAAGCCATCGACGCCTGTCCCATCCTTTGCTCCCGCGGGGCTCCACGCACCCTGGTCCGCCGCGTGTTCGTTGTCGGGCTCCTGCGATCACTACCGACTGATCCGGTGCTCCCCGCCCGCCAGGATCCGCCGCACGTTGGCCTGGTGCCGGAGGATCACCAGCGCCGCGGCCGCGCCCACCGACACGAGCAGCGGCCGCTCCGGCTGCAGCCAGAGTATCAGCAGCGGCAGCGCGATACCCGCGCAGATCGAGCCCACCGAGACCATCCGCGTGATCAGCATGGCGACGAGGAAGACCCCCAGCGTGATTCCCATCGGCAGGGGCGCCAGCACGCCGTAAGCGCCGCATCCCGTGGCGATTCCCTTGCCCCCCTTGAACCGGAGATAGATCGGGAAACAGTGCCCCAGCACCGAAGCGAATGCAGCGGCCGCCGTCCATCGCGGGTCTGATGTGATTCCCCGCACAAGCGCCACCGAAAGAGCCCCCTTGCCGATGTCCAGCACGAGCGTGGCGGTTCCCGCCCACTTGCCGCCTGCGCGAAAGACGTTCGTGGCGCCGATGTTGCCGCTTCCCTGCGCGCGAATGTCGCCGCCGCGTCCGAGCTTGAACACGAGCAGACCGAAGGGGATCGCCGAAATGAGGTAGGAGAGCCCCAGGGCAAGCGTTCCCGCGGCGTACGAGGTGGGTGTCACAGCGGGTACTCCTCGAGCTTCCGGTATTCGGCGCCGCCGGGCTTGAGCAGGCTCTGGAAAAGACAGACCGAGGCCACCTCGAACGATTCGCCGGATGGCTCGAGTGCCTCGTTGCAGGTGGCGATCGCATGGGCAAGCCCCGCCGGCGTCGGACCCTCGCCGAATCGGGCCAGTGTCAGGTGGGGACTGAAAACCCGTTCCCTCCCCCGCACCGGCACCAGCGCGGCAGACTGGACGGCCTGCGCCACCCGGCGATGAGTTGTCTCCAGTCCCCCGGTTGGTTCGCGCAGGCCGACCCAGAGGACCTTCGCCCGACCGCGCTCGGGGAATGTGCCGATCCCGGCGAGGCTCACGACCAGTGGCGGCGTCGCGGACGACATCATGGGTTTCATCGCGGCGCCAAGAGCCCCGCTCAGGCGCGGGAGATCCTGTTCGTTCACCTCGCCGAGGAACTTGAACGTGAGATGAATCCCCTCCGGCTTCACCCACCTGGGTCCGGCGATCTCGCCACGAAGATGTTCGATGAGCGCGCCCAGACGATGGATGATGGGTGCCGGGATTTCGGCGGCGATGAACAGCCTCATCAGATCTCCGCTCTCACCCGGCCCAGCGCCGCGCGGGCGGAGAACAACCGGATGTTCTGCCGGTCTCCGGGGAACAGGTGGCGGGTGACGCGCGTGGAGGCCTCCGTGGCTGTCGCGAGGTAAACCAGACCGACCGGCTTGTTCTGCGTGCCCCCCTCGGGCCCCGCGATGCCCGTGATCGACACCGCGATATCCGCCCCCGACCGCTGCCTGGCTGCCTCGGCCATCGCCGTGGCAACCTGCTCGCTCACCGCGCCATGCAGCTCGAGCAGCTGCCGATCGATCCCGAGCGACGCGACCTTCGATTCGTTCGAATAGGTGATCCAGCCCTGCAGGTACCATCGGGAAGAGCCCGGCACCTTCGTGATCAGCGAACCCAGAAGCCCGCCCGTGCAGGATTCGGCCGTGGGTGATCTGCTGCTCTCTCGTGGTCTGACCCTGGCCACGGCCGATTCCAGCCCGGTGAAGGCATCGTCGGCGAACACATGCTCACCCAGCCGCGCGCGCGCCTGTGTCCATGTGCTTTCCACGGCGGCGGCGTTCCTGCCGCGCACGATGACCGAGACCTCCCCGGGGGAGGCCAGCAGGGTCAGTGTCGTGCCCCCCTCATGGCCGGCGTCGAAGAGATCGAGCACGCGTGTCTGCACTTCGATCTCGTTCAATCCGGTCGTCTTGAGACCACGGGTCACCAGGCCGCCACCGCCATCGCCACCAGCGGCGGCGGCGAGGTCGCGCAGACGGGGCAGCAGCTGCTCCGTCATCATCCGCTCCATCTCATGGGGGACACCCGGAAGCAGCGCCACCAGGGTGCCGTTCGGACGGATGAAGAGCAACCCCGGCGCCGTGCCGGCCTGGTTCGGAATCGGTTCGGCGCCGCGCGGCACCATGGCTTGCCGGGCGGACCACTCCGAAAACTTCATGCCGCGACGCTGGTACCTGAGTCGCAGATCCTCGAGCAGCAGATTGTCCTGCTGCAGAGGAGCGTCGAAGGCGCGCGCTGCGGCTTCCCGGGTGACGTCGTCCACCGTCGGTCCCAATCCGCCGGTGACGATGACCAGCGAGACGCGTCGAGCGGCCTCTTCGAGCGCGAAGGCTATCAGCTCCTCGTCATCGGCCACGCAGGTCCGGGTGGCCGTCTCGTACCCGATCGACGCGAGCATGAGACCGATGGTCGCGCCGTTGGTGTCCTGCCTGCCGTCGGCCACCAGCTCGGTGCCGACCGCGATCACCGCGGCGCTCAGCGCGCGCGGCCCGGCGATCGCGCTCATGTCGAAGTCGTCCTCAGACCGCGATCCCGGCCCGTCTCGGGGGCTCCCGCCGCGATGAGGTCGGCGATGGCTTTCATGACCTGATCGGCGAACACATCCACCTGCTGGCGTGAAGGACGGCGCCCTTCCACGGCGGGGAACCGGATTTGCTCGCCGAACACCACGCGCACCGGGTGAATCCGCGGAAGCATCGCGCCCACGGGCATGACCCGGTGCGCCCCGATGATGGCGGCCGGCACCACCGGCACCCCGCTGCGCGCGGCGATGAGCGCGACTCCCGCCTTCCCCTCGCCGAGGTTGCCGTCGGCCATGCGCTGGCCTTCGGGGAAGATCCCCACCACGTCACCACGATGCAGCGTTCGAAAGGCCGCCTTGAGCGCTCCGGGATCGGGAACCTCCGGCGCCACCGGGATGCTGCCCATCATGTAGTAGAACCACCTGAGCCGCCACATGCTGTAGATCGGGCGCGTGATGAGGAAAGTGATCCGGCGCGGGCAGGCGCTGCCCAGGACGATTGCGTCGACGAACGACGTGTGGTTCGCCACGACGATGCAGGGGCCTTTCCGCGGAACATTCCCCGAGCCCAGGACGCGGAGACGCACGTAGCCGTGCGTCACCGGCCAGGCGATCGTCTTGATGGTCCAGTAAAACGCGATGCGCGCCCGATTGACCATGCGCGAGCCAGCTGCCTCCGGTCCTACGCTTCGTCCCGCGCGGAATAGACGCGGGAGAATTTCATGAAGTAATCCACGGCCGAGAGCACCGCCAGGATCATCACGACCCAGAGGGCAACCTTGCCCAGTATCAGCACCTTCGTCCCGATGGCGGCGGACGGACCCCAGGGATGATCCCCGAAGATGATGATCGAGATGGCGACCACCTGCGATGCCATCTTGTACTTGCCCCAGAACGAGGCGGAGATCGTGATGCGCTGCGACGAGGCGATGCTGCGCAACCCCATCACGGCGAACTCGCGCCCGATGATGATCACCACCATCCATGCGGGAGCGAGCCCTTCCTCCACCAGGGAGATCAGCGCGGCGGAGACCAGCAACTTGTCGGCGACCGGGTCGAGCAGCTTTCCGAGGGTGGTGACCTCACCGCGCCGACGAGCGATGTACCCGTCGAGGAAGTCGGTGAACGCCGCGAGAAGGAACACGGCCAGCCCCCAGAGCTCCTTGCCCTCGGGTTTGGTCAGCAGGATGACGACCAGGATCGGCACGAGAAAGATTCGAAAGACGGTAAGCGAGTTGGGCAGGTTGAGCATGGCCCCTTTGCGCATCGCACCCACGGGAGGCCCCTGATCTCGGGGCCTCGAGGATTGAGGAGACGGGATTCGGCGAGCTCGAGCCTGCGGGGCCACCGCCGGCGCTCGTGAGCCAGCCGCAGCGGGGGAAACATTACACCAGCCGCCAACGAGGGTCAAACCATCCGGGCGCATCTTGCGGCGCGCCGAGCCGCTGTGTTACGGTCGCCGCTCTTCCGGAGAACGGCAGAAATGGGCATTCGCTTCGGCACGGACGGATGGCGCGCGGTGATCGCCGAGGAATTCACGTTCGCGAACGTGCGCCGGGTCTGCGCCGGTATCGAGCAGGCGCTTCGCGGCACGGGCGACGGCTCGGTGGTGGTGGGATACGACACGAGGTTTCTCTCCAGACGATTCGCCGAGGCGGCGGCGGAAACGCTGATGGGCGCCGGCCGCAGCGTCGTGCTGGCGGCGGAGGCCTCGCCCACACCCGCTTCGTCCTGCCAGGTCGTCGCGACCTCCGCGCCCTTCGCCATCGTCATCACCGCCAGCCACAACCCCGCGATCTTCAACGGCGTCAAGGTCAAGGATTCCAACGGGTCGAGCGCTGGATCGGAAATCACGTCCGCTTGCGAGCGAAGCATCCCGGCCGCGACGCCGGCAGGCATGGAGCTGATGGAGGGTCGCCGACGCGGGCTGCTCACGGAGATCTCGTTCGTCGACGCGCACCAGGAACGGCTCTCGCGGATGGTCGACCTTCGAGCCATACGCGATGCGGGCATCAAGGTGGCCAACGATCCGATGCATGGTTCCGCGGGCCGCCTGCTCGAGACGCTTCTGTCGGGAGGCCGCACGCGTGTCACGAC
>DASROJ010000152.1:0-13889 GCA_035646975.1 Patescibacteria group bacterium
GCACCAGGACCGGCGACACCATCGCCAGCGGGCGCTGCCTGAACACGAGCGGGACCGCCCGCGGAATCTCCGCGCCGATGGCCACGGAGCGGGAGAGGCGCTCGGCCATCTTCATCAGCGACTCATGGTCCAGCTTGTTGCCGTTGGCGTACAGCGTCCGATCCCCCTCCAGCAGGCTCAGCCCGACACCCTGATCGACTCCCGCGGCGGCCTCGTCCAGACGTCCGCCGTCGAGCCGGAGCGTCGTGGATGAAGTGCGCTCGACGAACAGCTGGGCCGAGTCGCCACCGCGCGACAGGGCAGCCTGGAGTATCCCGGCCGCGGAATCCCTCTCGATCATTTCTTTCTCCTGTCGGGCAGGTTCGGAAAGAGCAGCAGGTCCTCCGTAAGCATCGCGTAGACCTGGTGGGTGCGCGTCTCGGTCTCGGCCAGCGTTCCTGAGGTGTCGATGATGTAGTCGGCCAGCGCCTTCTTTTCGTCAAGAGACGCCTGCGCGGACGTGCGCGCGCGGGCGTCCTGCTCGCTCAACCCGTCGCGCGCCATGAGTCGTCTGAGCTGCAGCTCGGGCTCGCAGGCGACCACGACGAGACGATCGTATCGTCTGTACCCCCCTGTCTCGACCAGCAGCGCGGCGTCCGTGATGGCGATGCCGCGGCCGCGCGATGCCGTAAAATCACGGATGATCCTCTCGGACTCGCGGAGGATCAGCGGATGCAGGATCTTCTCGAGGCGCGCCCGCGCCGCCGCATCGTGAAACACCAGCGCGCCAAGCGACTTGCGCCGGATGCCGCCGTCATCGTCGAGGTACCCCGCACCGAACGCCGAAGTCACCTCGGCCACGGCGGCCCCGCCCGGCGCCACCAGCTGGTGCGCCAGCTGGTCCATGTCGATGATGCAGGCTCCCAGACGCGCCAGCATCGAGCAAATCGTCGTGCGTCCGCAGGCGATCCCTCCCGTCAGCCCGACCGACAGCACGCGGTCATCCGTCACGCGCGCTTCTCCCGTCGCGCGCGCGCCGCCTCCAGGGTGTTTCTCAACAGAAGGGCGACGGTCAGTGGACCGACGCCGCCCGGTACGGGTGTGTGCGCTCCGGCGATCTCGCGCACCTGTGTGGGATGGACATCGCCCGCCAGCGTGTAGCCCCGGGTGCGCACCGCGGCGATCCGCTCGGCGTCGTCGCCGAACAGCTGGCGTGTGGTCGCCTCGTCCGTCACCTTGTTCATCCCCACGTCGATCACCGTCGCGCCGCGTTTGATGAATTCGCCTGTGATGAAGCCCGGCCGGCCGATCGCCGCCACGAGGATATCCGCGCGCGCCGCCACACGCGGCAGATCCCGCGTGCGTGAATGACAGACGGTCACGGTGGCCTGCCGTCGCAGCAGCAGGGCCGCCATCGGTTTGCCCACGATGTCGCTGCGCCCGACGACGACCGCCTCGGCGCCCTCCACCGCGATCTTCTCGCGCTCGAGCAGCTCGATGATTCCCAGCGGCGTGCAGGGGACGAAGCCCGGCTCCGACGACCAGAGCCTCCCCACGTTGATCGGATGGAAGCCATCGATGTCCTTGGCGGGGTCGATCGCGTCGATCACCGCTCGCGTGTCGATCCCCTTCGGCAACGGCATCTGCACCAGGATTCCATCCACGTCGCGGGCGACTCCCAGGTCGTGCACCACCTTGAGAAGAGTCGCCTGCGAGGCGTTTGCCGGCAGCCGGTGCTCCTGCGTGAGCAGCCCGGCCTCCTCGCAGGCCCGCACCTTGCTGCGCACGTAGACGAGCGACGCCGGATTCTCTCCCACCAGCACAACCGCGAGACAGGGGGCGGGCTTGCCACCGGCCACCATCCGCTCCACGCCGGAAGCCACCTCCCTGCGTATCGACTCCGCCGCCGCCCTGCCGTCGAGCACCCGTGACATCGTCTGCTGCCTCATTGATCGAAGAATTTGCGGAACGGGAAGACCGCGTCCATGCTCAGCGGCCCGATATTCAGCTCGGCAAGCCGGACCTCGATGACCTTATAGCGATCCTCCCGGGGCGCCTCGAACGCTATCAGCTTGCGGATGCTTCCACCTGGCGTGACCGTCACGCTGCGGTCGAAGATTGCGCGATCCAGCTGGTCGAGGCTCGGGGCATCCGGTCCGATCCGCACGGCAATCTCGTAAAGGGCCGTGTAATCCATCGCGATCTTGACGTCCCCTTTGTCCGTGGCAAGGCGGGCCTGGCCGGGATTGAACACGAGATCCTGCGCCGAGCCGTTGGTGATTTGCAGGACGAACACCAGGTAGCCGGGCCGGTGCTCGTCCACGCGGCCGGGAAGAAGGTCGACGTCGCGGCCAATGGTCGATTTCAACGCACGGCGTGTCCCGCCCGGGTCGAGATACCCGATCTCGAAGGCCACCCCCTGCTGGGTGACCGCGATCAGGTCGGCGGCCTCCCACTTGCGCTCGGCGTTCCGGCGCGCTCCGGCGATGTGATACGGCTTTGCGGCGCCCAGCGCCGCGACTGGCACGACCAGGCCGCTGACCAGGCAAAAGGCCGCAACACGAAGAGCACGAAGAGTTGGCATGACGCGGCCAAGTCTATGCCACCGGCATTTGGGCGTCTAGCGCGATGCTGCAGCCCTCGCCTGATAACACCGGGGCCGCCGGTGGATGAAACACCCGATTGAGCCCCTTGCCGAGGGTGATAGTAATTGATGCATCCGCTGCTTCTCGCGTGATCCTCTCGGAGGATATCGGCGGACAGCGGACTGATGCTCCTTCCACTGCCCGGAGGCAGATACATGAAGAGTGCCGCGCGTTCGGCCGTTGGTTTTCTCGCATTCACGACGATCCTCCTGCTCACCCCCATGGCATCGCGCGGCGACACGAAACCCGATCCGAGCTTCGACCGCGTCATCGCGGACAACCTGCGTCGATCGTTCGATCGCGGGCGCGACATCTTTCGATACGACACCTTTGGCGACGAAGCATTCTGGGGCGACACGCTCAAGCTGCACCTGGCGATAGCGGGTTCCGCCCAGGGTGGCGTAGGCGCCGGCCTCAGCCCGCGCGCCGCTCTGGGTCTCGGCCTGAAAGTCGACGCGAAGGCGCTGCCGGACAACGTGATCGCGGCGCTGCGCCGAGGAGAAGTGAATCTTGACGATCCCGCCGTGACATTGAAGCTCCTTCGGCTCAAGGCAGTCGTGGGAGTGACCGGATTCTTCACCGGGGAGACGCTCGGGTCGGTCGGGATCCAGTGCTCCTTCTGTCACTCCACCGTGGACGACTCCGTCGCGCCCGGGATCGGCCTGAGGCGGGACGGCTGGGCGAACCGCGATTTGAACGTGGGAGCGATCGTGGCGTTCGCTCCAGACCTGAGCGTGTTGGCGACATTGCTGGGAACCGACCAGGCCACGGTCCGCGGCGTGCTCAGCAGCTGGGGTCCCGGAAAGTTCGATGCCGAGCTGATCCTCGACGGCAAGGCGTTTCGTCCCGACGGCACATCCGCCGCCACGTTGATTCCGCCGGCCTTCGGCCTGGCGGGCATCAACCTTCACACCTGGACGGGATGGGGATCGGTGGCGCACTGGAACGCGTTTGTCGCCAATCTCGAAATGCACGGTCAGGGGACTTTCATCGACTCGCGGCTCAATGATGCAACGAAGTTTCCCATCGCCGCCGCCCACGACTTCGGCAATGTGCGGACGACGCCCGACTTGATCACGTCGAAGCTGCCCGCCCTGCATTTCTACCAGCTCGCGATCCCGGCGCCCCGGCCGCCCGCTGTCAGCTTCGACGCGGCGGCCGCCGCTCGCGGATCGGATCTGTTCGATGGCAAGGCCCGCTGCGCGACGTGCCACGTCAAGCCGATCTTCACCGAGCCGGGATGGAACATGCATCTGCCGTCCGAAGTAGGCGTGGATGATTTCCAGGCCAACCGCTCGCCGGATGAAAGGTATCGCACGGCGCCACTGGCGGGACTCTGGACGCATGCAAAGGGAGGCTTCTACCATGATGGGCGGTTCCCAACGCTCCACGCGGTGGTCGATCATTACGACGGCCTGCTGTCCTTGGGGCTGACCTCGCAGGAGAAGCTGGACCTGATCGAGTACCTCAAGTCGATTTGACAGGACTCCCGGCCAGACGAAGATTCTCCCGCGCCCTCGCCCGACACCCGGCCCGTCCGCATCCGATGCGTCTGCGTGGCGGCGGTTTGAGCGCTGGACCGATCGGCGATATCCTGCAACAGTCGCTGCGCCTGTCTCGAGTCGGAAGGGCGGGAGGAAAGCGCATGTCGCGGGAAATCGTGGTCGAGCACGCGGGGCGCGTCGTGCGCGCCGAAATCCGCACCACGGCATCGGCCGAGCAGGCCTGGCAGGCATGGGCCGAGCCGGCCAGACTGTCGGAGTGGTTCACCGATCGGGCGAAGGGCCGCGCCGCGGTGGGCGGCACCGTGACCTGGTATTTCGATCGCTTCAAGACCCAGTTCCCCTATGACGTGATCGCCGCCGAGCCGGGTGCGCGTCTCGTGCTCAAGGGATCTCCACCGGGACGGCCCGCCTACCTGCTGGAGATCCAGGTCTCCGGGCAGGAGGGGGGCGCCCTGGTGCGTCTCATCAATTCGGGATTCAGCGTCGGTGTCGAAAACGATGAAGAGCATGAAGGGGTGCTCTCCGGCTGGCAGATGGCTCTGGCCATCCTCAAGCACTATCTCGAAAATCATTTCGGCCAGCCCAAGGCCGCGTTTTTCGCCATGCAGCCGGCGCCGCTCGAGTACGAGAGGATCCTCCACTATTTTCTCGAGGAAGAAGGGCTGATGCGATGGCTCACCAGCTCGGGGGAAATCGGCGAGCCCGGCGCGCGGTACGCCCTGACGCTGCGCGACGGATCGCCGATGAGCGGGCGCGTGCTGGCGAAAACCTCGCGCGAGGTGGCGGTGAGCTGGGACGAGATCGACGGCGTGGCGGAATTCAAGGCGTTCCGGATCGGGCCGCGTTCCCGCGCGGTGGCGGTGCGTGGATGCGGCTGGAACCTCGACGAGGATCGGGCCGTGGAGATTGACCGGATGCTTTCCAAGGCGATCGATCGTCTCGTGGCGGCGCTCTGAGCCCGGCCCCGGCGCCCCTCTGGCGGCGCGAGCCCTACCGCGTCATGTTTCCGCTGGGCGCGCTGCTGGCCTGGGCCGGCGTGCTGCACTGGCTGCTGCATGCGCTCGGGCTGCTCGCCAACTACGAACCGGTCTTCCACTCCATCGCGCAGATCCAGGGCTTCATGATGTGTTTCGCGGTAGGCTTCCTCTTCACCGCCATCCCGCGGCGCACCGGCACCGGCCCGCCCGCCGCGTGGCAGATGGTCGTGGCGGTGCTCGCTCCGGTCGGCACCGTCATCGCCGCCTGGTTCGAGCGATGGATCATCTCGCAGGTCTGCTGGCTGGCCCTCGTGATCGTGCTGATCGGGTTCGCCGTGAATCGCTTCCTGACCGCCGAGGCCACGCGCCGCCCTCCCAACAGCTTCATCTGGGTGCCGCTGTCATTGACGATGGGGATTGCGGGCTCGGCGTTGATCGCCACCGGTGGAATCCTGGGAGAAGGGTACTTCTGGCTGCACGATCTCGGCCGGCTGTTCCTGCTGCAAGGGATGTTCATCGGTCTGGTCGTCGGCGTGGGCGGCATGGTGCTGCCGCTCATCACGAGCGGTGACGCTCCGGGCGACGCCACGGCCACCTGGTCGGATCATCTCGCGCGGGCCGGCCACGTCGCCGCGGCGCTCGTGCTGTCGGCGAGCTTCTGGATCGAATGCATGATCAGCCAGGTGGGAGGGCTGGCGCTGCGCGCGGCGATTGTCCTGACGGTACTGCTGGTGTCGGGGCGCGTCTACCGGGCGCCGTCCACTCCGGGCTGGCATCGCCGGCTCGTCTGGCTGTCGGCCTGGATGATACCGGCCGGCTACACGATGGCGGCCCTGTTTCCCCTGCAATCCAAGGCCGGCCTGCACGTCGTGTTCATCGGGGGCTTCGCGATGATGGCGCTGTCGGTCGGTCTGCACGTCGTGCTCGCGCATGGCGGCTACGCGAGCATGACGACGGGAAGACCCTGGCAGGTGCCGGTGTACGGGGGTCTGCTGATCGCGGCCATGGTGCTGCGCGCGATGTGCGACTTCGATCGGAGCCACTTCTTCATATGGCTCGGCGCCGCGGCCGCCGCGTTTCTCGCCGCGACGATCGTCTGGGGGTCGCTCGTGGTTCCACGCCTCTTGCGGGCGCCGCGCGCCGGGGAGGCATGAGTGGCATGAGTGGCATTAATTAAGGGGGGTGCTGAGGAACTCGCGGCGCATCACGCCTCCGGGTCGCGGTGCACCGTGGCGGGCGAGAAGGCCGGCAGGCAGACGGCGATGTACTCGGCGCCATCCGGCTCCGGTGTGCTGTAGCGCACCCACTCCCCCGGAGCGGTCACCACCGCCTGTCCGGCGCGCACCATCAGAACCCCGGCTTCGTGCTCGACCTGCAGACAGCCGCGCAGCACCACCGTGACCTCTTCGAACTCCGGGCGCTGGCCCGGCTCGAGCCATCCTTCCGGTGACACCATCCGGGCGACGCTGACGCCCTGGTGCCCCGAGTTGACCCGGCCGGCGTACTCTTCAATCCTCTTGGGTTTGCTGCCGGCCGCCTGGATCACCGTCGGCCCGTTGATGAGTCTCGGCACCGCCATCTCCTCTCCCGGTCATGATCTCTCGCGCCACCCGACGCTCGAGATCAGGATACCGGCTTGTTGAAGACGTACTGGGTCTTGCCGATCACGTACCCCATCTTCTCGTAAAAAGGACGCGCTTCGCTTCGGGCGGTGTTGGAACGGATACGCAGCGCACCGTAGCCGTTCTCGCGCGCCCACGACTCGGCGGCCTTCACCAGCGCCCTGCCCGCTCCCTGCCGCCTGCTTGCCGCGTCGACGACAAGACCCACCAGCTCGGCAAACGGCTCCGACTCGAGCAGCTGCCGGCCAACCACGTGCGCCCAGCCGGCAGGAGAACCCTGCGTCAGCTCGGCAACGAAGATGGCCGAGCCGGGGATGGTCTCGAGCGAACGGAACCGGCTTGCGATCTGATCGGGGGTGGAAGGATAGCCAAGCTGGCCGGCAAGCAGCGCGACCTGCGCAATGTCTTCCGCCATCATCCGTCGCACCCGCATGTGCGTCCTGCTCCGCTGTCCTTATTCAGGAAAAACTGAAGACGATCACCTCCGACGGCTGGGTTGCGCGGACCGTCAAGCTGGTTCCATCGGCCACCGACGCGCCGTCACCGGCGGCGAGCAGCGCGCCGTCCAGGGAGACGCTGCCGCTGGCCACCTGCACCCACGCGCTGCGGCCCGGCTTGATCGGCAGGCTCACCTGCTCGCCGGTCCCCAGCAGCGCCGCGTGCATCTCCGCTTTCTGGTGGATGGTCAACGATCCCTCGCGCCCGTCGGGCGAGGCCACCAGACACAGCTTTCCCTTCCGCCTGGTGGCGGCGAACGACTTCTGCTGGTAACCGGGTTTCAGACCGATCCGGTCGGGGATGATCCAGATCTGCAGGAAGTGGACAACCTCGTCGGGTGAAGGATTGAACTCGCTGTGCGTCACACCGGTGCCCGCGCTCATGAGCTGCACGTCGCCGGGGCGGATGATCGAGCCGGTTCCCATGCTGTCCTTGTGCTCCAGGGCGCCTTCCAGCACGTACGAAATGATTTCCATGTCGCGGTGGGCATGGGTGCCGAAGCCTTTGGAGGGCTGCACCCGATCTTCGTTGATCACACGCAGGTCGCGGTAACCCATGTTGCGTGGGTCGAAATAATCCCCGAACGAGAACGTGTGATAGCTGTCGAGCCAGCCGAGATCCGTGTGGCCGCGCTCCGTGCCCTTGCGTATCGTGATCATGAAATCCTCCCGAGCGCTCCGTGTCAGCGCTGCTCAGCGCTCCGGCATCCGGCGGTAGATCGTCAGCCGGGATGTCTCGCCCCAGAACAGCGGCAGCGGAGCCTCGAACCGGCGCGCCTCTTCATAGTGGCTTGCGAAGTATGCCACCTGTTCCGTGGATTCGAACAGGGGCCCGCCATGGTAATGGGCGTTCCGGTCGACCTCGAAGGATCGCAGCACCAGGTAATCGGGCCGCAGATCGCGCAGCACCCTGAAGAACCCCTCGGCGTTGCTCCGGCTGGTCCGCCGGATGTCGACGACGGCAGGGCTGACAAGCCCCGCGAGATCCACCACCTTCCGGTCGGCATACCAGGCCTGGTACCCGACCGCCTCCATCGCGACGACGGCATCGGCCGGCGTGTTGTCGTGCAGCCATTCGCCGATGACACGGCGCGTGCCCTCTTCGTTCGTCTGGTAGTCCTGGTGGAATCGGACCGTCTCTTTCGTCTTCGGCACGAGCAGGAGCGCGTACAGGATGACGAATGCGACGCCGGATATCCGCGCCAGCCAGACCAGCCGGTGTTGCCTCTCGGGCGCCAGCCGCCGACGCAGGAGCGCGAGGATCTTCTCCCACAAGGCCCACAGGCCAATCAGGCCGACGACGAGCGAGGCGTACCCGATCGGGGCGAGATACCAGTCGAACCACAGAGGCGCCCGGCCCAGGTACAGCGCGGCGCAGAAGACCAGCGGGAAGATGACGACCAGCCGCAGCGCGGCGGACGACGCCCGGCTGAAAATGGAAACCCCGCCCGCCACGAACGCGAGACAACCGATCCATCGCGAAAACGGGAACGACCAGGCGAAAAACGACCCGCTCCAATCGAGATGCTCTAGCAGATGCGGCAGCGCGGCGAGATCGCCTGAGTTGCCGATGAGCCGCTTGGCGATGACCGAATGCGGGATCGGGCTGCCGAAATAGCCAAAGGCGAAGAGGACCCATGGCGCCAGCAGCGCGGCAAAGACGATTGACGGCCGACGCATCGCCCCGCGATCCCGCCAGGGCATGCAGGCGAGAACGCCCAGCGCCCAGATCAGGCCGTCGATCCTCGTGAGCACCAGCAACGCGGCGGCGCCAGCGGCCGTCGCATGTCGGTGCGTCGCCAGGGCCCAGAGGCTCGCCGCCATGAAAAGGAGCACCAGCGGCGTCTCCATGCCGCCGCTCGCCAGCCAGAGCATTTCGGGATTGAAGAGCAGCGCGGCGACCGCGAACATCGACAGTCCCCGCGCAAAGCCCAACGCCTCGAGCGCCAGGAAGGTCAGCACACCCGCGCCCGCCGCGGCGAGCATCATCAACGCGCTGGCCGCGAACGGAATCCAGTCGACGCCCAGGATCGCCCCGACGAGGCCCAGCATCAGCGTCTGCAGCGGCGTCGTCGTGCCGAGAACTTTTTCGCCCGGATTGAAAACGAACCCCTGCCCCTCGGCAAGGTGTCGCGCATAGCGCCAGGTGATCAGCGCATCTTCGAGGCGGATGCCGGTGCGGAGCCTGAACCAGATCCAGCAGGCCGCGGCCGCCATCACGACGGCCGCCAGTAGCAGGAATCTACTTGCCCTTGCGGGCATAGTAGAGGTCATACCTCACCTGCCACGTCTTTCCTCCGTCGGTGCTGGCCTCGCCGAGCTGCCGCACCCGGCCGTCGGGCAGAAGGGTCCAGGTGCCGCGAGCCATCTCCCTGTAACCGTCACGTCGTCTCAGCTCTCCCACCAGCCTCATCGCCCCGTCGGCGTACTCGCCGGCATAATGGATGAGACCACCTCGCGCGTCGACCCAGTCCTGATGCCACTTCCCTTCCGAAACGTCGTAGTAGTTGAGGCTCTTGCCCGAATCCCCGCCGCTGCCGGTCCAGTTCTCGAGCAGGATACAGCCGTTCTCGAGGCTCTGGATCGTGTTGGCGCCGGCCGTCTGTCCGTCGAGCGTCTTCACATCCCAGTCGCCGGCCCAGAAATCGAATTGCCTGGCCTTTGGATCTCCCATGCAGGGTTGCGACGCGGTCTGCATCCTGGCATGAAGCGCGGCGTAGCGCGGGTCGGCGCGCAGGGGTGCGAGATCAGGATCCGCGTCGAGCCCGGTCGTGTTGGAGAACCCTGCCGCCACGGCCTGGTCGAGCGTCCTGAAGGCATCGTCCATGCGGTTCATCAAGGCGTAGACGCAGGCGAGGTTGTAGCGTACTCCCCGGGGAGCCGAAGGCAGGGCAACCGCCTTTTCGTAGGCCGCGGCGGCCTGCGGGTACTGCCTGAGCTGGTGCCGCGACATCCCCAGCCGATACCAGGCCAGAGCGTCTGCAGGGTCGTGCGCGACGATCTCCTCGTAGGCCGGAGCGGCGTGGGTCCAGTCCTTAGCGACGAAGAATGCGTCGGCCGCGCTCTGCCCGGCCGCAGCAGCACCGACGAGCGCCAGACCCACGATCGACCCGGCAAGGTATTTCCTGATTCGCATGGCGTGCCTCCCTTCGTTTGTCCCGGTTGATGGTTTGAAGGTTAGAATAGGTGTCCCTCGACTCTCGGGGTGCCCCCTTCGGGGCTCATCATCATTAATACGAAAGTGTCACTGGAGAAAGCTCGTATGAATCGTCATGCCGCAGCCGCGCTGCTGTTCGCGCTGTTTCTCACGCCCGCCGCCGCCTTCGACGCCGCCGCCGCCAGCCGGAAGACGGAGCCCGAAAAGAAGCCGGCCGACACCACCCGGCTCAAGGCCGACACATTCTCGGGTCTCGAGCTGCGCGGCATCGGGCCCGCGATCACGTCGGGACGAATCCTCGACGTGGCCGTGCAGCCCGGCGAGCCTTCCACCTGGTACGTGGCATCGGCCTCCGGTGGCGTCTGGAAGACGATCAACGCCGGCATCTCCTGGACACCGGTTTTCGATTCCCAGGGGTCGTACTCGATCGGCTGCGTCACGCTCGACCCGAAGAACCCGCTGGTGGTCTGGGTCGGCTCCGGCGAGAACAACAGCCAGCGCAGCGTCTCTTACGGAGACGGCGTCTACAAGTCGACCGATGGGGGCAAGACGTGGGAGAACATGGGATTGAAGGCTTCCGAGCACATCGGCCGCATCGCCATCGACCCGCGTGACAGCAACGTGGTCTACGTGGCGGCGCAGGGGCCGCTGTGGGCCCCCGGAGGCGACCGCGGGCTCTACAAGACCACCGACGGTGGCAGGACCTGGAAGCAGTCGCTCAAGATCGGCGACTACACCGGCATCAACGAAGTGGTGCTCGACCCGCGCAATCCCGATGTGCTCTTTGCGAGCGCCTACCAGCGTCACCGGCAGATCTTCACGCTGATCGACGGCGGTCCCGAATCTGCGATCTACAAGTCCATCGACGCCGGCGCCAGCTGGAAGAAGCTCGACAACGGCCTGCCGAAGGAGGAGATGGGCCGGATCGGGCTGGCGATTTCTCCCGTCGATCCCGATGTCGTCTATGCGGTGGTGGAGGCGGCCGGCAAGGCGGGCGGGTTTTTCCGCTCCACCGATGCGGGCGGCAGCTGGGAGAAGATGAGCGATTACGTGCCCGGTGGTCCGCAGTACTACAACGAGATCTTCGCCGATCCCCTCAACGTCGGGCGCGTCTATTCGATGGATGTGTTCCTCCAGGTCACCGAAGACGGCGGCAAGACGTTCCACAAGCTCGGCGAGAGGTTCAAGCATGTCGACAACCATGTCCTCTGGATCGATCCGCGCAACGTCGATCATCTGATCAACGGGTGCGATGGCGGGCTGTATGAAAGCTACGACAGGGCGGCCACCTGGAGGTTCGTCTCGAACCTTCCGGTGACGCAGTTCTACAAGGTCGCCGTGGACAACGCGAAGCCGTTCTACAACGTCTATGGCGGCACGCAGGACAACTTCACCCTGGGCGGCCCCTCCCGGACGCTCACCCAGCACGGCATCACCAACCAGGACTGGTTCATCACGGTGGGGGGCGACGGCTTCCAGACACAGGTAGACCCCGAGGACCCGATGATCGTTTACTCGGAGGCACAACATGGCGCCCTCGTGCGCCACGACCGGCGAACCGGCGAGATCATCGACATCCAGCCGCAGCCGGAGGCCGCCGGAGAGTCGTTGCGCTGGAACTGGGACTCGCCGCTCATCATCAGCCCGTTCTCTCACACGCGTCTCTACTTCGCGGCCAACAGGCTGTTCCGCAGCGACGACCGGGGCGACACCTGGCAGGCGATCAGCCCCGACCTGACGCGACAGATCGACCGCAACAAGCTGAAGATCATGGGGCGGGTGTGGGGCTCGGATTCGGTGGCAAAAAACGCGTCGACCTCTTTCTACGGCAACATCGTGTCGCTGGACGAGTCGCCGTTGAAGGAAGGGCTTCTCTACGTCGGCACCGACGATGGTCTGGTCCAGATCACCGAGGACGGGGGCAGGAGCTGGAAGAAGGTCGACAAGTTTCCCGGCGTGCCCGAGACGACCTACGTGTCGAAGCTGAGAGCCTCCCAGCACGACGCCGGCACCGTCTTTGCCGCCTTCGACAACCACAAGGCGGGCGACTTCAAGCCGTACCTGCTCCGGAGCACCGACCGCGGCTCGTCCTGGGCGTCGATCGCGGGCGACCTTCCGGAGCGCGGCACCGTGTACGCCGTGGCGGAGGACCAGGTCGATCCGAACCTGCTGTTCGCCGGCACGGAGTTCGGTCTCTTTTTCACGGTGGACGGTGGCAGGAAGTGGATGCAGCTGAAAGGCGGCATGCCGATCATACAGGTCCGGGATCTGGCGATTCAGCGCCGCGAGAACGATCTGGTGGCCGCCACCTTCGGGCGGGGGTTCTACATCCTCGATGACTACACGCCGCTGCGCAAGCTCACGGCCGATGCGCTCGAACGTGAAGCGGTGCTCTTTCCGGTCAAGCCCGCGCTGATGTACGTCCCGTCGACGCCAATCGGTCTGCGCGAGAAAAGCTTTCAGGGGGAGACCTTCTACACGGCGCCCAACCCGCCCTTTGGCGCGGTGTTCACCTATTATCTCAAGGACGACATCAAGACGCTCAAGAAGAAACGACAGGACGAAGAAAAGGAACTCGTCAAGAAGGGTGGCGATGTCTTCTATCCCTCATGGGAGACGCTGCGAGCCGAGGATCGGGAAGAGGAGCCGGCGATCCTGCTGACGATCACCGATGAAGAGGGCAACGTGGTGCGCCGCCTGACCGGCCCGGTCAAGTCGGGGTTCCATCGCGTGGCGTGGGACCTGCGATACCCCGCCTCCGTGCCCGCGACACAGGCTCCACCGCCCGCCGACAATCCGTTTGCCGACCCGGCCATCGGACCGATGGCCGTGCCCGGCACCTACAAGGTGTCGATCGCCCGGCGGGTCGGCGGCATCGTCACACCTCTGGGAGATCCTCAGCGCTTCGAAGCGACGCCGCTGGGCACCGCGTCGCTGCCGGCGAAGGACCGCGCGGCGGTGCTGGCCTTCGAGAAAAAAACGGCGAGACTTCAGCGCGCCGTGCTCGGCGCCATCCAGTCCGCCGAGGAGGCCGGCACGCATCTGACCAATCTCAGGAAGGCGCTGGCCGACACGCCGGGCGCGGACCCGAAGCTCGGCGACGACGCACGGGCGCTCCAGGCGCGACTCAAGGACATCCAGACCGCGCTGACCGGCGACGACACCATCGCCCGGAGAAACGAGCCCACGCCGCCGTCGATCGCCGATCGGGTCCAGCAGGTGGTTGGCGGCCACTGGACCTCCACCTCCGAACCGACACAGACGCATCGGAGACAGTACGACGTGGCGGCGTCGGCGTTCAGGGACGTGCTGGTCAAGCTGCGCACGCTGGTCGAAGTCGATCTCAAGCGCCTCGAGGACGCGGCCGAATCCGCGGGGGCCCCATGGACGCCAGGCCGCGTGCCGCACTGGTCGCCCGAGTAGAGCGAACCATCGGTCAGTGGCTCGGCGAATCGACGCCGCCTCGGGGACGGGTTGCGCGTCGCCCCGGGCGACGCGCCCCCTACC
>DASROJ010000153.1:0-7510 GCA_035646975.1 Patescibacteria group bacterium
CGCGCGCCCGGGGAGCCGGGCGAACGAGAGTCCTCTTCATCCACGCGCTGCGAAACGCCGCGGGGCCCGCCGTGACACTCGTCGGGCTCGGCCTGCCGGGGCTGGTGGGCGGCTCGCTGGTCATCGAGGTGCTGTTTGCCTGGCCCGGGATGGGACGCATCGCCTACGAGGCGATCCTCGCCAGGGACATGCCGGTGGTGGCTGGCACCGTGACGCTGGCCGCCGCGGTCACGCTGGGTGCGAGCCTGCTGTCCGACCTCCTGTACGTCGTGGCCGATCCACGCGTCGTGCTGCCGGGCAGTCCGACACGGACCGGTGTTTCGTCGTGATCGCGCCGGCTGGCGGCTCGCGCGGATTGACGACGCTCGTCCTGCTGGCCTGCCTGCTGGTCGCCGGGCTGTGCGCTCCGATGCTGGCCCCGTACGACCCGGACGAAATCGTGGATGTCGCGGCCGCCCGCTATCTCCCTCCCGGCTCTGCCCTTTTCCTTTTCACGCTGCGCGACGGAAGGAATCTCGCGGTCGACAGCTTCGTTTTCCGCGACGACCTGCTGGTCTACCGACGCGGCGGGGCCGAAGGCAGCATCCCGGCGGACGCGGTGGGCCAACGGCTGCCGGCGACCCGGCGCTTCCTGCTCGGCACCGACAACCTCGGGCGCGACCTGCTCAGCCGGATGCTGCGTGGCGCCCGCGTCTCGCTGGGAGTGGGATTGCTCGCGGTCGCCCTGGGCATTGCGCTGGGCGCAGGGATGGGAGCGTTGTGCGGCTATGCCGGGGGGTTTGCCGATGCCGTGCTGATGCGGCTGGTGGACATCCTCCAGTCGATTCCCCGCTTCTTCCTGTTCGTCATCTGCGCGGCGCTGTTCGGCCCCTCCGCGCTGCTGCTCGTTCTGGTTCTCGGGGCCACCGGCTGGATGGGCATCGCGCGGCTCACGCGCGGCCAGGCCTTGTCGATCCGCCATCGGAGCTTCGTCGAGGCCGCGAGGGCTCTGGGCGGCGGCGCCGGCTCGATCGTCCTGAGGCATCTGCTGCCGCAGTGCGCCGCGCCGCTGACGGTGGCCTCCGCTCTGCTGGCAGCCGACACGATACTCGCCGAGGCGTCGCTGAGCTTTCTCGGCATCGGGATCCAGCCCCCCACCGCATCCTGGGGAAACATCATCGCGGGCGGGCGCGACAGTCTGCTCACCGCCTGGTGGATCACGGCGTTTCCGGGTCTGGCCATCATGGCGACCGTGCTCCTGCTGCATGCGGCCGGCCGGTGGCTGACCGCTCCGGACTCGGCTGGCGGGGCGCAGACGGCTTTGCTAGATTGAGGACATCCTCTGGAGGCCCATGTGGAGGCCCATGTTTTCGAACATGTTTTCGAAATCGAACCCCCGCATGCCGCGGTTCGCCCTGGCGGCGGTCATCCTCTGGACGGGCCTGGCGTCGTATCGGACGCCGTGGGCGGCGGCATCCCCTGATTCTCCACAGACAGTTCCGATTCGTTCGGTTGACACCGGCACCCGGCTTCTGCTGATCGGTCTGGACGGAGCCGACTGGCAGATCGCCGGCCCGCTCATCGAGGCGGGCAAGCTCCCCAACCTCGCCAGGTTGCGCCGCGAAGGGGCCTGGGGCGATCTTCGATCCTCCCAGCCGATGCTCTCCCCCCTGCTCTGGACCAGCATCGCCACCGGCAAGACCCCCGATCAGCATGGGATCATCGACTTCCTGGTCCTCGACCCGCGCACCGGGATGAAGGTGCCGATCTCCAGCATCTACCGGCGTACCAAGGCCCTCTGGAACATCTACACGGAGTCGGGGCGAACGGCCGACTTCATCGCCTGGTGGGCAACCTGGCCGGCCGAGGCGGTCAACGGCCACATGGTGTCCGAGCGGCTCGCCTACTCGTTGTTCGGTTTCAAATCGCGACCCGAGGACACTCTCGGCCTGGTGTACCCGCCGAAGTTCATCGACGAGGTCACGCCGCTGCGGGTGCGCGAGGATTCGATCACGCTCAAGGACCTCCAGCGGTTCGCGCGCATCACCGCCGCCGACCTGACCGCCGCGCGCGCCAAGCTCAAGGGGGACCAGACACAGGCATACGCCGATCCGATCAACCACCTCACGCGGATCCTGGCCAGCACGCGCACCTATCACGCCATCGCGCTGAAGCTGCTGGCCGGGGGAAAGCGCGACATCGTTTCGATCTACTACCAGGGAATCGACGAGACGTGCCATCGGTTCGCCCAGTACATCCCGCCGAAGTCCGCCTGGATCGATCCGGCGCAATTCGACAAGTACAGCGATGTCGTCAAGCGGTTCTACGAGTACCAGGACACGCTGATCGGCGAGCTGCTGAAAGCCGCTGGACCCGGCGTCACCGTGGTGCTGATGTCGGACCATGGCTTCCTGAACGGCTCCGACCGGCCCGAGTTCCCTCCCGACATCGAGCTGAAGGCCGGCCAGTGGCACCGTCTCTACGGAGTCCTGGTGCTGAAGGGCCCGCCCATCAGGCCGGGGCGTCTGGAGACCAACAGCCTGTACGACGTGACCCCCACGCTGCTCTACCTGTCGGGTCTGCCGGTGGCCCTCGACATGCAGGGGCGGCCGATCCTCGACGCCGTGACACCCGAGTTCAAGGCGAAGTATCCGCTCGCCACCATCGCCACCTACGAAGACCCTTCGGGCCGGCACGCCGGATCGGAAGGCGCCATCGCCGCCGCTTCCGACGAGGTCAACGAGGAGATGCTCGCGCAGCTCAAGTCGCTCGGCTACATCTCGTCGGCGGACGCGGGGGGCGCGCCCCCGGTGCCCGGCGAAGAGACCCCGGCGACCCTGACGAACATGCTGAACAAGGCCAGCCTGGAAATGCAGAAGGGGGACTTCAAGCGCAGCGAGGAGATCCTGCGCTCGATCCTGCAGAAAAAACCGGATCATGCCAACACGCATGCGTCGTTGTCCGAGGTGCTCGAAGCGCAGGGGCGCACCGAGGAGGCCCGGACCGAGGCGCGCACCGCGCTCAACCTCATGGATGACCCTCCCGAACGTCTGGTGGAGCGGTACGCGCAGCTCTCGCGCAGGCTCGGGCGGCTCGACGAGGCGAAGAGCTTCTTCCTGCGGGGCACCCAGCTGCGCGCCGGGCGGGCCGAGCCGTGGCTCGGCCTCGGGCTCGCGCAGTCCTATTCCGGCGACATGCCGGCGGCCCAGGCGTCGTTTCTGCGCGCGCTCGAGATGAATCCGCGCTCGACCACCGGCGTCACCGGTCTTTACAACATCTATGAAACATCCGGCAGGCCCCCCGAGGTGCTGGCGGCCATCCGCAAGGCGGTGAGCGCGAACCCCGACTCGGCCGCGCATCACACGCTGCTGGGGATGCTCTACACGAGCCTCGGCGACGTCGGTCAGGCGGAGTCCGAGCTGCGCCGCGCGCTCGAGCTCGACCCCGAGCGCGACATGACGATCGCCTCGCTGGGCGGCCTGCTGATGAATTCAGGCCGCATGGAAGAAGCGCGGCATGTGCTGGAGCGCGCCGTGGCGCGCAAGGCCGACCAGGTCGAGGTGCGCATGGCGCTCGGACAGCTCTACGCCAAGATGAGCCGCTTCGGTGAAGCCACGCGCCAGATGGCCGAGGCCGCGCGCATCGATCCTTCCAACGCCGTGGCGCAGGGGCAGCTCGGCATGATGTACCTGATGCAGAACCAGGACAGCTTGGCCATGCCGCGCCTCGAGCGGGCGCTGCAGATGGATCCCGCTTTCTACGAGCTGCACCTGCACCTCGCCGTGCTGTACCACGACGCGAAGAGGTTCGACGACTGCGAGTCCCAGCTCAAGCAGGCCATCGCCCAGCGCCCCGACGATCCGGAGCCGCATCGCCTGCTGGCAGGCCTGTACGAGGAGCTGGGACGGCAGGACGATCTGGCAAAAGAGGTCGCGCGATTGAAGGAGCTCGGCGCAAAGCAGTGAGGCCGGGTGGCGGCGCGTTCAACCGGGAGGGCTGCTGCGTCCCGGCCCCGGCCCTGCGGCTTCCCCGGCCGCGATGATCTCGGGCTTCAGACCCGGCCAGCTGCGCAGGAAGGCGGCCCGCTCGCGCCGGTATCGCTCCACCAGGGTCCTGTACTCGTCCGCGCGTCCCTGGGTCTCGTAGAGCAGCCGCGGTCTGAGCAGGGGCGCGTCTTCTGCGGCGATGCCCGGCACCGAGGTGGCCACCTCATAGCCGAAGTCAGGGTCCTGTTCCCAGATGATGGTCCCCTCGGCGATGCCGCGCACGATGGCCGACGACTGCGGGATTCCCACCTTGCGGCTGCGGGTGTCGTCGACGGCGCCGCCGACCCGCCCCGTGTTCATCAGGTACACCTCCATCGGACAGCCTCGCAGCATCTCGTGCATCCGGTTTCCCTGGTCGGCGTGCAGGAGCGGAAAGAACGGATTGGTGCCCGGCACCCGCAGCGACTTGCCGGCCTCCTCGACCCCGCCGGCGCTGGTGCCGCGTGTCTCGCCCAGCATGAAGAAGGCCGCCGCCGTTGCGCCGCTCAGACGGGCCACCGCGGGAATGATGTTCTCGTTCGCATTGAGGATGAGCAGGAAGTCGGCCTTCGCCAGCAGACGCGCGTCGGCGGCGCCTTCGACTTCGGACATCCGGAAGACGGCCCGGCCGTTCTGCGTGTAGGAAGTGTCGAAGAAGTCGGGCTCGCTCCCCTTCTGGGAGACGTTCTCGAGATAGGCCCTGGGCTGGCAGACCGCCTTGTGAATGGTCGGCTCGAGCTTCGGGTCCAGACCGAAGGTCTTGGCAAAGCATCCGTTTTCGGTGGCGTACACCTTGCCGCCGGGCATCAAGGCGACGAAATCGTCCTGGACCGGGCGCGAGTCGTTCTGCCTGGTGAAGGTCGTCGTGGTCTTGCCGGTGCCCGACAACCCGACGATCAACCCGACCCTGTCCCCTCTTCCGGTCGGAATCGTCTTGCAGCCCGCGTGAAGCGGCAGCCCACCCCGGTCAAAGACAATCTTGTTCCACATCCTCAGACCGGCCTTTTTCGATTCCCCGAAGTAGTCGGAGTTGAAGACTCGCGTGAGCATCGAGCGCAGGTCCACCGCGATGAGCCGGTCGTTGGGAAATCCCTTCGCCACGAGGTTCGGCGTGTAGAGGATCGTCACCTCGGGTTTGAACGAGGCCAGCTCCTGCGCGGTGGCGTCGAAATAGAGCATCTGCTGCATGCCCGCGATGTTGGCGTTGGCCTTTTCCACCATCAGGCGCGCCGCCACCTTGAACCCAGGGGCGTTGCCGATGAATCCCTCGATGACCACCATTTCGCATTCGCGGAGATAGCCGTCCTGGATCCTCGCCATCCGCTGCGCTTCGGCGACCGGAAGGGTCTGATCGGAGTGCGCGGACGGCTCGTCCGTCACGATGTAGGTGGAACCCTTGCTGCGCGCCGTGACGCGCGTGGCGATGTTGTAGTTGTCGAACCGGGTCAGGCGGGCGCCCGGCATCGCGGAGGTCAGCTTTCTCAGATCATCGCTCGACGGATTCAGGATCGCCTTGCCGGGCGTGCTGGGAAAAAGGGACACGGGCAGGAAGCTCCTCCGGGAATCGGTCTTGCTGGAAGACCGCATTATACCAGAGCGGGCCGACCCGATTGCCGCCAGACAGTACAATGCCGGCCATGATTCGCCGCGATGATCGTCTTGCGCGTTGCCATGCGGTCTCCGGGTTGCTCATCGCCCTTTACGCGGCGCTGCACCTGCTGAACCATGCCGCGTCGATGGGAGGGCCGGCCGCGTTTTCGACCTTCCGCGCGCTGCTGCGCCACCTCTACCAGTCCCCGGTCTACGAGGTGGGCTGCCTTCTGCTGCCGCTGCTGTTCAACTGTGTCACGGGGCTCTGGATGCTCGCGCGAAGCAGCCGCGCCAACGCGACCCCCGACGCCACCGGGCATCCGGGCCTTCGTCGGCGCCTCCACAGATGGTCCGGCATCGTCCTGGCGGCGCTCGTCGTGCCGCACGCGCTGAGCACCCGGGGCGCGGCGCTGCTCTGGAACATCGATCCTGATTTCCACTTCGTGGCGCGCACGTTGTCGGGACCGAGGGGTGCTGCCTTCTGGCTCATCTACGCGCTGCTCGCCGCCGCCGCCTCCTATCATCTGTCCAATGGTCTGTTCACCTTCCTGGATGACGTGGGGGCGCTGCGCGGGCGCGTCACGCGCAACGTCGCCGCGGCGGCCTTCATCTTCGTTGGGGCCACCCTGATGACCTGTGGTTTTCTGGGGTTGCTTTCCTACGGCGGCGTGATCTATCAGGCGCCGACGGTGGAGACGCTGCCGCCTGACTGAGTCGCCCGGTCGACGAGTGGTCGTGAAGGTTTCATCCAGGGGGCACGGTCAGCGACCGTGCCTGCCGCAACAGAAAAACAGAAGGAGGAAATGACCGGGCTGAGCGCCCACCGTGACCCCCTGCCCGAAATCCGACAGGCCTTCTCAATCCGGCCATTTCCTTTTTCCCCACGAAAGCACACCCTCGCGGGGGAGCCTGGACAATAAAAAAAGGATGAGTGCCTGGATATTGGCGGAATTGAAGCGTGTCGTTGCCAGAAACGCTGGGCGGGCGGCTCGGGCTGGATTCAGCAGGTGCTGTGTTCCTCCACTCCGACGTCCACGCGGTTATGAATACAACATGTCTTTTACGTCCCTTGCAAACCGTTGTCAAGAATTTTCTGTCATCTCTTCCAAGTCATTGAGATGTCACGACCCGGAAACCAATGTACTGGGCGGCCGGCTGGAGATTTGATGACAAAGGATCGCAGGGGCGCCCCGCATTGCATCCCAGGGCTCTGCCGGCGGCGCCATCGTTCGCCCACTCGGAAACATTCCCCCCGAGATCGTAGAGCAACCCCGCCCCGGAGATCTTCACCGGGGCCATCGAGCCCACAGGCTTCAACAAGGGGGCCGGCCCCGGCAGCCCGTCTATCACCGGCGCCAGTTTCCGGGCATCCTCGGGATTCAGGGCGTAGCCGGCCCAGTAATCGAGCGTCACGTCGTCAAGAGGATCCTCGGACACGCCGTCGAGCAGGCTGTTCATCTCTTCCGCATCGGGCAGCCGGAAGCGCCGCCCCGTCCGCGCCGAAAGCCACTCGCAATAGCCTTTGGCTTTGTCGAAGCTGATGCCCGACGCAGGCAGGTTCGCGGTGGCCTCGTTGACGGCATAGCCGGGATCGAACGCCGCGTATTGCGCGCGCGTGACTTCGAACCGCCCGATCTCGACGGGGCCTGCCGGCGCGTCGGGCCAGGAGACCGTCTCTGGCACCAGGACACCGCGCTCCGGCTTTCCGAACCTGGCTCCCTCGCGCGCTGCCTTTGCCGCGTTGAGAATCCGGTCGAGCGGCGAGCCCTCCTTCAACGCTTCGTTGCCGGCGTCGTTGCCGGCGTCGTTACCTCCGCTGCTGGCGCTGCCCCCGCTGCCCGCTCCGAACAGGTACTTGTCGAACCAGGCGACTTCTTCCTGCAGCTTGCGCCGCTGGTGGGCCGGCGCCTCCAGAC
>DASROJ010000154.1:0-12135 GCA_035646975.1 Patescibacteria group bacterium
TACAGGAGCGATGGTCAGGGCCGCCTGCGCGTGGACGACCGCTGCCAGCGCGGCGTCCAGCGCCTCGCGCGCGTTTTTCTCGGCGCGCTGCTTGCCGGCAAGCGCCGCCTGCTTCGCCAGCACGGTGTCCTCCGCCGCCCGGGCGTACAGCTCGATCGACTTGGTGTAATCCCGCATGAGGAAGAGGCGGGACTTCTGCGACCGGACCTCTTTTTCCGCCTCATCGAGCGCCGCGGCGGCCGCGGCCAGCTCGTCAGGCGCCCACTTCAGGGCCTTGTCGACGTCGCGGAGGTCGGACAGGGCCAGACGCGCCTTGCGCGCCTCGTCATCGGGAGGCTTGACGCACGACGCCGCGCCCGCCACCAGGACGGCGGCGACGAGGATCAGGGGGCTGATTCTGCGCCAGAAGACCATTCTCTTGATCGACAAGGGCCCCTACCGGGGTAAAGGGCGGGCATTCTAGCATCCGCGGCCCGCCGGACGCTCGCGCACCTTGCGCCAGCCCGATCGTCACATCATATTGGGACTTCATGTCGCGCATCGTCATGGGCAGGACCATCGAGCTGCACTATCAGAGCCCCAACGAGATGGTGGCGCACCTCGCCGACGCGGTGCAGACCAGGACGTTTTTCTTCGAGACCGCTGCGCCACCGAAGCTCGACGAGGTGCGCGAACTGCTGATCCATGTCCCCTGGCTCGGTCAGGAGATCAGGCTGTCCGGCCGGGTCACCCGCGTGGAGGGCCAGTCGCCCGCCGCGGGCGTGCACATGACGCTGCAGGACGGGCCTCATGACCGCATCGCCCTGCTGGGGGAGGTCATCGGCAAGCTTCGCACCGGCGCGATTCTCGAGGACACGCGGGATTCGTCCGCCAGCAGCTCGGCCTCCCTGCCGCCGGAGCAGCGTATCCGCGCGATGAGCTCGACCCTGCGAGCCATGCTCGCCGCCAAGGCAAACCCCGAGGAGCGACTCATTCTGGCCCGGGATGCGGACCCGCGTGTCATCGAGTTCCTCCTCAAGAACCCCAGCCTGTCATTGGAGGAGGTGCGCCGGCTCGTTTCGCGGCTGAACCTTCATCAGGGTCACTTCGCCATGATCGCGAGAAACCCGGTCTGGATGAACGACGAGCTGGTGCGCGCGACTCTGGCGCGGAATCCCAGGCTGCCCGAGTTCATGGCCGAGGCGGTGCTCACGCCGATGTCCACGCCGTTTCTCAAGAGCCTCGCCGAATCGATGAACACCACGGCGGCCACGCGGCGGGTGGCGGGGCGCATCCTGCAGACCCGCGGAATCGTCATCGCAGGACGAAGAAGCTACTGACCTGAAGTCTGCGTGCCATGCCGGGCGGCAAAGACGGCCGCGGTGGCCATTCCGGCGAAAAGTCCGAACACGAGCACGCCCACCGTCTGCATCCACTCGCCCATGTCGGCGGGGCTCATCAGCGAGACCAGCCCGGACATCGGATCGAACCCGGCCCCCGGGTCGGTCCGCATCGACTTGAGAGCCGCCAGGCTCGCCAGCGCGCCCGCGCCAAGGCACAACGCCACCAGACCGCCGGCCACCCCGCGGCCGATGAGACCTCCCGGCCCGAGGGGCGGCAGGGGCCTCATCGGGGGCGGCTCGAGCTCGAGACGCGGCTCGCGCTCCCCCAGGGGCGCGAATCGCTGGAGCAGCGCGAGACCCGGCAGACCTGCCAGCAGGGTCGACCAGAAGAACGCCTCCCAACCGATCGCATCGACAAGGAAGCCGGTGATCGGCCCCGCCAGGATTCCGGAGACACGAAACAGGCTGGAGAAGATCGCGTACTGTGTCGCCGAGAACCGCTTTTGCGTCAGCCTCAGCAGCAGAACCAGGAACGCCCCCGAACCCAGCCCGGTGGCGAAGTTGTCGAACCCTGCGGCCGAATACATCAGGACCCGATCGACCTCCGAGCGGGCGACGAAGACGTAGCCGATGTTGGAGAAAATCTGAAGGAAGCCGAACAGCCAGAGCGAGCGTCCGAGCCCGAGGACATTGGTCAGCGAGCCGCCGATCATCGTGCCGGCGATCGACGCGGCGACGCCGATGCTTGCCAGCGCGACGCTGCGATCGAAATCGCCATACCCCTTGTCGATCAGAAACGGGCGGATCAGCGCGACGGCGAGGTTGTCGGCGAGCTTGTAGAAGAACACGAAGGCGAGGATCTCCAGGGCCCGGTGCCTGCCGAGGAATCCGATGAACGGCTGCCAGACCGCCTCGCGCATCGTGCGGGGCGGGCTGGCCACGTCGGCCGGCTCGGGCGCCCTCCATGTGATGAAAATCATGGGAATGAACGTGAGGGCGAGAAAGACGTTCACCAGCGGCCAGGAATACATGGCGGCCGCCGCGATGCTCAGGCTGCCCAATCCCCTGAACGCGATCCAGTAGAAGGCGTTCCTCGCACCCACGGCGATCCCCTGCTCCTCCGGCTTCAGGACATCCACGGTGTAGGCGTCGTACGCGATGTCCTGTGTCGCGCCGGCCAGCGAGATGGCGAAGGCGAGCGCACCGAGGATCCAGGGGGTGTCGGGATGATTGCCCAGCCCGGCCAGACCGAGCGTGAAGAGGAACAGGGCAACCTGGGCCAGCGCAATCCAGCCCCGTCGTCGCCCCATCCAGGGAAGGGAAAACCGATCCATCAGGGGAGACCACAGGAACTTGAAGGTGAAGGGAATCTGGGCGAGGGTGATCAGTCCGACGACGCGGATGTCCATCCCCGACTTGCGCATCCAGTCGGGAATCGCGATCCAGACGATGCCGAGAGGCAGCCCCGAGGAGAATCCGAGCAGCGAGACCGACGCGGTGCGCCACGAGGTCATCGCCCGGGCAAGACTCCTGAGCGCTCCGGGTCGTTCAGGCGTAACGGTCCGTGGTTCTGTCACGAGGCGGGATGATAGGTACTTCGCGCTGCCTCGTCCAGTGGCCGTTACTCAGGCTGGCTGGGACTCTGGCCGTTCTTGATCGCCAGGCAGACCACCTTGCAGTCGCGTTCGTTGGTCACGCAGGTCTGGACGCACTGGCTCTGGCAGGAACCCCGCTGGACCGGGTCGTTCGGGAACATCCCCTTGCAATCGGCCACGCACTGCTGGCTGCAGGCTTTTCTGGCGGCATCGCACGCGTTGACGCACCGGGAGAAATTGCGACCCACATCATTCGCGATCACCGTGGAGCCTGCCAGGGCCAGTGAGCAACCGAAACCGATGGCGACCGCCCAACGAATGACTGAACGCATCAACCCCTCCCCATGGGACACTCGAGGTACTGGACTCACCCTGATGACAATCTATTTGGTATGCAGGGCCTGTCAAGGGATTCGGGGCGGTCGGAACGGGGCCAGCGGCACCTTTCGCGCCGGCCCCGGATTCTGTGGTTACACGGCTGTCGGTGTTATCGGAGAGCACGCAGATCGAGATTTCCCGTCTACGCACGACAGAGGAGTCAATGCTGCCGCAGCATGCGCACTCGAGCGTCGGATCAGGGTCACGGCTCGGACGGGCAGGTTCCATCCTTGATGGCCTGGCACCTGTCCTTGCAATCCTTGTCCTCGGAGATGCAAGTGTCCTTGCAGAGGCTCGTGCAGGCACTGCGCGCCACGCTGTCGTTCGGGAACAGGGCGAGGCAATCCGGCGCACACCGGCTCGTGCAAGCCTGCCGCACCGAGTTACACGAGTTGATGCAACGGGAGTAGATCCGCCCCGCGCTGGTGGCGAGCGACGTCGACACCGGAGCGAACAGAAGAACGCCGATGCCGATGGCGAGCAAAAGACGTTGTTTCATCTTCATGAGAATATCGTCTCCCTTGGCCTGAGGGGACCTTGTGAGATGCTGCGTTATACCCCGCCTGGCGGCGGGTGTCAAGCACTTTCACGATTTCAATGCTGACACGGCATCGAGCGTCGCCTCGCGTATCGGGTCAATACCCGGCGGCAGGAAACTCTGTCACCGGGTCAGGGAATCCAACTCGCGCGATGGATCGAACCGATCCAGAAACGCTCCGAGGATGAGCAGGCCGATCCAGGCTTCGGCCAGGATCACGGCGGCTGCCGGCAGCGCGGACACGGGCAGCGCGCCGGTGTTGCCGAGGAACTTGGACAGAACGAAAAAGGTGAGCGCAAAGACGGCCGCCGCGGGGATCACGCTCACCGCCATCACGAGCAGGAAACCGAGCGTCGTGATCATCCCCTGCCCGATACGTTCCGGTCCGCTCGTCCGGACGGGTCCAAGCGAAACCCATCCCGGGATCAGCAGCAAGGCGGCGTTCTGTATCAGCGCGGCCACCATGTTCATCGGCAGCGCGACGATGGCGCCGGCCACCGCGAGCGCCGCGGGGCCGGACCTCGTCGGGAGAAATTCTCCGAACGACGATGTGTTCAGAATCGCGAAGCAGGCGAAAAGCACGTACTGGATGATCGTCAGCAACATCACGGGCGCCAGCAACGTTCCCATCACGAGCGAGTAGCCGCGCAGCGGATAGGTCTTGAGCAGGTCGATGTGCTGGAGATCCTGCCGGAAATCGCACCGAAGTATTGACGGCCCCACGAGCAGCAGGGCGATCGCCGAGATGCCGCACAGGGTGCCGGCGATCTGGAAGACGACATCGAGCCCATGGCCCCTGGCCACCATGCTGACCAGCGCCGGGACCATGCAGGCCGCCATCAACCAGAGAAACGTCGGCATCCCGCCGATCCCTCTGAGTGCCGCGATCATGTTCTTCCAGATCAGCGCCACCTCCGGCCGTCCTGTCGGGGCCAGCGCGAAGGGCGCGGGAACCGCGCGCACCTTGCGGGTGCGGCCAAGTCTGCCCCGCAGGTGGGCTTCCCGCGACTCTTCGAGCCTGCGGGCGGCCGCGAGGGCCCCTTCTTCCAGCACGACGCCAGCGCGCAGGACCCAGGCATAGTTCACCAGCAGCAGCGCGAGCGCCGCGGGGATGGCCAGCAGGAACCCCGCAGCGTCGCTCGCCAGCGCGGGACGGATGATCAGTCGCGCGGGCCATGTCAGCAGCCAGGCCGGCCCGGCGCCGAACAGCCGCCCCACGTAATCGGACACGCTTCCCTGCCCGGCCAGGTTCTTGATCGTCGCAGGGTCGGGCGGGCCGACATTTTTCGCAGCCCACAGAATGCAGAGCCCCACCGCGGAAACCGCGAGAAACGAGGTGATCGCCGTTCGTGTCGCCCAGCCGATTCCCCGCCGCTGCAGATTGTGCCTCGCCATCCGGATCCCGGTGAGATGGAACTGCATCGTCGCAAAGAGAATCCAGGCGCCGGCAAGAAAAAGCACGCGATTACCGCGGGCGAAGTACGGCCCTGAAACCGCGGTGAAAATGACGATGCTGAAGAGGACACCGAGCTGCCCGCGCATCAGTTTCCACTTCACGAGGCTCCGGCGCGATACCGGCGCCGGGAACAGGTACTGGATCTCGGCCTCGCTGAACGTCAGCGGCGAGACGGGCGAGGGGGCGCACCACGATACGACGATGCTGCCGAGGACCAGCACCGAGGCCACCACTTCGAGCAGGCCGACGGGCAGCATGGCACGACCTGCCTGCCCGGCAAAGCGCATCCCGTTGATCCAGTGACGCCCCGCAACGAAGTAGAAATAGACGCCGCCGATCACAGCGGAGAAGAGGTAACGGGGGCGCTTGAGCCGTCGGAGCTGCGACAGGATGCGATTCCTGAAGGAGCAGAGGGTCAGGAACAGGAACGCTCCGGTCACTTTGCCGACGGCCCGTGCGAGGTCACGTGGAGAAACACGTCCTCGAGGCTCGCGTCGGCCTGCAGCTCGGGTGCGGCCGCCTTTATCTCGGCAAGAGTGCCATGCGCCACCTTCGTTCCCCCTTTGATCACGAGGATGCGGTGGCACAGTTCCTCGACCAGGTGCAGAAGATGCGAGCTGACGATGATCGAGGCGCCCGCGCCGGCGCGCCGGGCAATCGAGTCTTTCATGCGACGGATGCCGACCGGGTCGAGCCCGGTGAGCGGTTCGTCGAACAGGATGACCGCGGGGTCGTGCAGGAGACCGCACGCGATGGCCAGCTTCTGTTTCATGCCGCGGGACAACTCCCCTGGCAGAGACTTCGTCTTGTCGGTGAGCTCCAGCTCGGCCAGCAGGGTCGAAGCCCGCGCCTCCGCCTCGGGCACCTGGTAGATGCGCGCGATGAACTTGAGATGCTCCGAAACCGTGAGGTAATCGAACAGTCGCGGCTCATCGGGGATGAAGGCCAGCCGCCTCTTGGCCTCCACGGGATCGGAGGCGAGATCATGGCCGCAGATCCTCACCTTGCCGGCCGTCGCCGGCAGGATCCCGGCGAGACATCTCATGGTCGTCGTCTTTCCCGCACCGTTGGGGCCGACGAGCCCCAGGATCTCTGCCGGGCGCACCTCGAAGGAAAGATCCGAGACGGCCAGGAGCCCGTCGTATCGCTTGGAGAGTCCTTCGACTTCGAGCACGCGCTCCTCCGACGTGGCTCGGTGAAAATCGAGCGGCACAGTATGTCACAAGTCGTGCGATATCATGAGGCGATGCGTCCGGCAATTCCCGCCATCATCGCCTTTGCCCTGCTGGCCCTCGCGGTCGGCGTCAACCCGATTTCCAACAACGATGTATGGCTTCATCTCACCACGGGACGGCTGATCGTCGAGCGCGGCGAAGTTCCGCATCTCGACGAGTACTCGTTCACGCGCGGCGGCTCCCCCTACGTCGCGCACGAGTGGCTGGCGCAGGTACTCTTCTTCACCGTCTACCGGGTTTTCGGGATCACCGGATTGATCGCCTTCAAGCCGTTCGCCTTGTTCCTCACGGCACTGCTCGTGTCGGCAGGCTGCCGCCGGATCGGCGGCAGCGAGATCGCCGGTTTCTGGTCGGGTGTCCTCGCCATCACCGCGATGACTTCGCATCTTTTCGCCCGGCCGCACCTGTTCACCTTCATCCTGATCGCGGCGACATCGCTGGCGCTGGCGCGGGTGCGTTCGGCCCGGACGGGCACGATCGTGATCCTCGTGCTGCTGGAGGCGGCCTGGGCGAACCTTCATGGTGGATTCGTGCTTGGCATCGCGCTGGCCGCCGCGCAGGGGGCCTGGCTCGCCGCCGGCGCGATGTCGGCGGCAGCGCTGCTGAATCCATACGGCGCGGGTCTCTACCGATTCGTCTTCCTCTTCACCGATCCCGTTTTCCGCAGACGCATCCGGGAGTGGTCCGGCCCGTTCGACGAGCCGTTTCTCGGCTCGTTTCACTTCTATGTTTACTGCGGAGTGCTGTTGCTGACCCTCGCAACGGTTGTCTTCAGCCTCAGAAAACGGAGGTACGGCGCCGCGGTGTCGCTTTGCCTTTTCGCCGCGCTGTCACTGTTTTCCAAGCGCAACGCGAGCGTGCTGGGAGTGGCCGCAGCGCCATGGATTGGAGCATCGGCGTCGGAATGGCTGGCCACGCCAGCGGGACGTCTTCGGCCGGAGCGCTGGCGCCCCCGCCTCGGCGGGTATTCCGGGATGATCGCCTCCACCGCGATCGTCGTCCTGCTCGCCATCGCGGCGACGCTGCACGGCGTGCCTCACGAGACGGGCCGTGCGCGCCGCCCGGGTCTGGGTATCGCCGACAACGTGCCGGTCTCAGCGATCGAGTACGTCCTGTCCCATCACCTCGAGGGGAATGCGCTCAATTCATTCGCGTTCGGCTCCTATCTCACATGGCGCGCGTGGCCCGGCACGAAGGTCTTCATCGATTCGCGTCTCGACGTTTATGGAGGCGAGTTCGTCGAGCAGTACAGTCTTGCAATGGCCGATCCCGCCCGGATGCGTGACCTACTGCGCCGTTATCGTTTCGACTATGCCGTGCTGTCGTACCGGCTGGACGATGTGCAAGGTCCGGTGGCGGCCTTCGCGTCCGATGGCGGCTGGGCGCTCGTTTACTACGACAACCTCGCCATGATCTATGTCAGGCGCGAGCCACGATGGGCCCCGGTGATCGCGGCGGATGAATACCGGCACACCAATCCCTACCTGTTCATGACCGGCCGTTGGTCACCTGGCGATGACCCTGCCGGCGCCGCCGCCGAAGCGGCGCGGGCTCTTGCCGTGACGCCCGGGTGCCTGGTCGCCGGCCTGATCGAGGCCACGTCACTGCAGGCTTCGGGACGGCATGCGGAGGCGATCGCGTTGCTCGAGGCGTCCGAATCCCGGCTTGGGCCGGATGGCGAGGGGCGCCCGCTGATCCTGGGCCTGCTGGGGACTTCGTATCTCGAGACCGGGGATCGGGTCCGCGCGCGGCAGGCGTTCGAGCGTCTGGTGAAGGCGCAGCCTGATTCCGCCTATGGGCGCAAGATGCTCGAGAGCCTGGGAGCCGCGCCAGGCGACGCGCGGTAAGAGCTACTTTGCGTGCGCCCCTGCCAGCTCGACCACCTCGCCCGACTTCGCCGTGATCTTCCCGCCCGTGATGATGAAGAACATCCGGCGGCGGCCATCGACATGCTCGAGCGCAATCCAACCCTCGTGGAGCATCAGGCGGAAGATCCGTCCCGTGAAAGCATCCTTTCCCACTTCGACCGTGACCGTTTCTCCCGAACCGAGAAGACGTTCGAGAAACGATCTCAGCATTGGAGAGATCATCTGCAGCGGCGTGAGCGATGGGGCCTCGGGCTTCGGTGGAGCCACCGGTCGGGCCGCTGCGGGTGGAGCTGGTGGCGCTGACTCCCGGGCCGGCGGCGCCACCGGCGCGCCCGGTTTTTTCTGACCCTCCTCCGGGGGCTTGTCCTGTTCCACGTCGCTGCTCCTGTTCAGTTGTAACGCTCAACTTCAGTTGTAACGCTCAACCACGATATCGCCCAGAACCCTCGTGACGCACGCCATCCGCACGTTGGGTGGGAAGTGATTCATGCGGATGTTCTCGCACTCGTCTTCCTCGGGCTCCGAGACGTTCTCCATCCCCGAAACGATGACGAACGGATCGGTGCCGCACCAACCGAACTCGCAGTCCGTCCGCACCTCGAGTTTCAGCTCCTGGGCGGCCTTCAAGATGGTGGTGCCCTTGCGCACGGTGACTGTGCTGCCCTCGGGCAGAAAAGTGACGTGTGGCATGCGGCGTCACGATAGCATGTCCTCCAGACGCCGCCAACGGATGGCCTCTTCTTCCACCGACGTCGACGCCGACCCGCCGATAACGTCACTATCGGCCGGCGGGCCCGGTTGACCCGCTACAGGCCGCGCCGTATAGTTCTTCACGCGGCAGGTTCGGCCCTGACCGGATGAATGAGGAGAAGCCTCGGCATGTCCACCATGATCACCGAAGAGTGCATCAACTGCGGCGCCTGTGAGCCGGAATGCCCCAACCAGGCCATCAGCCAGGGGGAGGACATCTACGTCATCGACCCTGCCCTCTGCACCGAGTGCGTGGGCTTCCACGATGCCGAGCAGTGCGCGGCGGTCTGCCCCGTGGATTGCTGCGTCCCCGACCCGAACAACGAAGAGGCCGAGCAACTGCTGGTGGAACGCGCTCGCGAAATCCACCCCGACAAGGAAATCGGCGAAGACTTCCCGTCACGGTTCAAGGCGTAGCGGCGCGCCTCACTTCACGAACTTGAAGCAGCTCTGATCCAGGGCGTACCGCTTTTCCCAGTTCGGCTTGGAATAATCGTCATCCTTGTTGCCGAGCATCTCCGAAGTGCCGGCGAGCTTGAACCCCGCGGCGGTGATCTCGGTCCTGATCACATCGTCGGCGATCCGGTGGTTCGGGACGTCACGCCCCGACTTCGTCCGGGCGTCGACCACGCCGAGCACGCCGCCCGGCTTGAGCGCGCGTTTCAATCCGGCAAGCACCTTGTCCCTGCGGTCCGCGCCCAGGTCATGGTAGTTGCGGATGGTGACCACGACATCCACCGAGCCCTCGGCCAGCGCATCCAGCCCCTCGTTCTTCAGATGCTGCACGTTGGGCAGAGGATTGGCCTTGAGACGAGCTTCCAGCTTGTCGAATTCGTAGCTCCCCACAGCGATCACTTTCCCCTTGGGCCCGACCAGCTGGCTCAGCAGGTAGGTGTTGTACCCATCGCCGGGAATGAAGTCGAGGACTGTGTCGCCCTGCTTGATTCCCCAGAATGCATAGAGGTCATCGGGCTTGTTGAACTTGTCGCGCTCTTTTTCTTCCGCGGTTCGACCCGGTGCGTTCAGATCGAGCTTTGGCGACGCGACAAGAGGGGCCACCAGCAGGGTGGCCGCGAGCAGCGACAGAACGGTGCGCTTCATCGGTGCAGCTCCTTATGAGGTCAGGTGCCGGATGGACACAGTTCATACCGAACCGGTGCCAGGGGTCAAGTGCGCCTGCTCCCACATCAAGGCAGAGCGTAAACTCGAACATCGTGCTTCTCGAAAAGGAGCCGCGGTGACCCGGAGGGGAAGGACGACTTCATCAGGTCGTCCGCTTTGACTCCCCGCGTTCGCTCGAGCTCGGGGCCGCTGACGAGCAGGCGGGTGAAGCCGTCCGCCTTGAGCCTCCGTATGAGATCCGTCTCGTCGGTGGCCGAACGCACGTAACGATCCAGGATGGGAGGATCGAACGGCGTGGCCGCTGCGTAAGGGATGGGACAGTAGAAGCCGCGTCCCTCCCCCACGAAGAGCACGCGGTCGGCCGGCGTGGCTTTCTCCGCCAGGAAGGATGCCGCCGCAAAATACGAAACCCTTCGCGTCAGATACTCGTCGCGCGTCTCGGCGCCGGTCACCACCCGGTAGGTCCCGATCGTTTCGACGAGAAACAGGAAGAGAAAAACATTGTACGCAAGGGCCCATCCGATGCCCGCCATGGTCAATGACCGCGGCAGCCGCCGCGCCGCAACCGCCGCAAGCAGGGCGATGGGAGGAAGCACCGGAAAGAGATAACGCGTCACCTGGCTGGAAACCGCCCAGCCGAGGAAGCCGGCCCCCGCGATAATCGCCAGAGGCCTGGTGATCCCCGGCAGGCCCCGCATGAACAGCAGCAGAGGAACCAGCATCAGGAGCCCCGGCCCGAGGTAGCCGCCGGCGCCGAGCCGGCCCATCGTTGCCGTCCATGGGGCCGAGAGATAGTGCCACATCAGATCGGCCGGTTGGCCGCCTTCAGGCAGTCGCCGACCGACTTCATCCATGACATCGGGCGTGACCTGCCCACCCGAATTGGCGTGACTGCTGAAGTAGGGCGCGAAGGGATTGCCGGAGTAGACAACGTTGCGCGCGAGCCATGGCGACACCAGCAGCAGCGCAATGCCCGACATGAGCGCCAGGTCGGCAAGACAGGCGCGCCAGGTGGCCCTGAAAAACAGACCGCCGCGCGGGCGCAGCGCGAGCGCCGTCGCCGCGGGTGCCACCACGACAATGGCCGCGGTGTACTTCGTGCCCAGCGCCAGGCCGGCGAAAATTCCCGCCGCGACGATCCACCTGCGGCCGCCTCCCTGCCAGGCGTTGAGGACGGCAGAAAAGCAAAGCAGGCCGAAGAGTGTGACCCCGAGATCGGCGATCGCCCACGTGGATATCAACATGACTCCCGGGCGCAACGCGAAAAAAACGCATCCGAGCAACGCGGTCCTTCGATCGATGTGCCTTGCCCCCGTTGCCGCCAGGGCGCCGGCCGCCAGCGCGCCGCACAACCAGTGCATCGACTGGGCCAGCTCGCCACCGTTCAGCAGTAGGCCGAGGGCATAGAGCATTCCCATGTTCGCCGGATAGCCCGCGTAGAAGTTGTCGGGCATGGGAGCCATTCCATGGTGCCGGATGTAGAAGTCGGGCACCGCGAGGTGGTAGATCAGCGCGTCGTAGAATTCAGGCGGCGAGATGCTGCCGACAAGCGTCATGACTCCCGCGAGCATCGACACTCCGAGAAGGGCGTACTCGGTGGCGCCCCATGGCTGACCGGACGAAGCGCCGTGCCGGCGGGGGTCACCTCTCCTCGCGAGCAGAAGAACTCCAAGCCCCAGCAATGCGACGGCCACCTCTCGGTAGAGCACTCCTGCCGCGGAGATTGCGAAAATGCCGAGGGCGAGGCCACCGAGCCCAGCGCCGATTTCGAAGAACGGCGCTTCATCAGGCGACTCGTCGAACAGGCGCAAGGGGCTCAGCAGAAACGCGCCGAGCCCCCAGGCCGAGGCGACGACCACGCAGAGCAGCAG
>DASROJ010000155.1:0-8801 GCA_035646975.1 Patescibacteria group bacterium
GGGACGATGACAACGACACCGCACCCGACGCAATCGATTGCGCGCCGCTCAACGCCACGGCTTCCGGCATTCCTTTCGAAGTGGCCGATCTCGACGTCGCGGGGGCGGCGCCAACGGCCATCACCTACACGACGCAGAGCATCGGGTCCGGCACCCGGTACGAGCTGGTCTCGGGGCGGCTCGGCCGGCTGCGGGCGAGCGGGGGTTTCCAGGAGGATTTCTGCCTGGCCTCAACGGTCAACGGCGGCGCGGGGATCGACACCCGTCCCGCACCGCCGCCGGGGGACGGCTGGTTCTATCTCGTGCGTTCCTTCAATGCGTGCGGACGGGGCACGCTCGGCAGCGCGGCGGCGGATGCTCCCGGCGCCGGGGATGTCTGTCCGGCGGGCGTGGTCGACCAGGATTTCGACGGATCCCCCTCCGACCTCGACTGCAACGACAACTCGGCCGCCCAGTCGCCTCTCAATATCGAAATCTGCGACAACCTGGACAACAACTGCAGCCAGGGAGTCGACGAAGGGAACCCCGGTGGCGGGATGACGTGCGGGTCGAACGTCGGCACCTGCTCTTTCGGAACGACCCTCTGCTCCGGCGGATCGATCGCGTGCGTGGGGGGCGTCGCCCCCGGCCCTGAGCTTTGCGACGGCCTGGACAACGATTGCGACGGAACACCGGACAACCATGTCATCGATACGGACAACGACGGCCTGGATGACTGCGCCGACCTGGACGACGACAACGACACGGTGGCCGATACGGCGGACTGTGCTGCGCGGGATGCGACAGCCTTCGGTGTCCCGTTCGAGGTGCAGGACCTCGACACGTTCGGCGGATCCCCCACCACGATCAGCTGGACGAACCAGTCGATCGGCTCCGGGACACATTACGACATCGCCACGGGTCAGATATCGGTGATGGGAACGGTTGATTTCGCCACCGGCGGCTGCCTTCCGGCAGTGACGGCCTCCCCGGCGTTCGACTCCGGTGCCGTCCCGCCACCCGACATCGTCAGGTACTACCTGGTGAAATCGCGCAACGCCTGCGGTCCTGGCACGTACGGCACGGCGGGTCGCGATGCGCACCCGGCCTGCCCCTGAGTGCCGCGCTGGGCGCCGGCACCCCTTCCCACTGCTTGACTTTGGTCCCGCATTGACTACTCATTTCCCCCTGGCACCAGAGGCAAGGAGGCTGCATGGGCACCTGTCCAGACTGCGAGGAGAACTTCGAGCTGGAGGAAGACGCGGAGATGGGCGACGTGATCGAATGCCCTAAGTGCAAGGTAAGGCTGGAGATCCAGAACGTGTTCCCCGTCACCTTCGATTACGCCCAGGAAGCAGAGGAATAACGGGGGACCGGCGGAGCACATTGCCCGGCTTCCGGCCGGGTTGCTGGAACCCCCGGGGGGCCATAGATTCTGGCCCCGCATGCCAGATCACCCAAAGAACATCGACAGATACGAAGTCCAGGAGGTCGTCGGCCGCGGCGCGATGGGAGTGGTGTATCGGGCGCTCGACCCGGTCATCGGACGCATCGTGGCGCTCAAGACCATCCACCTCAACGACGCTTTGTCCGGACCCCTGCGAGAGGACTCGCAGATCAGGTTCGCGCGCGAGGCCCGCGCCGCCGGACTGCTGTCTCATCCCAACATCGTGACCGTGTACGACATCGGTGAGATCGACGAAGGCGCCTCCTCGTACATCGCGATGGAATTCGTGGAAGGCCGGACCCTGCGTCAGGTGGCGCCTCATGGTCAGCGATTGCCGCAGGAAATGGTGCTCGACATGGCGATGCAGATCGCCCGCGCGCTGGACTACGCCCATCGGCGGGGCGTGGTGCATCGTGACGTCAAGCCGGCCAACATCCTGGTGCGCGAGGACGGCCTGCTGAAGCTCGCCGATTTCGGTGTGGCGAGGATCGACTCCTCGGACCTGACGCGCACGGGGCAATCCATCGGGTCGCCTTCCTATATCGCCCCCGAAATGCTGCTCGAGCAGCCGGTGGACGGAAGAGCCGACCTCTTTTCGCTGGGGGTGATTCTCTACGAGCTGCTCACAGGAGAGAAGCCGTTTCGGGGCGAGACCATCGCGGCGCTGTACCACCAGGTCATCGCGGTCGCTCCCAGGGCCCCCTCCGAGAGAAACGGGGAGGTCCCGCGGGAGTGGGACGAGATCGTCCTCAAGCTCCTGGAGAAGAGTCCGCAGCGACGCTACGCGTCGGCGTCCAAGCTCATCGAAGACCTGCGGTGCCTCGAGGTGGGCCGACCGCTGACCCACGCGCAGGATCTGGACGCGACGAGACCCGAGCTCGTGCTCGAGCTGCCCACCCTGGATACGGAGGACGTCCCCGAGGCCCTGCTCGAGCGGGTCATCCTGGAGCATGAAGAGGATGTCTCGGCGGTCAGCCAGACCACGGGCGGAACATCCTTTCCGCTGCAGATGAAGGCGTTGATGGCGCTGCTGACCATCGCCGGGTTCGCCCTGGTCGTCATCATCGGAGCGTCGTTCCTGAGGGAACCCTCCGCGACACGCAACGCGCTCGAGAACGAGGCGGCCGCACCCGCCGCCCCTGCCGAGGTGGACATGACGCTGCGATTCGCCCACAACCTCAAGGATGGCAGGTTGAGCCTGACGATGGACGGCAAGCCGCTCCTGTCCGAGTCGTTCCACGGAGAAAGATCGCGGATGAGGATGCAGGGAGCGCTCTCGCGCCACGTCCCGATTCTCGCCGGCAAGCACATGTTCAGAGTGGTGGTCCAGGATGATGGAGGCAGAGTCTGGAACGCGTCATCCCTGCGCGACGTGCCGGACGTTCCGGACACCACCCTCTTCGTGGAGCTGAAAGGCTTCGTGAAAAAGAGCCTCGATCTCACCTGGTACTGAAAGCTCAGACGCTACGCGACCGAACGGCCCGAATCTTGGTTTCCATGTCGTTCTCGATGCGCGAGCGATCCCGGCGATACGCTTCTTCCACCGCCCGCACCGCCTCGGGATCCCGCAGAGCGCGGGATTTTGTCAGCTCGGCGTGGTGAAGGATTTCCCTCTCGGCGAGCCGCGCCTGGTACTGCTGCCGTATGCCGGCGATCTCTTCTTTCTGTTTCTGATTCAACAGAGGCATCGTCTCGGCGCGCGACATGTCCTGCTTGAGCAGTTTCTCCATCGCGAGTTCGTAGGAGCTCTTCATGAGCGTTCCCTCCATCGAGCAGACATTATAACCCCGCCCGCGGACGAGGGAAATGCACGCTCCGCTGTGGGAGCGGGCCCGCGGGCGGGGGTGGTGAGCCCTCGTGGAGCCTACTCCTCCCGTGCGATTCGGACCCGCCCGGCGGTGTCTCCGGCCGGCAGCACCTCACGGAAGCTCCGTGCCTGCAGACGCGTCGTGGTGCCACCCGGCGTCTCGCGGTCGGGATACGACATGCCGACCTGCGAAGGGTTTGCCTTCCCCTCGACGATGCGCCGCACGATCGTGCCGGCGTAGGCGCCGAGATCCCAGAAACCGGGCACGAACGAGAAGATCCTGCCCGGCATGACCATCGACGCATCCGGGACCGCCAGCACGATGTCGTGCCGCTGCGCGAACCGGGTCACCTGCTCGAACCCGTCGCCGTCCATCGTCCGGGGATCCAGCATGAGCACGATGGCGTCGACCTGCCTGGCCGCGAGCTCATCGAGTGCGGCGCGAATCCCCATCGGATCCTCGCCATGGGCGCGATGGCTGCGGTGGAGGTGCGCGGCCACCAAATCCATTCCGGCGGCGCCGGCGATCTGTTTTGCCTCGCGGAACGTCCGTCCCATCCGATGCGGGTCGTAAATCGTGCCAATGCGTCGGGCCTCCGGCATCAGGTGCCTGAGGTGCTCAATCTGCCGATCGAAGCCTCCGTTGAGCGGCACGCCGCACAGGTTCGCCGCGATGAGATCCGCATCCATCGGGGCGGGCACCATCGAATAGACCACGGGCACATCCTGGATGTGCCGACGCGCGAGTCGCGCCGCGACATCACCGATGGCCAGCACCACGCTCGGCTTGAGATCGAGGCGCGCGGTGAGCAGGCGCACGGTCTCGGGACCGGTGTCCTTGACCATGAGGGTCGAGACATGACCGGGCATGGTCGACACGGCGCCTTCCAGCGCGATCTGGTGGTAGGGCACGTCGGCCTCGATGAGCGCGAGAATCTCATGCTCACCCGGTGGCCGCAGTGTGAAGTCGACCCCGACCGCGGTGGAGCGGCGCGATTCGTAACCGACGTACAGCAGCGAGGTGCGGCCTGGCGTGGCGGCCTTCATCGTGAGCGGCTGGTTGCCGGGAACCGCGGGGAACCAGTACCTGCCGTCACGATCCGTGGTCGCTTCCTGACTTCCCTGGATGCGGGGGCCCGACAAAGTCACCAGCGCCCCTTTCAATGGAACTCCCCGTTCATCCGTCACCCGCCCGGAGACCAGCCCAACCTCCTGGGAGAGGGTCGAGAGGGTCGCCCCGACGAGCACCACTGCAAAGATCAAAGCACGGTGCAAGAGCGCGTACATGGTCCGCCTCCTCGGAAAAGGTTGACGATGATGGGAGCTGTATGCGCGAGAGTCTGCGCCCCCTGCCCTCGGAATGTCAAACATTTTATGAAACGTTCTGAAAATGAACGGATCAGTGCGGGCAGTTACGAAAGTTATTGATTGATCGCGAATTCAACCTCGCCGCGCGATATTTCCGGCGGTGCGCAGGTTTTGGCTCGTCACGCTGGGCGGTCGTCCGGCACCCGGCTCCGTGGCAGGGGCGGCGATCTGCATTACAGTGTTGCCATGCGGTGGTTGGACAGGGGAACAGACGATGCTCAACTCAATCCGGATACCTGGACTTGTCATGCTCGCGCTGAGTGGCGCGGGTATCATCGCCTGCAGCGCAGGACAGCGGGCGCAAACCGAGACGACGCTTGCCCGGACGCTGATCTCGGATGAGCAGGGCAACCAGATCGGCGCGCAGGTTCATGAGGATCTCGCGGCGAAGGGTGTCAAGTACGTCAACGACGCCACCGTCACCCAGTACGTGGAAGGGATCGCATCGAGGATCTTCGCGCTCGCTGCAAAGGATCGCCCCGGTGTCGACTTCAAGGTTCATCTGATTGCCGATCCGAACACGGTCAATGCGTTCGCGACCCCCGGCGGGCACATCTACGTCTACTCGGGGCTGCTGCTCACCGCGGACAACGAGGCCGAGCTGGCGGGTGTGATGGCGCACGAATCAGGACACATCGCGGGCCGGCACGTCGAGCGGGCCATGGTGAACGCCTACGGATTCCAGGCGCTGGCCGCCGCCGCACTTGGGCAGAACCCATCGATGGCGCAACAGCTGGCCGCCAGCATCGCCGGGACAGGTCTGCTGCGCGCCCACAGTCGCAGCGAGGAGACCGAAGCCGACGAGTACGGGGCCCGGTACATCAGCAAGCTCGACTATGATCCCCGCGCGATGATCACCTTCTTCGAGAAGCTCGAGAAGTCGGAGGCCGGCCAGCCCAGGGCTCTGGCATGGCTGAGCACCCATCCGCTCACGCCCGACCGGATCGATCACCTCAGGTCGTATATCAGGAACAACAAGCTGCACGGGACAAACCTGGGAGAGCAGCGGCATCGGGAGATCAAGCAGCGTCTCGGCTCATGACGGGGCGCATCGCTCGAAAAGCTCCCGATACCTCCGCGGCAGCTCGACCGGTCGAAGCGTCGCCATGTCGACACAGACCACCGTCTGCCGGCTCAGGATGCAGGCGTCGTCATCGCCGCGCCGCGTCGCGGTGAACTCGAGCTCCACCGAGCTGCGTCCGATGCGGGGTATGGCGATCGAGATGGTGAGTGTATCGCCGTACCGGATTGGCCTGAGGAACTCGGTCTCCACGCGGACGGTCGGAAAACCGATCTTGTCCCGGTCGAGAACCTCGGGGTAGGGCGTGCCGACGAACTCCTCGAAGAACTCTTCGAAGGCGATGTGGAGGTAGTGATACAGGTTCGGGTAATAGGCGATACCCGCATGGTCGATGTCGCCGAAGCGCACTTTCACCGTCGTCGAATAGCTCACGGGCAGCTCATGATGCCGCGCTCAACGCAGCGCCTCCATGACCGTCGTTTCGACCATCGCGGCCAGCGCGTCGTAGGTGGATTCGCCCTCCTCGCTGGAGGCGGCGGCCGGATCGCCGAAATAGGCCTGGTCTCCGCCCGCCTCCAGGAAGCTGCCGGCGCCTTCCTTGATCTTGCGCCCGATGCTGATCGACACCGGAGCGAGCCGGCGTCTGGCTTCCTCGTCGACGAGACCCGGATCGCTGGACATCACCAACGACGTCTCGTACCGTCCCGCGTGGCAGGCGCCCGATCGGAACTCGTCGGTCAGCGTGGCGGCCCATCGTCGCTGGGTCTTGTCCGGAAAGATGACCGGCTTTCCCGTCTCGGACGAGACGATGCGGGCCGCGTCGCGGAGCGCCGCGAGGTGATCCGGCTCCAGGTGGCTGTTGACCAGGCAGACCGCGGAAAAGCCCCCTGTCAGCGCCGATCGGCAGATGTCCGACACCAGCGCCAGCGACGTCTGCCGAGTGATGCCGATGGCGCCGGCGAAGTCCTTCGAGAAGTCGGTCACCGAGTAGCCGACAGGGGGCAGCACGAATGCCGACACGCCCAGGCCCGCCAGCCGCGCGGCAGCGCGCCGCGCCGTCTCCAGGGAAATGATGACATCGGTTTCGAGCGGGAGGTGCGGCCCGTGAGGCTCCGTGGAGCCGATGGGCAGCAACGCCACCGCCGGACGCCCGGGGTTCTTCACCGCCGGGTCCAGCCGCGTCCAGCTCAACGCTCCCAGGTCGTGCTCACGTGAGCGTGACATTCAGGATCCCCTTGACACCATCGCGCAGATCGGTCCTCAACACCTTCCCCCTGTCGCTGCGGGGCAGCCCCGTGACGAATTCCACCCATCGAGGATACTTGTATGGCGACAGCCGCCCCTTGACGAACGCCTTGAACTCCAGAGCCAGATCGCGCGAGGGCTCGTAACCCTGCTTGAGGGCCACGAATGCCTTGGGTTTGACGAGCCCGCCGTCGTCCGGGCACCCCACCACGGCCACCTCGCGCACGGCGGGATGACCGAGCAGGCAATCCTCGATCTCGAGCGGCGAGACGAAGATGCCGCTGACCTTCAGCATGTCGTCGGTCCTGCCCCGGTAGTAGAAGTAACCCTCGGCATCGCGGGTGAACTGGTCGCCCGTCACGCACCAGTCGCCGCGAAAGGTCTCGCGCGAGGATTCGCGTCTCTGCCAGTAGCACAGCGCGGTGGAGCCGCCGGAGATCCAGAGCGTCCCCTGCTCGCCGGCCGCCAGGGTGTCGCCCGCGTCCGGGCCGACGATGCGCGCCTCGTAGCCGGGCACGAGCCGGCCGAGGCTGTCAGGCCGGACCTCGCCGAACCGGTTGGAGATGTAGATATGGAACATCTCGGCCGAGCCGATCCCGTCGAGCAGCTCGATGCCGAAGGTGTCGACCCATCTGCGATACAGCTCCCCGGGCAGCGCCTCGCCGGCCGAGACACAGACACGCAGACTCGACAGGTCGGCGCGGCGGGATCCGGACGGGTCGAGGTTGAGCATCGAGTTGATCATGGTGGGGACGCTGGTCAGCACGGTGGGCCGGTGTCGCGCGATCATCTCGAACATCGTCTCGGGCGTCGCCCGCCCGGGGAACAGTGCCGTCGTGCCCCCCGCCGCGAAGGGGAACATGAGGTTCGTGCCCGTGGCGTATCCGAAGAACAGCTTCGGCACCGAGACGGTGACATCCGCCTGGCTCATCAGCAGCACCTGTCTGGCATAGGTCTCGATGTTGTAGGCGAAGTCACGATGGAAGTGTACGGCCGCCTTCGGTCGCCCGGTGCTGCCCGATGTGAACAACCACCCCGCGATGTCGTCACTCGAGGTGGGCGCGGTCTCGAGCGTCCCGGGCGCCGACCCGACCACCTCGTCGAACGCGATGTGCGCGCCACTCGCATCCGCTTCGCCCACGACGACGAGGGCGCGCAAATGCCGTGCCTTGGCGCGAACGCTCTCGAACCTGTCGAGCACCGACGCATGCACGATGGCCACCGGCGCCCGCGTGTAGTCGAGGTAATAGAGGTAATCTTCCGCGGTGTGAATCGTGTTGGCCATCGCGAACACCGCGCCTATCTTCAGGGTTCCCAGCCATGTGGCGACGAATTCCACGCCGTCCGGCAGCACGATGAGAACCCGGTCTTCCATCCGAACCCCCAGCTGCCTGAGCGCGTTGCCCGCGCGGCATGCCTGCATGTCGATCTCGGCGTAGGTGTACCGCTGTTCACCGCAGATCACCGCGACCTTTTCCGCGCGCCCGGAGCGCAGGTTGTGCTCGAGCAGGTAGTCGGCGAGGTTGAACCGTTCCGGGAACCGGGGGATCTGCGAAGACTGGCTGGACTCGGGCATCAGGCTCATGGCACCGTCGCAGCTGTCGGATCGGGAAGAGCCAGCTCGGCGGTGTTCGATGCCGGCGTGCGGTTTCCCGCGAGGTCGTAGGCACGCACACGATAGCGATAGGCGACGCCGCCCACGACATCGTCGTCGACGTAGAACACTCCTTTGACGCTGTTGATGTGATCGAACGGGCCTCCATCCGCGGAGCGAAGGATTTCGTAGCCGTACACCGCGACGTCATCGGTGGCGTGGTTCCACTTGAGCTGCACGCGGCCGTTGTTCTCGGTGGCGACGAGGCCCGGTTCGCCGTACGTCCACTCGGGAGGGCGATCGTCGGCGATCTGTGGCGCCTGGAGCGACCCCTTCGGCC
>DASROJ010000156.1:0-6623 GCA_035646975.1 Patescibacteria group bacterium
GATCCCCGTTGGGCGTCCACTCGAAGCTCGTCAGCTCGAAGATATTGCCGATCAGGACGGTTTCCTGGAACCCTGGCGGCAGAGTCGTTGCGCTCAGACTCCCCCATGCGAGAAGACAGATCGACGCCGTCAGCCATCGAAGACTTTTTCTCATGCCCTCGAAGTATATCGAGGCCACGGGTGGCTGCCACCGAACAGGGGCCAAACATGAGATTGGACGCCCGGTTATCGCCCGGCCTGCCCGAGGGTCGTCTGCTTTTTCTCGAAAAGGCCGTCATAGAGACCTGGTTGACCCTGCTCCCAGGGTGCGTAGCTGTTGACGAAGTCGATCCGCTCGCCCAGCGGCGGATGGTGCGCCCGCCAGAGCTTGTACAACGTCCCGGGACGCGGGTTGCGCAGGTTGTCCTGCTGCAGCTTGACGAAAGCGGTGGCGGCCGCGTGATTGTTGCGCGTGATCTCCAGTCCGAATCGGTCCGCTTCGTGCTCCTGGGCCCGTGAGTAGGCCATGAAGGCCGGCGCCACGCCGAGCCAGAGCAGCTGCGCCACCAGTATCAGCAGCGGGAGCGAGGCGATGTCGGACAGCCGGTTGAAGCCGAACCGGCCGCCGAACCGGGTCAGCATGAAGCCGCAGATGCGGCTGGCCAGCCCGAGCGTGACGGCCACCAGCAGCGAGATGAACAGAACGGTCCTGGGGACATGCCCGAGCACGTAGTGGCCCATCTCATGGCCAACGGCGTAGAGGACCTCATCGCTGTTCATCCTGCCCAGCATCGTATCGGTGATCATGATCCGCTTGGTCTGGCCGAAGCCGACCACGGCGGCGTTCAGACGCCTGGAGTCGACACTGGTCTCGATCTCCAGCAGACGGCTGCCGTCGATGCCTGCCCGGTGCGCAAGCGCCTGGATCTCCGCTTCGAGCTGCTTGTCCTTCATCGGCCCGGTGTGATTGAACAGCGGCACGATCCATACCGGAGCGATCATGATCACCAGGAACAGGAACGGCACCGCCAGGGCGCTGGTGTAGATCCACCAGCGGCGGGGACTGCGCGCCAGAAGAAGATACGGGACCCAGAGAAACAGCGACCCGAGCACCGTGTTGACCAGCAGGTTGAGCAGGCCATCGCTGCCCCACTTCCCCAGCGTCTGGTTGGACAGTCCGTAGGCGTGCTCTCTGACGTAGTCCTGGTAGAAGCTCAGCGGCAGATCGATCAGAAAGCCGAGGATGGAAAAGGCGATGAAGTAAATCGCCACGGTGGCAAACCAGCTCCGGCCCGCACCGGCGGCCCAGGTGCGCAGCTTCGCCGAGAATCCGGTGAACAGGAAGAGCGCCGGGATCGCCAGACCCCACAGGGTGCTGAAGAACCAGAGCAGGTTGTCGCTGTTGTAGTAACGCATCGCCTGGTCGGTGGCCGCCGGCACGGCGACCGGCTCCCTTGCGGCGGCCAGCGCCGGAGCGATGATCTGGAGCAACCACGTGGCGATCGCGCTTGCATGCGGCACCTGCGCACCTCCGTAGGCCGGGCTCCGGTCTGCGGGCAGGCCGGGGCGAAGTGGATCTGATTCGGTCGACTCGGCTGGAATAGACGGATGGCGGCGCGGGCAGGTTCCGGCAAACTGTCGATTGGCTGGAGGCTTGCGGAGAGGCGGCGGCGATCAGATCCGGTCTTTGAGCCCCATGACGCCCGCCCGTTTCGAGCAGTTCACGCAGCAGAAGAAGGTGCCCGACTGCTCCACGCCATGCCCGATCACCTGGCAGCCGCAGTGCGCGCACTTCGGGGCGAGCTTGTGGATGGCGCACTCGAAGGCGTCGAAGGTGTAGGTACGGCCCGCGCTGGTCACCGTGAAGGACTTGTCGTAATCGTTGCCGCAAACATCGCACGTCGCCATGGTCCCTCCTTTTCAGTCATGCTCAGTCATGCTGAGTCATGGCGAGCCCTGCCCTTCGGGCTCCTCGTGTGGCGCGGCCATCGGCAGCTCCGAGCGCGCCATGCTTCGCGAGACGACCTTGCTGATGCCGCTCGTTTCGACGTAGTTCGCCACGAGCACCGCGAGCGGTGCCCCCGCCAGGCAGATCGGCAGAAACGTCGCCGCCGCAAGATAGTTGAAAGCCTTCATGTCGCGTCGTCCTTCGGTCCCCCCGAGGCTCTGATAGTACCGGCCGACGATCGCGTAGGCCTGTCCCACCAGCTCGACCAGGCCGACCTCACGTCCGGCAACGACGGCGTTTCCTTCCGCCACGGATCTCAGCCAGGCACGCTTGTTCTCGCCCGGCGCAAGGGTCACGAACGCGCCGATCGGACGCATGCCGTGAGCGTCGCTGCCGCCCACACCGAAACGTGTCAGCCCCAGCCTCCGGCCATACTCCAGGATGCCGGCGGCCGCCCGGTTCTGCTCGGGCGGCAACGTGCCATTACCCAGCTCCACATGAGTGAACAGCTCGAGGACATCCTCGACGAATCGCATCGGCTTTTTCTGCATCCGGTAGCTCTGGAGCGGATGATTGAGAAAGTGGACGAGGTTCTTCGAGCGAAGGTAGGGCACCAGCTCGTAGACGCTCCCCTTGGCCCGGCAAAGGTCTTCGTGGATCGTCTCGTCGACATCGAGCACGTTGACGTGGACCCACTGCCCGGTCTCGGGGAAAAAAGTCTCGACCTCTTCGCCGATGATGACGGTCGGCTCGAGCTCCGGCCGGCGCGAGAGTAGCTCGAGGGCGCCGTCGATCGTGTCGTGATCGGTGATCGCGACATAGTCGCAGCCGATCTCCCGGCAGCGGGCATAGACACGCAGGGGATCGTTGTACGAGTCGCGCGCGCGGACGGCCTTCAGGTGCCTGAAATTGGAAAATACGGTGTGGACATGGAGATCAACCTTGCGAAGCTGCGGTTCGGCCAAGATTCTGGTCCTCCTGATGCCCGTTGCATCCGGGGCGCGCCATCGTTCCGTTCACCGGCAATTGAAAACGGCTGGAGCGCCTGCGACCCCGTTGGCGCGGATCGGCAGGCGCCCCGGGTCCGCTATCAGGGCTGCCAGTAGGTGCCGAAGCCGTAATAGCTGTGAATCGTCTTGCCCCACGTCCTGTCAGCGAAATCGGGCCAGTTCTCCTTGTCGAAGCCGGGAGCGTTCTTCAGCTTCTCCTTGTCGACGTTCAGGATGAGCTTCATGTCGGTCGGCGAGAACTCGAGCGCCTTCCAGGGAAGGGCGAAAAGCTTGTTGCCCATCCCCATGAAACCGCCAAACGAGAGTACGGCGTAGGCGATGACGCCTGTTTCCGCGTCCATCACCAGCTCGTGAACCTTGCCCAGGTCTTCGTGCTTCCGGTTGATCACGGCCTCGCCGATGATCTTCGAGGCGGAAATGGTCGCGGGGGTGGTCGTCACTGATTTTCCGTGCATGGCGTCTCCTCAGGTTGTGCTTCTGGTTGAATCTCGTCCAGTACTGTCGAGATCGACATTCAACCACGCCAAGCTGTGTCTGGGAATGAGGGAGATCCCCGAAGACGTGAGGTAGATTACCCGATGCGGGTTATCTTCCGCGCAGAGTGCATCCGGCACTAGGCGACAGGGACCGCGCGCGGGTGCCGCGGGATATCCAGGGTGAAGACGCATCCTTTTCCAGGAATGTCACGCGCGCGCATCTTTCCACCGTTGGCTTCAGCAGCCCACCGGCAGTAGGCCAGACCAAGACCGACCCCGGTCCGGTCCTCGCCTTTCTGCACGAACGAGTCGAACAGGATGTCGGCGTCGCCCGCCGGCAGACCACCGCATTCGTCCTGGACCTCAATGAGCACGCGTCCGTCCCTGGCGATGACGCTCAGCGTGACGGTGGTGCGCGGCCGGGTGAACTTGAACGCGTTCTGCAGCAGGTTCATCACCACCGACGCGAGGATCTGCCGATCCGCCCTGACCGCCAGGTCAACCTCGATGGGCAATATCTTCAATGTGATGCCCCTGGCGCTTGCCTCGACCCCCGCGGATGGCCTGAGCGCTTCGATGAAGCCGATCATCGAAATTTCGTCCACGTTCTGCACGGGCTGCGTGAGACGGACCTCATCGAGCGAGCGGCTGACCAGAGTACCCAATCCCTTGAGGGTGCGTTCGAGGACGGCTCCGGTGCTGCCCCCGATGCCGACGTTGCCCGACTTGAGCCCCTCGTAGGCAAGTGTCGCGGTATTGATCAGGTTTCGCAATTCATGAGCCAGGAACCCGAGCCGCTCGCTGTCGCGGTGAACCACTTCGCCGATAAGGGATTCATTGCTTCCGCGTCCGTACTCGGTGACGGCGCCCGCGATGGCGTCGTCGAGGGACCTGTTCAGTGTGCGGAAGTCATCCGTGCTGATCGGAGCACCCTGTTCCAATGCCAGGTCGGTAATTGACTGGCACACGTCACCATAGTCGTGGACGACCTGATCGACAGTGAACCCCTGAAGCAACAAATCGTGCCCATGCAGGTGCGCGGTTTTGCCGATCTCCGGATTCGTCGATAATTTCTGGCTCAGGGATTCGACCAACTGGTTCAGAAACAAGGGAACACCGTGATCGATTTCTGCTGACGTGGCCGGCGGAGTCGACCGCAGCAACACCTTGGCTCTGCAACGGGTGATTATTTCGTCCCGGTTTTCCATGATGAACTCGTGCAACATCGAGGGGTCCTCCCGGAGGGGTCCTTCTGCAGCCTGATACAATTGACCGTATCACGCATTCATGCAATGCGCAAGGCGAGCGCCGGCAGCCTGCAAATTTCGCGGCCGCTGAGCGCTCTTTGCCGACGCAGGACACCGGGCTTGCATGTTCGATGATGTGTCAGATCGGCACATCAATTTCTTCGGCGGGCTCGTATCTCGCCACCAGCGTCGCCGCGGCGAGATCTCCGGTCACGTTGAGGGCGGTGGCGAACGTGTCCGGGATGACATCGATGGCGATCAGGATGCCGATCCCCTCCACGGGAAGTCCGATGGCGCCGAAAAGCGGCGCCAGCATGATGAACCCGCCGCGCGGAACCCCGGGCGCCGCCGCGGCGAGAAAGACCGAGGAAAGAGCCACGATGGTCATCTCGCGCGGGCCGATCGGAATCCCGTAGAACCAGCCCACGAAGATCGCGCCCACGGTCCAGGTCACGGGGCCGGCGTAATGGAAAGTCGATACCGCCAGCGGCAGCACGAACGCCGAAATTCGTCTGGGCAGACCCAGACCCCGCTGCGCGCATTCCACCAGGGCGGGCAGCGAGGCCACCGATGAGCTCGACGTGAACGCGATGACCTGCGCCGGCAGCGCGGCGCGCGAGAACCTGCGCATCGGCACGCCGCCGATCAGGGCGATCACCGGGTAGGTCAGCAGTATCGCCACCAGGCAGAGCAGTGAGTAGGCCAGGATATAGAACCCGATCGCTCCCACCAGCTGCTCCCCCATCCTCGCGGCCAGAGGCAGCATCAGCGCGAACACGCCGACCGGCGCGGCCAGGATCACCCATCGCACCAGTGTCAGCATCACGTCGCCGATCGCCTGGAACAACCCCACGATCTTCGTGCGGGTCTCCACGCTGCTCTTCGCCACCGCGAAGGCGAACAGCAGCGTGAACAGGATGAGCGGCAGCATCGCGCCGGCGGCTGCCGCCGCGATCGGATTGGAGGGCACCAGCGAGACGAGCCATCCGCTGATCGACTGCGCCGGATCGGACGCCAGCAGCCTGCCGGCCTCCTCGGCTCCCGCCGGCAGTGGCGGGGCGTTCGGACCGCGCTCTGCCATCAATCCGAAGACCGCCATCGTCAGGGGGATGATGATGACGGCGAGCGATGCGAGCATCGAGAAGAACACCAGCAGCGTCCTGGCGCCGAGCCTGCCGATCGCCTTCACATCGGTCGCCGAGGCCACCCCGGTGATGATCAGCGAGACGACCAGCGGGATCACCGTCATCCGGATCGCATTGACCCACAGGGCGCCCACCGGCGCGATGCCGTCCGCCGCGCTGAGCAGAAGCGGGCTGCCGCCGGCGGCGATCGCCAGTCCTCCGGCGATGGCCAGGCCGAGCGCGACGAGCACGCGTGCGCTTTCGTTCATCCGGTGCTTGCCCGCATTTCCGCCTACATCATCAGGTCGCCGCCGTTGATGTCGAAACAGGCGCCGGTGAGGTAACCGGCGGCTTCCGACGCGACAAAGCAGATCAGCTCGGCGACCTCCAGCCGCGTGCCCAGCCTCGGCACCGGATACGAAGCCGCCAGACGCTCCAGCAGCTCGCTGGAAGCGTGCTCGCGCGTCAGCTCGGTATCGATCATGCCCGGGCAGATCGCGTTCACGGTGACGCCGAAGACGCCAAGCTCCCTGGCCGCGGCGCGCGTGAGGCCCAGCAATCCGGTCTTCGACGCCGTGTAGTGCGCCCCGCCCAGCGTGCTCACCATCCGGCCGGCGGACGACGAGATGTTGATGATGCGTCCGTAGCCCTGCGTCTTCATCGCGGGAAGCGCCGCCTGCATCATCAGGAACGGCGCCGTCATGTTGGTTTCAAGCGCCAGACGCCATTCTTCCGGGCCAAGCTGCTCGAACCGTGTCGACCCCGCGTGAGCCGCGTTGTTCACGACGATGTCGATCCGGCCGAACCGGTCGAGCGTCCTGCGGGCGATTTCCGAGGGG
>DASROJ010000157.1:0-17255 GCA_035646975.1 Patescibacteria group bacterium
CGGCAAGGCGTCAACTTGCGGGATTTTCGGTGCCGGGATACTTTGCCTGCATGAAACGGCTCTTCCTCCCTGCGGGCGCTGCGGGTGCCGTGGGCGCCGCGGTGATGATACTGGGGATCGCGGCCTGCTCCGAGATGCGTCCCAACCTGCTGGAGGTCTACCCCGGCGCAGCGCGGATCGATCATCGTCCGGTCATCATCATCCCGGGCGCTTTCGGCTCGCGGCTGAGAAACTCGATTACCGGGCAGGTCGTCTGGGGACGGATCGCCAACCTGCTCACGAGCCGCTTCAAGCTCGCCCTGAATCCGGCGATGTCGCAGCATTCCGACCTGCTCGACCTGCCCATCGACTCCACCGACATCACGGCCAACAAGGACGACCTCGAGCCGTACGCCATTTTCGATGCAGTGGCCGGCCGCGCCTTCTACAAGAGAATCGTCCTGACCCTGACCCAGGTGGCCGGGTATACGTTCGGCGACATCGCCAGGCCGCAGCCGGGTGAGGACTGCTTCGCGTTCTATTACGACTGGCGGCGGGATGTCGCGGAGAACGCACAGCTTCTCGGCAAGGCGATCGAGCGGGTTCGCGCCGTGCATCAGCAGTCCGGCGGCGAACGGCAGAAGGTCGATCTCATCACTCACAGCCTCGGCGGGCTGGTGGCCCGCTATTACGTGAAGTACGGGTCGAGCGATCTCCCGAAGACCGGCGCACCGGAGCCGACCTACGCAGGGGCCAGTGATGTCGATACCCTGGTGCTGATCGGCGTGCCGAACGAAGGGTCGATGGACACGCTGGAATCGATCCACTACGGCGCGCACATCGTGCGTCCGTTGCCACCCGAGGCGATTTTCACGATGCCGGCGGCCTACCAGGGGCTGCCGCGTCCCAGGGTCGGACCGTTCATCGATCCGAACGGGCAGCCGCTCGCGATCGACCTGTACGATCCGGCCAACTGGGAGAAGTACGGGTGGTCGGCATTCGGCCCCGCCCGGCTCAAGAAGCTGCGCGAGGAGATCGTCGGTGAATTCGGCGAGGCCCAGGCCGAGGAGCGCTACCAGGCGAGAATCGCGAAGATGCGTGTTTACCTGAAGGCGGCGCTCGAACGGGCGAGCGGGATAGGCGCCGCGCTCGAACGGCCGGGGGGCAGGCCCGACGCGGTGCGCTACTTCGCCTTCGGCGGGGACTGCATGCCCACCCCCGCGCGGGCGATGATCATCCCCCGGGAGGATGGCGGCTATGACACCATCACCCGGTTGAAGAACCTGCCGCGCAAGCTCGACACCCCGGAGATCGAGCGCCTGATGTCCGAGCCGGGAGATGGCTCCGTGACCCGGGCCAGCCTTCTGGCGGCCAACAGCGGCGGCGCGGCCACCGGTTCCGACAGCGGGATACGCCTCGACTACTCGCTGTTCCTGTGCAACAAGCATCGAGACTTGACGGAGAACATCACCTTCCAGGACAATCTGCTTCAGTTCCTTCTCTACCGGCACTGACTCGCCCGGCACCAGGACCTCCCCGGCACGGAAAGGACAGAGCCTTGCTTCCCGCGATCTCCGCGATTCCGCTGGCAGCCGCCCTCGCGCTTCTGGCGGCGCCTGCCACCGAGCAACAGCCCGCACGAGGCGGGACGACCGAGCATATCGCCTGCAGGATCGATCCGACGCAGACCTACGCGCTCTACCTGCCGCCCGCGTATTCCACCGACAGGACCTGGCCCGTGGTCATCCTGATGGATCCTCGAGGACACGCCATGGTCCCGATCGGGCTGTTCCAGCAGGCCGCCGCCAGACGTGGCTACATCCTGATGAGCTCCTACGACACGGCGAGCGATGGCCCCTGGGAACCGAATGAGAAAGCGATCAAGGCGATGCTGCCCGAAGCGCAGCAGCGCTACGCCATCGACACTCACCGGATCTACCTGGCCGGCTTTTCAGGCACCGCGCGGGTGGGATGGGATTTCGGCCTGCGGCTCAAGGAGCGCGTGGCCGGCCTGATCGGTTTCGGCGGTGGGCTGCCTTTCGAGTCCTCCAGGCTGCAGAGCGTCCCGTTCGTGTTTTTCGGCGGGGCGGGACGTCTCGATTTCAACTTCGAAGAGATGCGCGCGCTGGACGCCCGGCTCGAATCGATGCACGTGCCTCACCGGTTCGAGTCGTACGATGGCCCGCATTCCTGGGGGCCCGAGCCGATCTGCGCCGAGGCGATCGACTGGATGGAGATCCAGGCCATGAAGAAGGGGCTCAGACCAAAGGACGACACGATGCTGAACGAGACCTATTCGAAACGGCGCGACCTCGCCCTGTCGCTGGAGGCGGCCGGGGATCCCTACAGCGCCTGGCTTGCGTACAGGTCCCTCGAGCGCGATTTTGCCGGGTTGCACGACGTGACCGGCGCCGCGGCGAAGGTGGCTGAGCTGGAGAAATCCAGGACGGTCCGGGCGGCCATCGGTCGCGCCCAGAGCGCGGCAACCCGGCAGACCGCCTACGAGTCGCGGCTGAGCACTTTTCTGAGGAACTTCCACGCCGCCGAGGAGCCGCCACCCCTGGCCACCTCGTTGACCTACCTGCAGATCGCGGCGCTCAAGCGACGCGCCGCCGACCAGAGCGATCCGCTCGAGTCAGAGGCGGCGAAACGGCTGATCGAGATGGTGTTCGTCCAGGTTGCGTTCTACGAGCCGCGTCAATTCATGGAGCAGAGCGACCCCTGGCGGGCGCTGGCGATGCTGGAGGTGGCCCTGGAGATCAAGCCGGAGGACCCACGCGTCCTGCTAGGCCAGGCGCGGGCTTACGCGCGCATGGGAAGAAAGGACAAAGGGATCGACGCGCTGCGGCGTGCGGTCGACGCCGGGGTGAGCGACCCGGCCCTCATCGAAGGAGACGCGGCGCTCGAACCGCTGAAAGGGGAGGCAGGATACCGCGATATCCTGCAACGCCTGCGCCCTCCAGCTTGACCGCGGCCGGCCCCAGCATAGATTCCCCTGCGACCATCCGCGCGCCCCCAGGACCGACCCGGGGACCAATCCGCGCGATGAGGTGACGGGAGGAAGCGATGGGATTGTTCGACCAGATCGGAAACCTCGGCAAAAAAGCGGGCAGCCAGTTCATCGAGATCATCGACTGGCTCGATGAAAGCCAGGATTCACTCGTCCATCGGTTTCCCGTCTACAACCAGGAGATCAAGATGGGGGCCCGGCTCACCGTGCGGGAGAACCAGCTGGCCCTGTTCGTCAACGAAGGAAAGGCCGCCGACCTGTTCACCCCGGGGCTCCACACGCTTTCGACCCGCAACATTCCCATCCTGACGACGCTGAAGGGATGGAAGTATGGATTCAACTCACCGTTCAAGGCCGAGATCTACTTCTTCAGCACACGCATGTTCACCGATCTGAAATGGGGCACTTCACAGCCCGTGCTGATGCGTGACAAGGAATTCGGGATGATCCGGCTGCGGGCGTTCGGCACCTGGGCGATGCGGGTTTCGGATGCGACGACGCTGTTCGGGACGCTGGTCGGCACCCGGGGACTGACCACGACGGAGGAGATCGCAGGCCAGCTGCGCTCGACCATCCTGACCCGGTTTTCGGACGCGGTGGCCGAATCCGGCATCCCGGCGCTGGACCTCGCGTCGAACTGCGATGAGCTTTCCATGCATGTCAGGTCGCTCGTGGCGCCCGACTTCACGGCCTTCGGGCTCGAGCTGTCACGCTTCTTCGTGGAGAGCCTGTCGCTTCCCGAGGAGGTCCAGGCGGCGATCGATCAACGAACCAAGCTCGGCGTCATCGGCGGCATGATGCCGCAGTACACGCAGCTGCAGGCAGCCGAGGCGATGAAGCTCGCCGCGGGAACGCCAGGTGGCGCGGCGGGAGCCGGCGTGGGTCTGGGTGCGGGCATGGCGATGGGCCAGCAGCTCGCTCAGGCGATGACACCGCCGCCGGTGGCCGTCGTGGCGCCGCGCTGGTCCATCAGCATGGCCGGAAGGAATTTCGGGCCCTACACCGAGCAGGCGGTCCGCGAAATGATCGGCACCGGGCAGGTCGAGGGGAGCGCGCTGGCCTGGAAGCCGGGCGCGACGGGATGGGCGGCCATCAGCGGCTATCCCGAGTTCGCCGACCTCTTCCGGACCAGGTAGTCGGCCAGCCAGCGAACCAGATCGAGCGCCCCGAACCGGCTCGAGAAGTCCACCGGCGATTCCATCGAGAGGTCGGAGCCTTCGCGGGCGCTGATCGCCTGGCGACGCGCTTCCCGGATCTCCTGCTTGAGCGATTCGGATTCCCGCCGGCGCGCCTTTTCCAGTCCGCCGCTCTCGATGAACGTGAAGATGCGGGTCAGCTCGCCCCGGTCGTAATAGGTCCCATGATCCCGGCAGAGATCCACGACCACACCGGAGCCATGGGCGTACTGGGACCGGTTCATCATCTTGAGGCAGACAGGGCAGGGGCGGTACTCGATGGTCGACGCTGCCAAGGCGGCCTCACGCGGCGCCAGGGGCAGATCGAAGGCCCTGAGCTGCGCGCGTGTCTCGGCCTCGGTGGCGACCCCGGTTGCCGTGCCCACGGACAACCAGAGTCCGCCGCAGGCATCGCACTCATCGAACGCCGAATTGGCCAGTCGACGCGGGGTCATCGAGGAGCCGCATCCGGGACAGGCGAGTCGGTCGGGCCGCGCCGCCGGATTCTCCTCCGGGAGACGGGCGCCGCACCGGCGGCAGTTTTTGTCGTCGATCAGATTGAGATCGAAACAGACGGCGCACCGCCGTGTCGCCACGGTGGCGCGGCAGTGGGGACAGGCGCGCGAGTCCGGGTCGAGGCCCGCGCCGCACGAGGGACACAGGAAGGCCGTCATCGCATCAACCGGGATTCGTTGATCTACAGGTGAAGCGCGATGCCGGCGTATGGACCTCTCTGCGTGATGTTGACCTTGTCCTGCTCGTCCTTGTCCTCCGCATCGAGCACGAAGTAGCGGTATCCCGCCACCACGCCGAGCTTTGGAATCGGCAGGTAATTCACGCCGGCAAACCCGTCGATCAGCTTCGCCTTGACGCTGGAGATGGTCACCGACATCCCGGACACCTGGGCATGAATGGCCAGCTTCGAGATGGGATGCACGCCCAACGTCACTCCGACGGCGGGCACCGGGGCGCGAAGCGTGTCGTGCTCGCTGCCCGACGACGTCGATTTCACGCGGGCCTCGGCGTCGACGAGGTGACCTCCGATGAGGAACCCGACGTTGACCACCTTCAAGCCGAAGTCGAACCCGTACATGAGACGATAATGGGTGAAGTCGATCTTGCTTCGCACACGCTCACCCGAGCCATACGTCACATCGTTGAACACCAGGGGGTCGCTGAGCTTCTCGGATCCCTCGTAGCTCCCCTTGCTGTATCCGAAATCGATGCGCGAGCCGAGGAGCTTGACGAATCCATCCACACCTGCCGCGGTGTCCTTCGGATCGATTCCCAGCGTGTCCTCGAGATCGAACCTGGTGCCCGATGAGTTCCCGGAGACCTGGCCGTCTCCCGTGAATCGGGAGGCGAATCCGTAGGGCGCGAGGTAAAGGTGCGCTTCACCCGCCGCGGCGGCGGTGGCGCCGACGATGAAGAACAGGATCAGTACCGCGACGAGGCGTGCAGCCGTGTGGGTGGTCATGAAGTCGACCTCCATGGTTTTCGCATGGTTTTCGAATCGGGCGAAGATGCCGGACGCGGGCAGGGCGCGCGTCGCACGTTCGGGCGGAATCTATGCAGCGCGCCGTGGGAAATCAAGGTGAGATGGGAGCCGGCCGGGGAAGCTGCAGGACGCCGAAAGCTCCCGAAAGCGCGTCGTACAGCCCGACCTGCTGGCGCGCCTGGTCCAGCCAGAGCAGCGACCCCCTGCAGTCAGCCACGGGCTCGGTGGTCTTGTCGGGTGGACACCGTTTCATGACTTGCCGGGTATCGTCGAAAAACGCGCAGCGGCCATCGTCCCGGAACAGTGTGCGGCTGACGGCGCGCACCGCATACCTGTTGTCGTCCAGGTCGATCGAGCCCGTGATCTTCCAGGCGTCGGGATCGACGATCCTGCCGGCAGCCGTGATCAGCCTGCCGCCAGCGGTCCATGAGATGTCGCCGCCGAAAAGGAGCGCTTCCTTCGGATCGAACGGCTTGCCACCGGCCCCCACCAGGCTGCCCGACACGAGCGGCAGCGCGCGCGGGGCGGCGCCCTCCGGATCGGTGACATGCAGCATGAGCATCCCCGAATCCGGTTCGGCCGTTCTCCAGGAAAGAAACGCGATGCGACGTCCATCAGGGGACGGCTCGATGGTGGTGATGATGCGGTCGGTCAGCGTGAGCAGAGGCCGTGTGCTGCCCGTGGAGTCGTCGTAGCGGAAGAGGATGGAACTGGTCTGCTGAGCGCCTCCTGTTTGCGGCGAGGCGAACGTGTTGGCGCCATACACCAGCTCGGCTCGCCGCGGCAGCCAGACGGGCGAGACATAGGCGCCGCTCGCCGCCGTGATCTTCCGGTGGGACTTGCCGTCGGCCTCGGACAGGTAGACATCGTCGTACTCGAACGGGCTGCCGAGAGGCGCGCTGGTCCCGAGAAACGCGAGACGCCGCCCGTCGGTGGACCAGGCCGGCGCGAACTGGTGGGCAAGCGGAGCGATCTTGACGACGTCGGTGCCATCGACTTTCGAGGTGACCAGGCGATAGAGCCCCAATTCCACCGTCGCGTAGGCCACGCGCGTTCCATCGAAGCTGCGCTGAAACCATCGAGGCGAGAGAGTCTCCGCTCCCGACTCGATGCGGGCCAGCAGCGTGAACGGCGCGTCGCCGAAGCAGGCGGACCCGGCCGGACGGGCCGGTGAGGAGGGCGGCTTCGCGGGGCTCTTCGGAGCCGCGGGCATCGTTCTCATCGCCGCGGTCAGCTCCCTGGTGTAGCTCGACAGGGGCCCCGCCGGAAGCTCCGCCGAAAGCCTCTCCATCGCGGGCAGGGCGGGAGGCCCCAGTCCGAAAAGCGCGTTGACCGAGCCCATGCGCAACGCATCGCGGGCAGCGGGGTCGCGCGCGAGGCTCGCGTACTCGGCGATGGCGCCCTCACCCTTGCGCGCGAGCAGGAGCAGCCTGGCGTCATCCGCCGCCGGGTCGGCCACCGCGTGCAGCTCGGGTGTGAGCGGCTTGCCGGCAAGTCGCAGCAGCGCCTGCGCCGCCTCGTCCGCGCCCGACATGATCGCCGCCAGCCCCCGGATCGCCTCTTCCGCGACCGGCGGCGGCGACGCCGGATCGGCGGCCATCGTCTCGAGGTCCCGCCAGGCCACGCGACCCTTTCTTATCAAGGAGGCCACCGGAGCCTTGAGCAGGGCGAGGTCGATTCGCTCTCCGAGCCGTTCCGCAAGGCTGCTCTGATCCGCTGTGAGCAGGTTTCGCAGTCCCTTGAGCGCCGGAACCGCCGGCTGACCGACGCGACCCAGCGCGTCGATGATCTTTTCCTGCTGGCTCGTGGTTGCCGAGGAATAGTAGCCGGCCAGCGGCGAGACGCAGGCATCACCGAACACGGCCCAGGTGTCTATCAGGGCATCGCGCGACTCTTCGTGCGCCCACTCGCCCCAGAGCGCCCGGGTGGCTTCCGGGTCCCGCACACGGGCGATGACACGCAGCACCGCGATGACCGCGCGCTGGTCGCGCTGGGGCCCCATGAGCCACGCGGAGAGGCTCGGCGTGGCGCGGGTCCCCATGCCCACGAGCGCGGATTCCGCGCGAGCCGCGTCGGCGCGATCGGCCGAAGCGAGCCGGGTGATGAGAAGAGCCGTCTCAGGGTCGACCTTGAGCTGCGCCGGGACCGATTGAGCCTGCGGCATGGCGTCGGCCGGGCTCATCAGGAGGATGACCAGGATCGCCGGAGATACATGTCTCATGCTGGACGATTCTTGCCCCGGCCGGACGCGCCGTCAAGCCGGCGCGTCCGGGGGGTGATCCTGTTGATCGGTGCGAGGGTGCGGATTAATATGATGGCGCCCACCAACGCGCCGAGTTGCCTGAGAGGTCGCATGCTGATCGTGATGGAGCAGGGTGTCACGGACGAGCGGATTCAGCGCGTCGTCGCCCACATCGAATCGATGGGATACCGGGCGCATCCGATACCCGGCGCGATGCGCACCGCCATCGGCATCACGGGCAACCAGGCGCCGCTCGACCCCGCGGAATTCGAGTTGATACCCGGCGTGGTGCAGGCCATCCCCGTCACGCAGCCCTTCAAGCTGGTCTCGCGCGAAGTGAAACATGAAGACACGATCATCGAGATCGCCGGAAAGACGATCGGCGGCTCGGGGTTCGCCGTCATCGCCGGACCCTGCGCCGTGGAATCGCTCCAGCAGACACTCGATATCGCGCACCGGGTGAAGAAAGCCGGCGCGCACTTCCTGCGCGGCGGCGCCTTCAAGCCCCGCACCTCCCCCTACTCCTTCCAGGGCCTGGGTGTCGAGGGACTGAAGATCCTCGCGCGGGCCCGCGAAGAGACCGGTCTGCCGATCGTGACCGAGGCGCTCGATACCGACACGGTTGACGTGGTGGCCGAGCATGCGGATGTCATCCAGATCGGGGCGCGCAACATGCAGAATTTCTCGCTGCTCAAGCGGGTCGGACGCACCCGCCGGCCCATCATGCTCAAGCGCGGGATGTCCGCCACGATCGACGAGCTGCTCATGTCAGCCGAATACATCGCGGCGGAGGGCAACTACCAGATATTTCTTTGCGAGAGGGGAGTGCGCACGTTCTCGAATCACGCGCGCAACACTCTCGATCTATCCGCCGTGCCGGCGGTGAAGAGCCGAAGCCACCTGCCGATGATCGTCGACCCCAGCCACGGCAGCGGCAAGCGGGACAACGTGGCGCCGCTCGCCCGCGCGGTGGCCGCGCTCGGGGCCGACGGCCTGATGGTCGAGGTGCACGATCGGCCGGAGCGGGCGCTCTCGGATGGTCCCCAGGCTCTCTACCCGGACCAGTTCGACAAGCTGATGCTGGATATTCGCGCCATCGCGGCGCTCGTGGGCCGGACGGTCTGAAGGGGAGGGGATGGAAGCGATCCTGGCTTTGGAGGACGGAAGAATCTTCAGGGGGCGGTCGTTCGGCGCGGTGGGTGAGCGCGGCGGCGAGGTGGTCTTCAACACATCGATGACCGGCTACCAGGAGATCCTGACCGATCCTTCCTACCGGGGGCAGATCGTCACGATGACATGCCCCGAGATCGGAAATTACGGCGTCAACGCCTTCGACGAGGAATCCCGAAAGCCCCAGGTCGAAGGGTTCGTCGTGCGCGAGATCAGCGAAATCCACAGCAACTGGAGATCGAGAAAGGACCTGCCGCAGTACCTCAAGGAGAACGACATCATCGGCATCTCCGAGGTGGACACACGCGCGATAACACGCCACATCCGCTCGCGTGGCGTGCTCCGGGGCATCGTCTCCACCATCGATCATGACGACGGCAACCTGCTGAGAAAGGCGCGCGCGCTGCCGGCGCTGATCAGCCAGGACCTGGTGGGGCGCGTGTCGTGCCGGGCACCGTATCTCAAAAGAACGACGGCCGGGGAGCTCTGGGACGGAACTCCCCTCCGCCGCCGCCGCTCGCGATTCCGCGTCGTGGCCTACGACTTCGGCATGAAGGAGCACATCCTGACGCGGCTGGCGGAGGTGGGCTGCCGCGTGACCGTGGTGCCGGCCGGCACGCCGGCTCACGAGGTGCTCTCGATGCAGCCTTCGGGAGTGTTTCTTTCCAACGGGCCGGGAGACCCGGAAATCCTTGGAGACATCGTCAGGAACGTGCAGATGCTCCTCGGCCGCGTGCCGGTGTTCGGGATCTGTCTGGGTCATCAGATCCTCGGCATGGCGTACGGCGGCCGCACCTACAAGCTCAAGTTCGGCCATCGCGGCGGCAACCATCCCGTGATGAATCTCGCCTCCAGGCGCGTCGAGATCACGGCACAGAATCACGGTTACGCCGTGGAGGCCGATTCGCTGCCCGCGGACATCGAGGTCACGCACGTCAACCTCAACGATGGCACGGTGGAGGGGATGCGCCACCGTACGCTTCCCGCTTTTTCCGTGCAGTACCACCCCGAATCATCCCCCGGGCCGCACGATGCGGGCTACTTGTTCGACGAGTTCGCGCGCCTGATGACCGCCACGACCGGGCCTTCGACCCGGGGGGATGCCGACCCGGCGCCGGCCGGCTCCGAGCCATCTGACGAGCCTGTTGTCGAGCCCGCCGCCAGGCAGGACAGGCCGGTCAGAGGCCAGGCTGGGTGAAGCTCTCCGTACTCGTTCCTGTTTTCAATGAGGCCGCCACGATCGAGGAAATCATCCGCCGGGTGAGGGCGGTGGCTTCGCCCGACCTTGCCATCGAGATCATCGTGGTGGATGACGCCTCCACCGACGACACGGGGCGCATCATCGAAGAAGCGGCCGCTGCCGCCGGCCGCGGAGACCTCGTCGCGCTGCATCATCAGACGAACCTGGGCAAGGGCGCCGCGGTGCGCACGGCGCTGGCCCGCGCCACCGGCGACATCGTGATCATCCAGGACGCCGACCTCGAGTACGACCCGGCCGACTACCATGGAATGGTGGCCGCGATGCAGGCCGGAGGCGCGCCGGTGGTGTACGGCTCGCGTATCCTCGGCAACAATCCTCATTCCTATCGCCGTTATTATTATGGCGGGCGGCTCCTCACGGCCGTCTTCAACCTGTTGTACGGATCGCGCTTGACCGATCTGACCACCTGCTACAAGTCGTTTCGGCGCGAGACGATCGCTTCGCTTCCGCTCACCAGCGTGGGATTCGAGTTCTGTCCCGAGGTGACGGCGCGCCTCGTGACCCGGGGGATCCCGATTGTCGAAGTGCCGGTGAGCTACCATCCACGCTCGATCGAGGACGGCAAGAAGATCCGCTGGCATGACGGACTGCGGGCGCTCTGGACGATGCTCAGGCTTCGGTGGCGGCACCGTGCATGATGGCGTATTATTCCGCGGCTCCCATCTACCGAATCTTCGTGAGGAATCACCCATGACGCCACTCCTGATCGCGATGCTCCTGCTGGCTCCGGCGCGGAGCGCGGCGGGCCAGCCCGGCGAAAAACCGTTACCGCAGAACGCCCACGTCCAGAGCGAAGTGAACCTCTTCATCGAGCTGCACAACCATCTGCAGGTCGCCAGCAAGGCCGGTGACGAGCTGCAACCGGAATATCGAAGCGAGCTGAAGGCGTACATCGAGGCCAGGGAGCTGGCGAAGGACCCCCGCGTCTGGCAGATCGTCAACGACGCGTGCATCATCGGTCCGGACATCTCGGCCATCGGCAAGGTGGCCGGGCATCTGCCGGCCAACCTCGCTGCGCCCGATCAGGAGGCGGTGAAAAAAATGCTCGGGGCCCTCGAGTCGGCGTGGCCCCGATTCATGGCCGGCGAAGGGATCGAGCACAATCGCTCGTTGCAGGTGGTCTGGAGCAAGGTGCTCCTCAAGCACTGGAGCCTGATCGAAGGGCGCCTGCTGACCGCTCTTTATGACAAGTTCGAATTCCAGCCGATCGATGCCAGGATCACCGTCTATCCCGTCATCGAGCCCAACGAGCTCGGCGACTGGGGCAGGACCGATCGTGGATACTACCTGATCATCCCGGTGGCGAAGATGCCCAACCTCGTGATCATCGAGGAGCTGCTGCACGAGGTGACGCACATTCTCGCTGACCGCCAGCCGGCGGGCTCCAACAGCGTCCTCAAGCAGCTGGCCATGCAGGCTTCCGGCGCCGACAAGGAGGCGCTCGATCATTTCACCGAAGGGCTGGTCTCCTGGAACGCCGGCGAGTTCATCCGCCGGTTCGTGAGCGCCGATTACAAGCCGCTGATCGAGATCTCCCCCGAGCTTCGACGTCCCATCGAGGCGTACCTGTCGGCTTACCAGGGTCCCTGGGTCGGATATCTCGAGGGAAAGATCTCAGCCGACGAGGCGATCAAGGGAATGGCGGCCGCGCTCAAGCCTGCGCCCGCGTCTTCATCCGCCAAAACCGGCTCATGACCGGCTCATGACCGGCTCGTGACCTGTTCATGACAGGCTGGCCGTCACGACCCGGCCTGGATCGGGACGGCGACGGAAGAAATCCACGAGGTTTCTCGCGGCGGTGAGCGCCATGGCGCCCCGCGTCTGGCGCGTCGCGCTGGCGACATGCGGCGTCAGCACGACATTCCCCAGCCGTCTCAGCGCCGCCGGGATCGCCGGTTCCCGCTCGAAGACATCGAGACCGGCGCCCCAGATCACCCTCCGACGCAGGGCATCGATCAGTGCGCTCTCGTCCACCGTCGATCCACGGGAAGTGTTGACGAGAATCGCGGTGCGTTTCATCAGGGCCAGCTCGCGCGCGCCGATGAGGTGATGCGTCGCCGGCGCCGCCGGCACGTGAAGGCTGACCACGTCGGAGCGCTGCAGCAGACGCGGCAGACTGGCGCGCGTCATCTTCCGCGCCGCTCCAGGGGCCGAGCCGCCGTGGTACAGCACGCGCATGCCGAACCCCTCGGCGCGTCTGGCCACCGCGGTGCCGATCCGCCCCGCGCCGATGATCCCCAGCGTGCCGCCGGCAATCTCCCGGCCGAGCATGTACTCGAGGTCCCAGCCTTTGTAGGCTCCCGCGCGGCAGACCCGATCGGCTTCCACGACGCGCCTTGCCACGGCGAGGATGAGCGCCCAGGTCATGTCGGCCGCCGCCTCGGTCAGCACCCCGGGTGTGTTCATCACGGTGATGCCGCGCGCGCGCGCCGCATCCAGCTCGATGTTGTCCACGCCCACGGCGCACTGGGAAATCACCCGCAGCCGTGGCATCCGATCCATGAACCTGGCATCGACCGGGTCGGTCAGCTGCGTGATGACGCCATCGGCCAGCCGGTGATTCCGGGTGCGATGGAACGCTCGCTCCAGCAGCAGTTCGGCCTCGGGAAATAACCTCCGGGTCAGGAGGATCGTATGCATGGGCGCATAATATATGATGCAAGCCACCGTATCCCCCCGTAGCCTGAGGAGGAGACCCCAGATGCAGATCTCGATCAAGTACCAGCCATCCTACTCGCTGGCGATTCTCGCGCTCGCGTCGGGCGAGTCGATCCAGGCCGAGTCGGGCGCCATGGTGAGCATGTCCTCCAACATCCAGATCGAGACCGCCATGAAGGGCGGGATGCTGGGAGCGGTCGCGCGCAAGGTGCTGGGCGGCGAGTCGCTGTTCACCAACACCTTCACGGCCGCCGGGGGGCCGGGCGAGATCACGCTGGCGCCGTCGCTGCCCGGGGACATCACGTCGGTCACGATGTCGAGCGAGACGCTTTTCATCCAGTCAGGCTCGTTTCTCGCCGGCGACCCGGCGATCAATCTCGACCTGCAGTGGGGCGGCGCGAAGACCTTTTTCGGATCGGAGGGACTGTTCCTGCTGCGCGCGACCGGCAGCGGGCCCGTCCTGCTGAGCAGCTATGGCGCCATCCACCGGGTCGATCTCACGCAGGGGACGCCCTACGTGTGCGACACCGGCCACGTCGTGGCCTTCACGCAGGGCTTGAGCTTCGACGTCCGGAAGGTCGGCGGATGGAAATCGACCCTGCTCTCGGGCGAGGGACTGGTCTGCGATTTCAGCGGCGCCGGCACGCTCTACCTCCAGACGAGATCGACGCAGGCGTTTCTCTCGTGGCTCATCCCGCGGCTGCCGACCCGCACCGGTGGCGGCGGCACTCCGGGCGGCATTCTCGGCAACATCCTGGGCGGGGACTAGCCGGCAACAGAACCCGGATCCCTCCGTGAGGCGCGGGTTACGCGGAGGGAGAACCGGCGGGCGGTTCCGCGTCGATCAATTCATCCGCCAGCAGGCGGAGAAACAATCCGACGTCGGTGACGATTCCCGAGGCCTGCGCGGAACCCCGATCGACCAGCTTGGTGACCGTGGCCGGGTTGATGTCGACGCACACGGTGCGGACCCATGACGGGGTCATGTTGCCCACGCCGATCCCGTGCAGCATGGTGCCGAGGATGAGCACCAGGTCGGCCCCCTCGATCGACTTCGCGTAGCGTTCCTGCGCCTCCACCATGTCCATGACGGTGTCGGGCAGCGGCCCGTCGTCGCGGATCGATCCGGCGAGCACCAGGTCGACCTCGTTGACGATGCACTCGTACATCAGCCCCGACTTCAGGACGCCGTCGGCCACCGCCTTCCTCAGCGAGCCGCTCTTGCGGATGGCGTTGATCGCGCGCATGTGGTTCCGGTGTCCCTCGTCCACCGGGATTCCCGTGGCCGTGTCGACCCCGAGCGACGTGCCGAGAAGGGCCGATTCGACGTCGTGAACGCCGATGGCGTTGCCCGACAGCAGCGATTGCACGAAGCCGCCGCGGATGAGCCGGCCGAGATGCCTGGAGCCGCCGGTGTGCACCACCACCGGGCCCACCACCACGACCGTCCGCCCGTGGCGCGCGCGGATCTCCTTCATGGCGGTGGCCAGCTGCGCCACGACCAGCTCGACGCGCCGTTCCGACGAGACCTCGTTGTTCATGAACACGAAGTCCATCTTTCCTTTTTCGCGGAAGGGGGGGAAGACCTGCACGCCCTTGATCCCGCAGACGATGGAGTCCCCGGTCTTCACATCACGAAGCTTGACGCACCGGGCACGGTAGCCTCCAGTCTCGAGCCGCTGCAGCACGATGACGGCGTCCATCCGCTGTTTGTCGACATCGATCCATGCGCCGTCGAAGAAGACGCGCGTGCGGTGATTCGTCGTGGAATAGAAATCGTCCGGGACCGTTCCGTCCCTGTCGGCCGGCTTGACCGTGGCCTGGTCCGACCCTTCCACGACGTGACAGCCCAGGGCGGTCAGGTTCTCCAGGATTCGCGCGACCTGCTCGGGCAGCGGCGCCGTCACCATCATCTCGACGCGCGAGAAATCGCTGACGGTGCGGCCGATGTCGAATCGAATCAGCTCGTACGAGCCGCCGTTCTCCAGCACGACATCGAGGTACTTCGACATCAACCCCGTGTCGATGAGGTGCCCTTCCGAGATCAGCTTGCGTCCGTTCTGCATCGAAAATTCCTTCCCGGGATGCGCTTTCTTCCGGCGGGTGGGATCTGCTACCATCCCGCGTCTATGACGACCGTCGTGCTTCAAACCGAGCTACAGGGTATCAAACTCCACAGCCGCGGCAAGGTCCGCGACATGTACGACCTGGGCGACCATCTGCTGATGGTCTCCACCGACCGGATCTCCGCCTTCGACTACGTGCTTCCCAACGGGATACCTGACAAGGGCAAGGTGCTCACGGGTCTGTCGCTGTTCTGGTTCGAGGTCATGAAGGAGATCGTGCCGAACCACCTCGTCACGGCGGACGTGGAGAGCTACCCGGAGGCGCTGCGGCCGCACGCCGCGCTGCTGCGCGGCCGCTCGATGCTGGTGCGCCGCGCGAAGATGTTCCCGGTGGAGTGCGTCGTGCGCGGGTACCTCGCCGGCTCGGGTCACAAGGAGTACCTCGAAAGCGGTTCGGTGTGCGGGATCAAGCTGCCCGCCGGACTCAGGATGGCCGATCGGCTGCCCGAGTTGATCTTCACTCCGGCCACCAAGGCCGAGAACGGGCACGATGTCAACATCACGTTCGAGGAGTTCGCGGGAATCATCGGCGTCGAGTCCGCCACGCGGTTGCGCCAGCTCTCGCTGTCGATCTTCCGCCGCGCCACCGAGGTGGCCGAGATGGCGGGCATCATCATCGCCGACACGAAATTCGAGTTCGGCGTGGCCGACGACCGCATCATCCTGTGCGACGAGGCGCTCACACCGGATTCCTCTCGATTCTGGGACAAGTCACTGTACCGGCCCGGCGTCTCGCCTGCCTCGTTCGACAAGCAGTTCGTGCGCGACTACCTCGAGTCGATCCGGTGGAACAAGACGCCCCCGGTGCCGACGCTTCCCGATGAGATCGTTCAGGGGACGCGGGCGAAGTATCTCGAGATCTACAGCAAGCTGTCGGGACGCCCGCTCGTCTAGCCGGTTCCCGGCAAGGGCTGCCGGTTCAGACCCCACAGGCGGTGAAAGTCCTCGATCGATTCCTCGGAGTACTCCTCGAACTGCGGGCCCGCGGCACAAACGGGAAACCATGGGGCCTTCGAGCCGACGAAGATGTGGGCGAATCGCGGCGGCTCCGGCAGGGGAGTGTCGATGGCCGAGGCGAGCGGCCAGCAGAGATCGGGCCATCGGGAGTCCTGGTAAATCAGTGAAGAGCCGCACTCGCCGCAGAACCGGCGCGCGTTGGTGGCGACCTGGTACACGCGGGATCGATCCGCCCCGCGCACGAGACGCAGGGTCGACAGTCCGGCCGTGATGTAGGCGCTCACCGGCGAGCCGTTGATCTTGCGGCAACGCCCGCAATAGCACAGCGACAGGGGATGGATGAGCTCCGTTTCGACGAGAAATCCCACCGCCCCGCAATGACAGGAGCCTTCCAGCTTCACCCCAGCGCCTCCAGTCGCGACGTCAGCTCGGCGCAAGCCACACGATAGCTTTCGATGGAGGGCTTCGGCGCCGCGTGCGCCCACGGCGTCCGCGCGCGCAGGGCCTCGATGCGCGACATCGCCTCCGCCACGCGCGCTGCGGGAAGGCGTCCGGCGCCGGCCCACGAACGCAGCGCCTCCAGCGACGCCAGGATCGCCTCGCGCTTCCGGCAGACGAGCAGCATGTCGCACCCGGCGATCACGGCGCGAGGCGCCAGGTCGGTGAACGCGATGCGCGCCGAGACAGCCTTCATCTCGAGATCATCGGCCAGCGCGACACCTGAATAGCCAAGCTCGGAGCGCAGCAGGTCCGTCACGATCTGCGGCGTCAGCGTGGCCGCGATCGGATCGGGGCCGGCCATGAACGGGTAATGACCGTGGCCCACCATGATCACCGGCGAGCGGGTGTGCAGGCGGCGATACGGCAGGAGATCTTCCCGCAGGAACGGCGCTTCCTCCTTCTGCACCGTGGGAAGGTGATGATGCGAATCGAACAGGGTCGGCCCGAGACCTGGAAAGTGCTTCAGACAGCCGACCACTCCCGCCTCGTCCAGCCCGTCAAGATAGGCCGACGCCATCGCGCAGACGGTTTCCGGATCCATCCCGAACGAGCGGTCACCGATGCCGTTGGGCGCATCGGGCCGGCAGAGATCCACCACCGGGGCGAAATCGAGATCGAAACCCAGGGACAGGAGGATGCGCCCCAGCGACGCGGCCAGCCGTCGCGCCGCATCGAGAT
>DASROJ010000158.1:0-3120 GCA_035646975.1 Patescibacteria group bacterium
TCCCGATGCCGAACATGGTATTCATGGTCTCCTCATTACGGCAGAACCCGATTCCTGGTTGATCAATCTGGCAGACAGGAGTGGCCGGCACATCGTTGATCGTTCCACACCATTTGTCATTCATGCCCAGGTGTTCGGTGGACCAGAGGATCCAGAGATACTCAAGTCTTTCGAGTTTGGTTGTGAACTCGCATACATGAAGGCACGAGGGAGTCAACCGGTGAGAGCGACAATCGGCAGATTCACGCTGGATAACTACAAGGTCACCGAAGGCGCGCACATGATTACACTGTCGATCATCGCGGGCAGTGAGCGACCTCTTTTTGCCTCCCACTTCAAGAATGGCGTTGCAGAAAAGCTGTACCAGTACGTGCAGTACGATCATCAGCTAAAACCCGACCCTCACCTGTTCGAGCCCCCCACCGGAATCAAGATTGAGGAGGTCAAACCATAAGAGCGCATTCGTGAAGCTGCTGCCTGCATGGGGTGTCGTACTGATGCTCGGCACTCTCACGTCGCCGCTCGCAGGTCAGGATGTCTGCACCGGTCGGGGCACCATTCTTCTGGTGCTCACGGCCGCGCACGAGCTTTGCCAGTGTGAAGGTGGCCGCAAAGTACACTTCTTGCGAGTCTCACTAGGATCTGGCGGTACGGGCAAGACCAGGAGTGGCGATAGAAAGACTCCCCTCGGCATCTATCCTCTCGGTACTCCCCGCACCTCCAAGGATTTTGGGCTGTTCATACCCTTCGGCTATCCGACACCGGAGCAGCGGAAGCTGGGTTATACAGGAAGCGACCTTGGACTTCACGGTCCGCGGCGCGGAACGAAAGACAGCGGAGCGGTGAACGTCGAGAACGACTGGACGTGGGGCTGCATCGCAGTGGCGTCAGACTCAATCATCTTCGACATCGCGAAGTGGCTGCGCGAGAAGCATGTTGAGAAAATCGAACTGTTATGAGCGTGCTCCAACGACAGAAAATCCACGGCCGCGGCTGTGGTGCCTGAGGGCAGGTCATCCATGATAATGACCGACACGCGACATGCGATCCGGCTTCTCTGGAAGTCGCCGCTGTTCTCCGCGGGGGTGATTCTCACCCTCGCCCTGACCATAGCCGCCAACACCACCCTGTTCAGCGTGGTCAACGCCGTCATGCTGCGCCCGCTCCCGTTCAGGCAGCCCGAAGGCGTGATCCAGGTGGCGGAGAAAAACGACAAGCTGAACCTCCCCATCTTCACCGCCTCGGTGCTGAACTTCCTTTCCTGGCGCGAGCAGACGAAGGCCTTCCACGAGCTGGCGGCGGTTGGATTCGGCACCTACACGCTGAGTGAAGGCGGCGAGCCGGAGCAGATGTCGGGCAACAGGATCAGCCCCGGGTTGCTCCGGGTGCTCGGGGTAGAGCCTGTCGCCGGCCGGGCGTTCACCGAAGAGGAAGAGAAGCCGGGGGCCGCGCCGGTCGCCATGATCGGCGAGGGGCTCTGGAACAGGCGCTTCGGACGGGACGCGACGCTGGTGGGACGCGCGGTGACGATCAACGGTCTGCCGACCACCATCGTCGGCATCGCGCCCGCCTCGCTCAGTCTCTTCTCAGCAGCCGAGCTGTATACCCCGCTGACCCTGGATCCTTCCAAGGAGGCTCGCCTCGCCCATCTGATCCAGGTGTTCGGACGGCTCGAGCGGGGCGTCACACTTCCACAGGCGCAGTCGGAGATGAACACGATCGCCGCCCACGTCGGCCAGCAGTATCCGGAGGTGCGCGATTGGGGCATCCACCTCATCACCTTGTACGACACCGTCGTCAGCACGCAGCTGAGGACGTCGCTGACCGTCCTGCTCTTCGCCGTCGGATTCGTGCTGCTCATCGCCTGCGCCAACATCGCCAACCTGCTGCTGGCGCGGGCCGCATCCCGGCAGAAGGAGATGGCGGTGCGCGCGGCGCTGGGAGCCGGGCGCGGACGGCTCGTGCGTCAGCTGTTGGTAGAGAGTCTCGTCCTCTCCGTCGCCGGCGGCGGCGCCGGGTTGCTCGCCGCTTTCTGGGCCGTGCACATCATCAACGGCGCACTGCCTCAGGGCCTTCTGCCCGTTTCGGACATCCGTGTCGATGGAATGGTGCTGGGGTTCGCTATGTCGCTGACCCTGCTGACCGGGCTGGTCTTCGGCGTCGCGCCCGCCTGGCGCTCCTCCCGGGTCAATCTTCACGACGACCTCAAGCAGTCGGGGCGTGGCACGGGGGGCGAGTCCCGGGCCCGCCTGCGCTCCGCTCTCGCCGTCTGTGAGATCGCGCTGGCCACGATACTGCTGGTGGGTGCGGGGCTGCTGATCCGGAGCCTCGCCAATCTGCAGCGCGTCCAGCCCGGGTTCGAATCGAGCGGGCTGCTGACGTTTCAGCTCGCGCCGCCCACCGTGAAATATCCGCTGAAGGACAGGGCTCCGCTCTTCTACCGCGAGCTGCTCGAATCGCTTCAGTCGATTCCGGGGGTGCGGTCCGCGGCCGTCTGCAGCGGCATCCCGTTCGGCGCCGGCAACCAGTCCCGGCACCCGATGGGGGCCACCGGAGCATCGATCCTCCCGCCCGACACCCTCGTGCCGATCGACTGGCGCAGCGCCAGTCCCGGCTACTTTCGCACCATGGGCATCCCGCTGCTGCGCGGGCGCGATTTCACCGAGGCCGACACCGGCGCGATACCGGTGATGATCGTCAGCGCGGCCACGGCGAGGAAATTCTGGGGCGACGAGGATCCCCTCGGCAGGATGCTGCACCGCTCGGCCGACCCGGCCACGTCGTTCACCGTCGTGGGGGTCGTCGGCGACGTGCGCAGCCTTACTCTGGATCAGGAATTCCCGTCGCTTTATTATCCGATGGCTTCGCGTGTCTGGCCGCTCATGGACGTCGTGGTGCGCGGCCAGGGCCCGCTCGAGGCGCTGCTTCCCGCCATCCGACAGAGGGTGGGCCGGATCGATCCCGAGCTTGCCATCGCCAACGTGCGCACCATGGATCAGTGGATGGCGAACAGCGCGTCCCAGCTCCGGCTCAGCACGCAGCTGCTCGGGGGGTTCGCGGCTGCGGCCCTGCTCATTGCGGCCATCGGCATCTATGCCGTGCTCGCTTATTCTGTGACCC
>DASROJ010000159.1:0-4422 GCA_035646975.1 Patescibacteria group bacterium
GCTCGGAAGTTCGGTGAGCGGCGCGGGCGACGTCAACGGCGATGGCTACAGCGACATCATCGTCGGTGCGCCCGGCTACGACAACGGACAGACCGACGAGGGACGCGCTCTCGTCTATTACGGTTCCGCCACCGGCATCGATTCGCCGCCAGCCTGGACCGCGGAGGTCGATCAGACGGCCGCGTCGTTCGGCGCCACGGTTGCCGGCGCCGGCGACATCAACGGCGACGGGTTCGGCGATGTCGTGGTGGGAGCGCCGGCCTTCGACAACGTTCAGACCGATGAAGGGGCGATCTGGATCTATGCGGGCAATCAGCGGGGAGGACTCCCGCGTCTTGCGAGGCAGCGACGCAGTGACGGCTCGGCACCGGTCGCGCTGTGCGGGAAATCCGATTCCCAGACTGGATTCCGTCTCGCGATGCTGGGACGCAGCCCGATGGGACGCTCCCGGGTCAGGCTGGAATGGGAGGTCAAACCTCTGGGTGTGCCGTTCGACCGCACGGGAGTCTTCTTCGGCGACATCCTGGACACGGGAACGCCGACGATCTCCGGCAGCGCGGTAGGCATCAGCGAGCCGGTATCGGGCCAGCAGCCGACGACGAGCCTGCATTGGCGGATGCGCCTGCATACGACGGACACCTTCTTCCCGCGTCTGCCCTGGTTCTCGATGACGGGCAACGGACCGGCCGAAGCGGACCTCACCACCGCCGGGTGTCACGACCTCGATGGCGACGGCTATGGTTCACCTCCCGATGCGGCCTGTCCGGGTGGCCTGGTTGCGGACTGCAACGATGGCAACGCCGCCGTCTATCCGGGGGCGCCGCAGACCTGCGACGGCGTCAACAACGACTGTCTGGCGGCAGGATGGCCGTCGCTTGCCGGCACCAACGAAGCCGATGGCGACGGTGACGGGTTCTCCATCTGCCAGAGCGACTGCGACGACGCCAGCGCGACGACCTATCCAGGCGCCCCACAGGCTTGCGATGGAGTCAACAACGACTGTACGTCACCCGGGTGGCCCTCGCTTGCCGGCACCAACGAGGCCGATGGCGACGGCGACAGCTTCTCCATCTGTGCGGGCGATTGCAACGACGCCGATGGCACATCGTGGGGAACTCCGGGAGAGGCCAGCGAGCTCGAGATCACCCACGACGCGTCCAGCGGGTTGACCACGTTCAGCTGGACGGTGCCGGCCAGCCCCGGCGGGACGCTGCTGCTGTACGACATGCTGCGTTCACTCGATCCGCGTGACTTCGTGGCGTCGGGGGAGTGCGCCGAATCGGACGGCGGCCCGGGGACCACGTTTGCCGAATCGGCGGTGCCCCCGCCCGATCAGGTCTTCTTCTACCTGGTGCGCGCCCAGAGCGGATGCGCGGGTTCGACGGGGATCGGGCCGCTCGGATTCGCCTCCGACGGGACGCCGCGTGTCGGACAACCCTGTCCGTAATCCCGCCGCGCTGATCACCAGGCGATCCGGACTCGATAGTCGACCTTCACCATGCCGTTGGCGGGAATGTTGACACGGTACTGCAGCGTGTGCGCCTCGATCTTCTCCCAGGGGTGCGACGATGCGAGCATCGTCCAGTCGCCGGGCACCGGCTCCACGATCGTCACGTCGACGGCGTCATGCTTGTGGTTGTGCAGGGTGATCTCCCATTCGACTTCCGCCTGGTCGTGGCGTGGTAGACGATAATCACGCTGCACGCGCTGGCCGACGACGTCGAACGCCTCGCCCATCTTGATGCCGACCTTTTCGTCTTTCGGCGTGTGGTCGATCGTGTCCTCGCCGATGAACTGCAGGCCGCCATCGCTGTCGGCCTTGTAGACACGCACGGTGCCCTTGGGCAGGGGCAGGCCGAGATGATTGGGCGCGGTGTTGGCGATCTCGAGAAAGACGCCCACCTTCCGGTCCGATTGAGGGGCGCCGTACTGGCCGCGGTAATAGGCTTCGGCCCCGTAGTAGCGAAGCTCCTTGCGGATCGGGATGCCGTTGGCTGAAAGCAGGGCGACCTGCTTGGTCTGGTTGTCCTTCACGGTGGTGCGCCCTTCGAGCGTGTACAGGTGATACTCGAAGAAGCCTTCTTCGCGGAAGCTGCCCGCGGACGCCATGTCGGCTGCCTTCGCCATCGCCTGCTCTTCGCGCAGACGGTCCACGCGGCTCTCGGCGCGGTGGACATCACCGGCCACGAGCTTGAGCGCGGCGTTTTCGTAGGTCGCGCCGCTGCGGTTGTCGAGTGTCACCCAGCCCGACAGATCCCCGCCGTCATCGCGGCTGTTGAGCGTCATCACGTAATCGGCCTTCCAGTTGATCCCCTGGGTGAGGTACGACGCCTCGAGACGCTGCCGCCCGGCCACGTCGTTGTCGAGGTGCCAGACAAGGGTCGGGTTCGGGATGAGGTCCTTCGGGATCCCGGGAAGCACGACCTGACCGTAGTGGCCGATCCGGACCTCCCCGTTGATCTCGTAGATCGGGCCACTGTTGTTGCTCAGCAACGTGGCCGGAATCGAGGTGCCGTCGGACAGCAGCAGCTTGATCTTCCTGCCGATGTACTTGCTCATCAGCTTTTCGGGATTGAGCAGATCGTACTCGTAGTCCTGCTCCACCACCCGGAGCCCCGCCGGGTCGGTCAGCGATTTCACCTGCACGGTGGTGGGATCGATGAGGGCCGCGACGTCCCTGAACTCCAGAGGCGCGACGCCTCGGGGCAGGGTGACCTCGCGCACATCCTTGACCAGACCCAGGTTGCCGTTGTAGATGGTGAGCGCGACATCCTTCTGATCCTCGCGTGTGCTCGTCGAGGAAGAGTCGTCGCCACCCGGTGTCGTTCCGTCCAGGGGTCGCAACGTTCCGACCTTTCCACCGGCAACGCCGGCAACGCCGGCCACACCGGCAACGCCGGCAAGAAAAACCAGACACGCCGGGAGCAGCATTCGCATTTTCATCATTCGCCTCCTTGGCATGCCCGTTTGAGACACCGGGCCACGCAGGATGTTCCCGGTGGCGGCGCACCCCCGGTCCCGGTATGATGGCTTCACCGGTTCACCTGTTCGGAGACGGAGGCGCGCGGTGCAGAGACGGTTCGATGTCGGATCGAAGGTCTATTCCTCCCAGTACGGGGCCGGCGAGGTCCTGGCGGTGGAGGGGATCGGGGATGCCGAAAAGCTGACCATCCTGTTCGACAAGGCCGGGCAGCGGCAGCTCATGCCCGCATTCGCGGTGCTGGAACCGTACGTCAACCGTGAGCTGAACGAGCCGCCCGGCGTGCCGGCAGGCGAATCGCACGTGGCGGCGCCAGGACGGTTCCCCACCGAGGAGGTCAAGGAGGCGCTTCGCGAAGTGCTTCGCGAGGAGATGGGGGTGCCCGAGATCAAGATGATGGACAGGTGGCGGGGCGGCACGATGATCCTTCGTCCCGGTCGCGAGGGCCAGAAGGAAAAGGAGGTCCCCCTGGATGACTTCTTCCACAAGATCGTCATGCTGCGCGACCGGCTGCGTGTGATGGAGCAGAAGCTCAACGCGCATCGTGGACTGTCGGACGCCGACAAGGTGGACCTGCAGCAGTACATCACCAGGATCTACGGCTCTCTGACGACGTTCAACATCCTGTTCGCCGAGCGCGATGACTGGTTCGTCGGTCAGAAGGGGGACGACCAGCGATGATGAAGCGATCCGCTCCGCTGGCCGCGGCCCTGCTCGGGGCCACCGGCATCCTGATGGCACGGGCGGACCTGGCGCCGGCGGCGCCGGCGTCCGAACAGAAGACCCAGTCCGCGCAGGCGCTGTCGAAGACCTACATCGTGGATCGCAAGTACAAGTCGATGGAAGGGCCTCAAGCCACCCAGTCGATGACGCTGCTCAACACGGTAAAACCGGAGCTGCTCTGGGTCACCGGCTTTCGAGCGGTCATGGTCGGCGCCGACGGAGAGTCGGAGATGTCGCAGGAGTTCATGTGCCACAGCAATCTGGACTTGAACCAGGCGATGCACCGCCGGCTGCTCGGGCTGACGCGGGAAACCCCCAACCGTGTGTTCACCCTGTCACAGGGCCAGCAGTCGATAGAGTTCCCGTCGGGCTTCGGCCTGCCCGTTCTTTCCAGCGAGCCGTTCAGCCTGACCACCCAGGTACTGAATCACAACATCGAAGGCAAGACCTTCGAGGTGCGCCACAAGGTGACCGTCGACTTCGTGCGCGAGAAGGATCTCGCAGTTCCGATGAAGCCGCTGTTCCAGCTGTCGGCAAACGGCCTTGTCCTCATCGAGGGCAAGGACGGCTACTTCGGCATCGCGGCGCCCGACGCCCAGACGCACGGTCCGGGCTGCCTGCCCGGCCAGAGCGCCTCGGAGCAGCAGGGTCGGTACGCCGACCCGTACGGGCGGCGGTTCGCGGGGCACTGGCTCGTCAAGCCCGGCCGCGAGGTGAAC
>DASROJ010000160.1:0-34221 GCA_035646975.1 Patescibacteria group bacterium
CCCTCGTACCGGCCCACCCCATGGTCCACGTGCACCACGAGATCGCCCGGATTGAGGTCTCTGAAATCGGACGTGAAGGCGGGAAGCGCGCTCTTCTTCCGATGACGAATCTCCTCGCCGAAGATCTCCTGCTCGGCGATGAGGGTCAGGCCGGCCTCCGGCAGCGAGAAGCCGCCGCCGATCTCCGCCGTGGCGAGATAGAGACCGCCACCGCCGCTGTCATCGCCGGGTGCCGATTCGGCTGACAGCTCCAACGCGGTCAGCTCGTTGTCGGCGAGCAGGCTCTTCATCCTGTGGGAGCGGCCGTCGCTCTTCATCAGGATGCCGACCTTGCGTCCCGCCAGGACCTCGGCGCGCAGGAACTCCATCAGCTCGGACAGCCGTCCGCGATACGACGGCATCGAGGAGGCATGGAACCGCCGCACGCCCCGCCCTTCCGTGGCGTCCGGCGCCTCCACATCCTGGATATCGAGATGGCGCAGCTGCAGCGGCGCCCCGCGCAGGATCGCTTCCACCTCGGCGGCCGGCACGAACAGACGTTCGGGCATCGGCAGGCCGCAGGACTCCCCGCCCGCGGCATCCGCCGCGCGCAACAGCTCGGCGCGATGCTGCCGCAGCTCCTCCATCGTCATCTCGATCTCGTCGCAGGCGATCAGGGGCCGGTGCATCCTGGCGGGGGTGCATTCGGCGATGAAGTCGAGCAGCCCCGTCGAGCGGGGGTAGATGATTCGGGCGCAAGCCTCGATTCCCGGGAAGACCCCCTGGGTCTCGAGCAGCTCGGCCAGCTTCCTGCCACCGCTGTTGCCCGAAAGGGCCGCCCGCAGGTTGTCCTTTTCGGCAGGACCGAGAATTGTCTCGCGCGCCGGCGACAGCATCGCCGAAGTGATGCGGCCGATCGATCGCTGATCGCCCGGGTTGAACTGGCGCAGGCTGACCACCCGATCCCCCTCCAGCTCGATGCGCACGGGGTTGTCGAGGATCGGCGCGTAGATGTCGAGAATGCCGCCGCGCCGTGTGTACTCGCCCGGCTCGGTCACCAGATCGACCCGTCGATAGCCGGCCGCCAGCAGCCAGGCGGGGTCGTCGGCCTGACCGAACTTCTCGCCTTCACAGGCCTCGACGAACAAGGGGCGCAGCAGCGCTGCGGGGGGCAGCGGCGTCAGCAGCGCCCGGGCGGGGATCACGGTGACGCGCGCCTCCCCGCTCATCAGGCGCCAGAGCCATCGCACGCGCGCGCAGACGGCGCCAAGATGCGCCGCCAGCCCGTCGTACGGGTCGGCATCCAGCGCGGGGAAGACCCCGATCGCGTCAGGCTCGAGCGCGCCGGTGAGCCGGGCAAGACCGGCCATGTCGCGCACCAGCGACTCTGCTTCGGCATCGGCGCGGGTGACGATGACCATCGGGGCGCCCGACACCCGGGCCATGTCCAGCAGGACGAGCGCGCGCGCGGTGGGAGGCAGCCCGACAATCGACAGGGGCGCATCGGCGGACGCAGCGATGCCCAGCCCCTCGAGCTCGAGGAGGGGGTTGCGCCTCTGCGCTGTGTTTCGTGTCATCTACACCTGTCGCCGGGCCCTGACGCTCCTGGCGATTTTCGTGGTTGAGAATCCTTCGAGCACCGGAACGCGCACCACGCGCCCGCCCCGGCTTTCGACCAGATCCTTGCCGACGATCGCCCCGCTCTTCCAGTCGCCTCCTTTGACCAGCAGGTCCGGCTGGATTCGCTCGATGAGCGTCAGCGGCGTGTCTTGCGTGAATCCGACAACGTAATCCACCGCTTCGAGCGAAGCCAGCATCAGCGCCCGATCGCGCTGCGAGACGAAGGGGCGGTCGGGGCCCTTGAGTCGTCGCACCGAGGCGTCGCTGTTGACCGCCACCACGAGCAGGTCGCCCATCCCCCGGGCCCGGGCCAGCAGCTTCACGTGGCCCGGGTGCAGCAGATCGAACACGCCGTTGGTGAACACGATAATGCGCCCGGCCCTGCGCGCCTGACGAAGCGCACCAAGCAGCTTTGCCAGGGTCAGCAGCTTGGAGCGTGGCGGGCGCGGGCCGGCGCCGCCTGCATGTCGGGCGTGCCGGGCATGCGGAGCCTGCCTGGAGCGGCGGCGTGCCGGGTGGCTCCTGTCAGCCTTGCGAGTCATCTTTGACCGACCCATCGGTTCTGGCGGGACCCGCCGGACCCTCGCTGAGATCGTAGAGCCCCTGCCGGTACCAGCGCCGCACGCGGGCCACGTCGGCCAGCATCTTGAGCGGGTCGGTGAGGATCCCCACCTTCGACCCGGGGGCGTTGCGCCATGACACCGCCACTTCCTTCACCGGGACGCCGCGGCGCACCGCCACGTAGAGTATCTCGACGTCGTAACTGAACCCGTCGATGCGGGCCTTCTGGAATATCGGCGCCACGTCGCGCCGCGTCATCAGCTTGAAGCCGCACTGCGTGTCGCGAAACGGAAGGCCCGTGAGCAGCCGCACGAGCCGGTTGAAGATCCTCCCCATCAGCTCGCGCATCGGGTTCTGGTGCACCTCGACCTTCGACGTGCGCAGCGCGCGCGAGCCGATCACGATGCCGCGGCCCATCCCCGTCATGTGTTCGATCAGGCGATCGGCTTCCTCGATGGGAGTGGAGAGATCCGCGTCGGTGAGGAGCACCAGGTCGCCCCGGGCGGAAAGCACCCCGCGCCGCAGACTGAATCCTTTTCCGCGGTTGCGCTCGTTGACCAGCACGGTGGCATCGACGCCGGAGCCGTCGGTGCGGTTGCGGGCCACGCCGGCCGTGTCGTCGCTGGAGCCGTCGTCCACCACGATCAGCTCGACCAGTCGCGGGGACTTCTTCGCCCAGGCAAGCACCGCGCTGAGCGAGGGGCCGAGACGCGCCTGTTCGTTGTACGCCGGGATGACGATGGAAAGGAAGGGTTGCGGCATCCCCGAATCTTATGCCTTCTGGGCGACCTGGATCCGGATAATCGCCTTTTCCAGCGACACGCGGGCCCGTTCCCAGTCGATGTCGGCCCCCTTTCTGAGATGCTCCTCGGCCTGCGTGCGCGCCTGCTTTGCCCGCTCCAGGTCGATCTCTTCGGCCCGCTCGGCCACATCGGCCAGCACGCTGACCCGGTCGCCCAGCACCTCGACGAACCCCCAGGCCACCGCGATGAAGTGCCACTGGGCCGCCTGCCGGTAGGAGATCTCCCCGACTTTGAGCGCCGTGAGCAGCGGCGCATGACCCGGCAGCACGCCGAGGTATCCCTCGCTGCCGGGCAGCACCACTTCTTCGACCTGCCGGTCGACCACCTTGCGCTCGGGCGTGACGACCGTCAGATGGATCAAGCCGCCTCCGACTTCATCTTCTCGGCGTGCTCGAGCACCTCTTCGATGCCCCCCTTCATATAGAAGCACTGCTCGGGGACCAGGTCGTGCTTGCCGTCGACGACTTCCTTGAAGCCGCGGATGGTGTCGCGCAGCTCGACGTAGCGGCCGGGAATCCCGGTGAACTGCTCGGCGACGGAAAACGGCTGAGACAGGAAGCGCTGGATCTTGCGTGCGCGCGCCACGACGATCTTGTCTTCCTCGGACAGCTCGTCCATGCCCAGGATCGCGATGATGTCCTGCAGCTCGCGGTACCGCTGCAGCACCGACTTGACCTCCTGCGCCGTGTTGTAGTGCTCCTCGCCGAGGATGCGCGGGTCCATGATGCGCGAGGTCGAAGCCAGCGGGTCGACCGCCGGGTAGATCCCCAGCTCGGCGATCTGCCGCGACAGGTTCGTGTTCGCGTCGAGGTGGGCAAAGGTCGTGGCCGGCGCCGGGTCGGTGTAGTCGTCGGCCGGAACATAGATCGCCTGCACCGAGGTGATCGACCCCTTCTTGGTCGAGGTGATCCGTTCCTGCAACTCGCCCATCTCCGTGGCCAGCGTCGGCTGGTAGCCGACCGCCGAGGGCATGCGGCCCAGCAGCGCCGACACCTCGGAGCCCGCCTGCGTGAAACGGAAGATGTTGTCGACGAACAGCAGCACGTCGCGTCCTTCGAAATCGCGGAAGTATTCCGCCACCGTCAGACCGGTGAGTCCCACCCTCAGACGCGCTCCGGGCGGCTCGGTCATCTGGCCATAGATGAGCCCGGCGTTCTTGATGACCCCCGACTCCTTCATCTCGATGTACAGGTCGTTGCCTTCGCGGGTGCGCTCTCCGACACCGGCGAACACCGAAACGCCCGCGTGCTTGGTGGCGACGTTGTGAATCAGCTCCATTATCAGGACGGTCTTGCCGACGCCGGCGCCGCCGAACAGGCCGATCTTCCCGCCCTTCATGAACGGCTGGAGCAGGTCGACGACCTTCAGGCCCGTTTCGAACATCTCGATCTGGGTGCTCTGCTCCTCGAACGACGGCGCCTGCCTGTGGATCGGCAGGAACTTTTCGGCGTTCACGGGGCCGAGGTTGTCCACCGGCTTGCCGATGACGTTGAGAATGCGCCCCAGCACCGCGGGGCCCACCGGGATGGTGATCGGGCTGCCGGTGTCTTCGGCCTTCATCCCGCGCACCATGCCATCGGTCGGCTCCATCGCGACGCAGCGCACCCGCCCCTCGCCCAGGTGCAGGGCGACCTCGGCCGTCACGTTGATGTCGACCGCGCTTTCACCCTTGTCGCTGCGCACCACCACGGCGTTGTGGATCGTGGGCAGATGCCCCTCGGCGTACTGCACGTCGATGACGGGCCCGATGATCGAAACGACTTTACCGATGGCTCCCATCCAGTCTCCTGTCTACTACGTTGCCTCGGCGCCGCTCACCACTTCGATGATCTCCTTGGTGATGGAAGCCTGACGCACGCGATTCATGTAAAGGGTCAGTGTGTTGATCATTTCATCGGCGTTGCGGGTGGCCGCGCCCATCGCCGACATGCGCGCCCCGAACTCGGCGGCCGCCGATTCGTACAGCGCCCGCAGCACCTGGAATTCGACGTGCCGCGGCAGCAGCGAATCGAACAGCGCCTGGGCCGAGGGCTCGTAGATGTAGTCCTGGACGTTCGCCTCGGGCGGCAACTCGAGTCGTTGAATGGGCAGCAGCCTCTCGACCACGACCTTCTGCTGGATGACCGACTTGAACTCGTTGTAGACGAGATAGACCGCGTCGAGATCCCGCTCGATGTAGCGCGTCATGATGCTTCGCGCGATGCCCGCGGCATCTTCGTACTTCAGGCCGCGGAACAGATCGACATAGTCGCCCGTCACGGTGTAGCCGCGCTTCTTGAAGTAGTCGCGCCCCTTGCGCCCCACCAGGTGCGTCGACAGCACCCGGTCCTTGTTCTGCTCGATGAAGGCCGTCGCGTGCTTGATGATGTTCGTGTTGAAGCCGCCGCACAGCCCCTTGTCGGCCGTGATGATCAGCAGCTCGATCCTCTCCGAGCCGCGCACCGCCAGCAGCGGGTGCGTGTCGGGATTCGCGCGCGTGGCCAGGCTGTTGAGCACGGCCAGCATCTGGTTGGCGTAGGGGCGCGTGGCCACGATCCGCTCCTGCGCGCGCCGCAGCTTCGCCGCGGCCACCATCTTCATGGCCTTGGTCACCTGCTGCGTGCTCTTGACGCTGCGGATGCGGCGTCTGATGTCCCTGACGTTCGCCATGCCTGCCTTCTTCCGTCCGGGCTATGCCCCGCGCGTGCCGGGGACGAACTGTTCCTTGAACTCGGTGATGGCCTTGTGAAGCGCCGCCTTGACCTCGTCGTCGAGCACCTTCTTGGTGCGAATCCGGGTGAGCAGCTCGGAGGCTCCGGCGTCGAGATACTGGTACAGCTCCTTTTCGAACCGGGCGCAGTCCTTCGGCTCGACGTCATCGAGATACTTGTTGGTGCCGGCGAAGATCAGCGCCACCTGCTTTTCCACCGGGATCGGCCGGTACTGCGGCTGCTTGAGGATTTCGACCAGCCGCGCCCCGCGGGCCAGCTGGGCCTGGGTCGCCTTGTCCAGGTCGCTGCCGAACTGGGCGAACGCCGCCAGCTCGCGATACTGCGCCAGCTCGAGACGCAGCGTGCCGGCCACCGACTTCATCGCCTTGATCTGCGCGTTGCCGCCCACGCGCGAGACCGAAAGACCGACGTTGACGGCCGGCCGGACGCCGGCGTAGAACAGGTCGGTCTCCAGGTAGATTTGCCCGTCGGTGATCGAGATGACGTTGGTCGGGATGTATGTCGAGATGTCGCCGGCCTGGGTCTCGATCACGGGCAGCGCGGTGAGCGAGCCGCTGCCCAGCTCTTCGTTGAGCTTGGCCGCGCGCTCCAGCAGCCGCGAGTGAAGATAGAAGACGTCGCCCGGGAAGGCTTCGCGTCCGGGCGGCCGGCGCAGCAACAGCGAGATCTCGCGGTAGGCCGCGGCATGCTTGGACAGATCGTCATAGATGCACAGCGCGTGTCCTCCGCGATCGCGGAAGTACTCGCCCATCGCGCACCCCGAGTACGGGGCCAGATATTGCAGCGGCGGCGGCTCGCTGGCCGAAGCCGACACGATGATCGTGTGCTCCATCGCGCCGAATTCCTCCAGCGTGCGCACGACCTGCGCGACGGTGGATTTCTTCTGGCCGATCGCGACATAGATGCAGATGACGCCGGTGCCCTTCTGGTTGATGATGGTGTCGATCGCCACCGCGGTCTTGCCCGTCTGCCGGTCCCCGATGATCAGCTCGCGCTGGCCGCGGCCGATCGGGATCATCCCGTCGATCGCCTTGAGCCCGGTCTGCAGCGGCTCCTTGACGGGCGTGCGCTCGATGACGCCGGGGGCGATCCGCTCCACCGGGCCGAACTCGGTGGTCTCGATGGGACCCTTGCCGTCGAGCGGCTGACCCAGCGCATTGACGACCCGCCCCACGAGCTGCTTGCCGATCGGCACCTGCATGATGCGGCCGGTGCGCCGCACTTCGTCGCCTTCCTTGATGAGAGTGGTCTCGCCCAGCAGAACGGCGCGGACGCTTCCCTCCTCGAGGTTCAACGCCAGACCGGCCACTCCGTGCGGCAGCTCGATCAGCTCTCCGGCCATGCATTTCTCGAGCCCGTGGATTCGCGCGATGCCGTCTCCGACCGAAACGATCGTCCCGACTTCCGCGACATCGATCTCGCGTTCGTATCCCTCGATCTGCCGGCGGAGGACCGTGGCGATCTCGTCCGCCCTGATGCTCGTGATCATGACCTGGTCTCCATCAACACTGCCTAAGCTCCCTTTTCTCCACGTTCGCTCAGAAGGATGCCCCGGATCCTCTCGACCTGTCGCTTCACGCTTCCGTCATAAACCGTGGAACCGACCCGTGTCAGCGCTCCTCCGATGAGGTCGCTGTCCGTCTTGTAGGTAATCGTGACCTTCTTGCCGGTGAGTCGCGCCAGAGACTTTTCCCAGGCCGCGCGGCCCGCGTTGTCGAGCGGGGTGGCCGTGACGACCTCCGCGGTGGCCACGTTGACACGAGCCGCCTTCAGCTCGGCAAACGCCTCGGCGATGTCCTTCACCTGGCGCACGCGGCCTTTCTCGATGATGAGACGAAACAGGCGGTTCGATACCGGGTGAGGGTTGAGCTTCGAGAGGACCTCTTCGAGGATTCCCTTGCGGCGCTCCAGCGGCATGCCGGGGTTCTCGAGCACCCGCGTCAACGCGGGGAGTTGCTCGAGCAACCCGCTGAATGTCTCGAGGTCATCTCCTGCCTTCTGGAGATCCTCGGCCGTCTTCAGCGAGTCGATGAAGGCGGTGGCGTAATTCACCCCGATGTCATTGGCCGACACGCGCGTCACTCCGGTTGGCTGCCACGGGACGGTCAACCCTGCGGCACCCCCGGCCCCGCAGGCCGGCGACCGGGCGCCTGATTCTGTGTTGCCGCACTGGTAGCCGGAAAGGAGAAAAGAGCGCGTAAAGTAGCATGGAGCCACAGGCCGGTCAACAGTTTCGGCAGGCTGGATGGCCCTTCTTTGCCTGGGCCAGGTCCGGCCCGGTCCACGGCTGATCCAGGCCTGGTCCGCGTCTGGTCCGAGTCTGGTCCGAGATCGATGCCGGCCTTGTTCCCAAGCGACGCGGGCGGTCCTGCCGGCCGAACGGAAATCAATGAATTAGGTCGTTGACACTATCAATAAATATTATGTGGTCAATTGCCCACAAATAACTCGAACAGCCTCTCGAGCTCCTCCTCGCTGTAGAAATCGATTTCGATGCGACCCTTTCCCGCCCCGCGGTGCTTGATGCGCACCTTGGTGCCCAGCGCGCGCTGAAGCCGCTGCTCCGCATCCCGCACGTTTGGATCCACCGGAGCCGCGACCGTCTGTTTCTCGCGCGCCATCTCTTCGGCGCCTCGAACCGTGACGTACCCTTGCAGCATTGCTTCGGCCGTCTTGAGGATCTCCTCGTCATCGGCCAGCGAGAGCAGCGCCTTGGCATGTCCAGGGGTCAGCCGCCCGTCGCGGATCATCTCCTGGACCACCTCTGGCAGCTTCAGCAGCCGGATGCTGTTGGCGATGCTCGAGCGTTTCCTCCCAACCCGCTCCGCCACAGCTTCCTGCGTCAATCCGTGATCGCTCGCCAGCGCAGCAAACGCCCTGGCTTCCTCGATCGGGTTGAGCTGCTGGCGCTGGATGTTCTCGATGAGAGCCAGCTCGAGGGATCTCTGTTGCTCGACCTGCTGCACCATTGCCGGCACCGTCTGCAGCCCTGCCATCCGGGCTGCCCTGAGGCGCCGCTCGCCGGCAATCAGCTCGTACTCGCCCGACGTCGTTTGACGCACCAGGATCGGCTGGAGAATGCCGGCGGTGCGAACCGATGCCGCCAGATCTTCCAGCTCGCTCTCATCGAAGCTCTGGCGCGGCTGGTTCGGATTCGGCACCACGCGGGAGACATCCAGGTGGACGAACGCGTCGGCTATCGGGCCGGGTCGCTTTTCCGGCAGCAGCGTTCCCAATCCTTTACCAAGTGCCTGCCTTTTCATGCGCCATGACCTCCTGGGCGAGGCTCAAGTAGGCTTCGGCCCCCTTTGAGCGTATGTCGTAGAGAATGATGGGTTTGCCAAAACTGGGCGCCTCGCCGAGACGGATATTCCTCGGCACGATCGCCTTGAACACGCTCTCCTTGAAGTAGGCCTGCACTTCGTCGACCACCTGCCGGGAGAGATTCGTCCGCTCATCGAACATGGTCAACAGGATACCCTCGAGGGCAAGGTCCGGGTTCAGTCCTTCACGGACCCTCTTGAGCGTTTCCATCAGCTCGGTCAACCCCTCCAGCGCCAGGTATTCGCACTGGACCGGCACGATCACACCGCGCGCCGCGCAGAGCGCGTTGACCGTGAGCAGCCCGAGCGCCGGGGGGCAATCCAGGATGATGAACTCGAAGTCGGACTCCAGGGATCGGACGGCGCCTCGCAGGCGATACTCGCGCGATTCGACGTTCGACAACTCCAGCTCGGCGCCGGTCAGATCGCGATCGGCGGGCAGCAGCATCAGGTAGTCCAGCTCGGTGGGCAGGAGCGCGTCCCGCACGGGAAGCTCGTTGATCAGGACGTCATAGAGGCTGGCCCGATCGTCCTGATGGGAAATTCCCAGCCCTCGAGTCGCATTGCTCTGCGGGTCGGCGTCGATGAGGAGTGTCTTGCGCTCGGCGGCGGCCAGGGCTGCAGCCAGGTTGATCGCGGTGGTGGTCTTACCCACGCCACCCTTCTGATTGGCCACCGCGATGATCCGAGCCGGCATTTCGCACCAGGTTTTGTCGTGAGACCGCGCAGACGGATGTCATGACATGCGCCCATCGCGGCGAGGGCCCGAAGATTAGCACAGCCGCCCACCTGCCGGAAGCGGATGTTCCACGTGGAACAGTGCCTCAGTGAACGGTGCCCGTCCCGGTTGTGGATGGGAGGCCCACGACAACGATGAAGGAGGCCCGGGAGTTCGGAAGCTGGTTGGAGGCGATCAACTCGAGCGGCGGCGCCAGACGCGCGAGTATCTCCTGTCGTCCCGCCTCTCCGACCATGAACAGGATTCTGCCGCCGGGGCGCAGCGCCGATCCGCCTCCCATCAGCAGGGCGGGCAGCGCGGCCACGGCCCGGATCGTGATGCAGTCCCACCGACCCCATCGCGCGAGATCCTTCGGTCGGTCGACCCGCGCGCGGATCACGTCGCAGTCGGTGAGTCCCAGCTCCCGGACCACCGTGGCCAGGAAGAGGCTCTTGCGCTCGGTGGGCTCCATCATCCCCACTCGCAGTTCGTCGAGGACGCACTTGAGCGGGATCGCGGGAAAACCGTTGCCCGACCCGATGTCGAGCAGCGAGCCGCGCCGTTCCTGCAGGTAGGGCAGCAGCGCCAGGGACTCGAGGACGTGGCGGTGAACCAGGGTCGCCGGATCGAGATCCCCTACCAGGCGAACCGCCCGATTCCATTTCACCAGGAGCCGATAGTGCGCCTCGATCCGATCCAGCGCGGCGGGGGGAAGATGCAGCTCCGCCTTGCGGGCTTCAGCTTCCAGCAGGGATCTGAACTCCTGAGTGGGCATTTACCGGCCTTTGCGCATAGACACGAATCAAGGCGAGGGCTGCCGGCGTCACGCCGCTCACTCGCGCAGCCTCACCCAGCGTGGCGGGCCTCAGGCGACCCAGCTTTTCGACGATCTCCGTCGACAAGCCGGGCACCCGCCCGTAGTCGAAACCCGGCGGTATCTTCCTGGCACCATCACGGGCAACCCTCTGAATCTCGCCGAGTTGCTGCTCGATGTAGCCGCGATACTTCACTTTTCCTTCAATCAGCCCCCTCTCGCCGACCGAAAGCCTCACGGGCGGGGCTGCGTGCGCTGCCAGCTCGATCGAGTCGGTTGACTCGCCCGGCCGGGCGAGCCGGGTCAACAGCGCGCCCCCTTTTTCCGCCGAGCCCAGCCACGACATGTACCTGCCCACCCGATCCTGCTTCCGACGAAACCTCTCCCAGGTCTGGTCGTCAACCAGACCCAGGCTGCGCGCGTGCGGGGTGAGCCGTTCGTCCGCGCTTTCGATTCCTAGCATCAACCGGTATTCGGCCCGCGACGTGAACATCCTGTACGGCTCGCGCGTTCCGCGACTTACCAGATCATCCACCAGCACTCCGATGTACGCTTCGTGGCGACCGAGAACGAACCCGGGCGCGCGCTTCACCTTGAGCGCTGCATTGATGCCCGCGACGATTCCCAGGGCTCCGGCCTCTTCGTATCCGGTGGTGCCATCGATCTGCCCTGCGAGAAACAGCCCGTCGACCCGCCATGATTCAAGAGTCGGTCTTAATTCGGTCGGTTGCACAAAGTCATATTCGATCGCGTAGCCGGGACGAAGGATACAGGCTCCCGCCAATCCGTCGATCGAATCGATCATCAGGCGCTGGCTTTCACGAGACAGGCTGGTGGACAGCCCATTGAGATAGATCTCATCGGTGGTCCTTCCTTCCGGCTCGATGAAGATCTGGTGCCGGAGACGATCGGCAAAACGGACGACCTTGTCTTCCACCGAGGGGCAGTATCGCGGCCCGACCGAGCTGATCCTCCCGCTGAACATCGGCGACTCGTGCAGCCTTTCACGGATGATCGCGTGTGTGTTCTCGTTGGTGTACGCGATGTGGCAGGGGACCTGGGTGGTCTTGATCTCCGTCGTCGAGAAGGAGAAAGGCACCGGGTCGGAGTCCCCCTCCTGCAGCTCGAACCGGGAGAAGTCGATGGTGTCGCGTCGCAGCCGCGGTGGCGTGCCGGTCTTGAGGCGCCCCATCTCGAACCCGAGCCCTTCCAACGACAGCGCCAGATCCACCGACGGCGCCTCGCCCAGCCTGCCCGCCGGGAAGCTCTCCCGACCGATGTGAATCCGCCCCCGCAGGAAGGTCCCCGTGGTGATGACGACCGCCTGCGCCTCGAGCACCCGCCCGTCCGACAGCGACAGCCCGGAAATCCGGCCTTGCCCACCGGAAGAGAACCGCAGCGCGTCGGCCATCCCTTCAACGATCTCCAGACCCGGCGTGGCGCGCAGCAGGCGAAGCATCACTTCGTGGTACTCGGCTTTGTCGGTCTGCGCGCGCGGCGCCTGCACCGCGGGACCCCGGCTGCGGTTCAAGAGGCGGAACTGGATGCCGGCCTCATCGGTCACGCGCCCCATCAATCCACCCAGCGCGTCGATCTCGCGCACGAGGTGCCCCTTTGCGAGTCCACCGATGGCCGGATTGCACGACATGCGCGCCACCGCCCCGGCGGTCGGCACCACCAGGGCGGTATGCAGGCCGGACCTGGCCGAGGCGTGCGCGGCCTCGCATCCCGCATGACCCGCCCCGACGACCACGACGTCGAACTTCACCCTGCCTCCTTCGTCTTGCCTGCCGGTGTCCTGTGCCCCGATGTCTTGTGCCCAGGTGTCCCCTGTTCCGGTCCGTTATCACTTCCCGATGCAGAAGGTGGAGAAGATCCGCTCGTGGATGTCGGCCACCGTGACCGCCCCGGTGATTTCACCGAGCCGCTCCATGGCGGAATACAACTCGACCAGCACGATCTCCTCGGAGGCGCCCTCCTGCTGCGCCCGCGCTCCTCGCGCAAGAGATTCCGAGCAGCTCCGCAGCGCATCATGATGGCGCGCGTCCGCCACGATGACCGCCTCGGTGGTGAGGCCGGGCGCGCCCGCCAGCGCGGTGAAAATCGCCCCTCGAAGGCTTTCGATGCCTGCGCCGGTCTCGGACGAAACCAGAATCCCCGCCTTCGACCAGGCCGGCGGCTCCCGGTCGAGCAGATCGGCCTTGCTCGCCACCAGCATCGCCCCATCCAGGTGGTCGCCAAGCAGCCGTTCATCCTGAGAATCGGGCTCCTCGTCGCACGGACAGAGCACCAGCACCAGGTCGGCCTGCTCTGAAATCTTTCGGGCCCGCTCGACTCCCTGCGCTTCGATCCCCCGCGCCCCTTCCCGCAGCCCCGCCGTGTCGGTGAGCCTCACCGCGATCCCATCCAGGTCGATCGTCTCGGAGATGAAGTCACGGGTGGTGCCCGGCTCGCTCGAGACGATGGCCCGTTCGGTACGCAGCAGCCGATTGAAGAGGCTCGACTTGCCGGCGTTGGGCCGGCCGGCGAGCGCCACGCGCGCCCCTTCGCGCAGCATGCGCCCCTGACGGTATGACGCGACAAAGCCTCGCACGGCGGCCTCCAGATCCCGGAGGGGTCGAGCCACCCCCAGGTCACGCTCCTGCAGGTCGGGCTCCTCGGCGAACTCGAGCCTTGCTTCGAGGCGCGAGATGATCTCGATCAGCGTCTCTCGCATCGAGGTCACGCATCGGGAGAGATCGCCGCGAAGCTGTCCCTGCGCGGCGCGCGCCGCGGCGGCGGTCGGAGCTTCGATGAGATCGCGCACCGCCTCGGCCTGCGCAAGATCCATTCGCCCGCTGAGCACCGCGCGATAGGTGAACTCACCGGGTTCGGCGGGACGGGCGCCGGCATGGACGAGCGCCTCGAGCAATTGTTCGACGACCACCGGGCTGGCGTGGCAGCTCAGCTCCGCGACATCATCACCCGTGTAGGAATGCCCCGCGGGATGAAAGACCAGGTAGCCGCGATCCAGGGGCGCGCCGGCTTCGGCCTGGCGCGGATCGCGAATCCAGCCCAGGAGCGCCGTCGCAGGGCTTATTTGGTCGGTCCCCCTTAACATTATTACTGTCCTTGCGCACTCCAGTGCCCTGGGGCCGCTGAGCCGCACCACGGCGATCCCGCCGCGGCCCGGTGGCGTGGACAGGGCGACGATGGTCTGGTCCGGTGAATGCATTTTTCTCAGGCGGGGGAGATGACGATGCTCTTGATGAGCCCGTCGCCGATGCTTTCCGACCTGACTCCCGTCTCTTCCTTCAAGGCGAGATGGACCAGGCGGCGTTCGTAGGAGTTCATGGGAGGCAGCTCCACGGGCCGGCCGAGCTTCCGCACCTCATCAGCCGCCTGCTTCGCGGAGTCCACCAGATCCTGCTCCCGGTCCTTTCGAAAACCTTCGCAGTCGACCACCAGCCGCTTGTCGAGTCCGAGCTGCGACTCGGCGACCCGGCCGATGAGCAGCTGAAGAGCCTCGAGAACGGAGCCCTTGCGCTCCATCAACAGGTAGGCGTCCGCGCCCGAGAGGTTGATCTGGATGGAGTCTTCGGTCTCTGTCACGCTGGGCGTCAGCGACAGTTGCATTGCCTTGATGAAGGTCAGGGCCAGCTGCTCGATGTCATTCTGCCTGTCCATCACCCCTCCGCGCGGCTCACCCGCTCTGGTCCCTGTGTTGCGCCTCGGCCTCGAGCTGATCGGCCTTTCTGTTGGTCAGATACTGCTGCCCCATCCCGAGCAGATTGCTTGTCAGCCAGTAGATCACCAGACCGCTCGGCATGTTCATCATGAAGAAGGTGAACATCACCGGCATGAACATCATCATACGACGCTGCGTCGGATCGGGTATCGACGAAGATGTCATCCACTGCTGCGCCAGCCAGGAGCCTCCCATCAGCAACGGCGTGATGTAGTAAGGGTCGCGGCGGGACAGATCCTGAAGCCACAGTCCGAACGGCGCGTGGCGCATCTCGATGGTCACAGCCAGCAGGTTGTAGAAGGCGATGAAGACCGGCATCTGCAGCAACAACGGCAGACACCCCCCGAGATTGGCCATCGGGTTGATCCCTTCTTTCTTGTACAGCGCCATGACCTCGTCGTTCATCTGGCGCTGCGTCTCCATCGACTTCTTCATCTTGCGGTAGCGGTCCTGGATCGCCTTCACGCGCGGCTGAACCTTGGCCATCTTCTTGCTCGTCTGCCGCATCGTGATGGAGGACTTGTACATGATCGGGAAGAACACCAGCCGGACCAGGATGGTCAGCAGGATGATGGACCAGCCGTAGTTTCCAACCGAGGCGTTGATCCAGGTCAAGGCAAGGAAGAGCCCCTTCGTGCAGATGTAGATCAGCGAGAAGCGGGAGAAGTCGATGACACGCTCGACTTCCTGCCCCATGGACTTGAGAAGGTTGTAGTCCTTGGGCCCGACGAACAGCCGGTAGGCGCCGCCACCGTCGGCCCTCACGCCCGCGCTCAACAAAGGCTCGGGCTTCGGCGTGGCGGCGGCCGCGGCCGGAGGCACCGGGTGCGGCTCGATGGTCACCGCCAGGGCCGGCTGACCCTCCAGCGGAAGAACAAGGTTCGCAAAGTAGGTCGAGTCGATGCCGGCCCAGCGTATCGCCCCTGCCGCGCCGCCGAACTGCACCGTTGTGGTGGTCTTGATGGCCGGCAGGCGCACGATGTCGCGGCCATCATGCACCACCGCCTCGCCCTCTATGTGTCCGTAGCCCCGCGTGTCGTCTTCGGCCTGCTGCGCCAGACCGGCCGCCCAGATCAGCGTGGCCGCCACCGGCTTGCCGTTGCGGGTGACCTCGAAGGTGATCCGGCCCAGGTACCCCTGTTCCGGAACCTCGAGGACCTTCGAGACCGCCAGCCCGTTGCCATCGGCGAACTTGAACGAAACCCGTTTGCCCGGCCCCACCCCCGAAGGATCTCCCGCGGGGATATCGGAGACTTCGTGCGTGTAGAGCGCCTTGGAAAGCAGGCGCGTGGCCTCCTGGTCGCCGTCGATCCCCACCTGGAGCGGCAGCACGCCAAGGGTCCTTGCCAGATCGGGGATGAGATCCACGGGCACACCGCCGTTGATGGTGTACCGGGTCAGACGCCACCAGGTGGCGCAACCCCCTTCGTTGGACAGACGGATGTCCTGGGTCGAGGTGATGACGCGGAACTCTTCCTTCGAGCTGGCGCGTATCGGCGTGTAGGCGGTCGTGCCCGGTGGGCCGGCGGCGCCCGGCGAAGCCGCCGCGGCGGCATCGTTGACGGGAGGCTGGGTCTCGGGATGGACCGCCCCCGACCCGCCACCCGGGGCGGGCGCGCCGCTGCCGGACGCTGGCGCGACTGGCTGAACGGGATGCGGTGTTGTGGCCGGACCGAACAGGAGAGTCCAGGTGGCCATGACGGCGACCGACAGGACGATGGCGAGAAGCGCGCGTTTTTCCACGATCGGTTTTCCGGCCTCGAAGTCTTATCTGACGGGATCAAATCCGCCAGGGTGGAAGGGATGGCACCGCGAGAGTCTCTTCAGAGTCAGGATCGATCCTCGCGCAAGTCCGTGCCGCTGAAACGCTTCGTAGCTGTACTCCGAGCAGGTGGGGTGAAACCGGCACATCGGCGGCAGCAGTGGCGTGATGAGCTTCTTGTAGAGCCGCAGGAGGCCGAGCACGGCCGAAAGACCCCAGGTCATTTTCTGCCCTTCGAGACCTCTGCGAACCGGGCGACGCAACCGAGAAACTCGGCCTCGAGCAGGGCCAGCGGCTGTCGCGCGATCTGAGGCTTGGCGTTAACCACGATGTCCACTGAGACCTGCAGAAACCCCCGACGCTTGCGAAAGATCTCACGCATCCTGCGCCGCGCCTGGTTCCTGACCACGGCGTTGCCGACCTTTCGGCTCAATGTCACGCCAAGACGGCATCGACCGGCATTGTTCGGAAGGATGAAGAGAACGAAGTGCGGACCCGGAATCCGCACGCCACGGGAGTAGACCGCTTCGAACTCCCGGCGGTGATGGAGTCTGTCTTCCCGGGCGAACTTTTCTCCCTGCGCTTCCCCTAGACCGTCAATCTCTTCCGGCCCTTGGCCCGCCGGCGCTTGAGCACCAGGCGACCCTTTGCGGTTTTCATCCGCGCGCGGAATCCATGCGTCTTCTTGCGCCGGTCGTTGTTCGGTTGAAACGTCCTCTTGGCCATGTACTCCTCGCGCGTTCGCCGATCTCTGAGTTTTGCTGATCTGTCTCGATTGAGTCACAGATGTTATCGGGCACCCCGGGGTGAGTCAAGCATCCGTTTGCGCGTTGCCTCGGCTCCGAGCGCTATGATAGAATTTCGCGTTTCGAGAAACCTGATAGAGAGCAGCAGGTCTCCTGTGTGCGGTTCCTCTATTGTTCCCGTCGCGTCTGGCAACGATCGCGTCTCGACGGAGGATGAACCCGGGTGATGCGGTGGCTGATGACCTGCCCGGTTGCATGCCTCGAGAGGGTCCCCAGCACAACATCTGGCCTCACCAGAATGCGTGGCACAAGACTTGGCACTGAGGTGCACTCACGGTTGACATAACGCGGGACACAGGCTGGCATTCCCTGATAAGGCCCACAATTTCAGCAGTTTACACGGCGTCCTCTTTTCCACAGATGTTGAAAACTTGTGGATACTAAAGGGCTTGCCCATGCAGGTCAGCCAGCCTCTGAACATCTGGGACAAGATCCTCGACCACCTCGAGGCGAAGGTCAATCCTCAGAGCTTTTCGACCTGGTTGCGCCCGACCCGCCTCGCCCGTGACGAAGGTGGGAGGATCATCGTGGCCGTGCCCAGCGAACTGTTCGCGAACTGGCTCACCAGGAACTATCTGGAGTTGATCCGCGATTCGGCCACCGATCTGGAGCGCAACGGCGTGGAGATCTCTTTCGTCTTCGACGAGAATTCGCAGAGCTTCCCGGCTCCGGGCATCCTCGAACCCGCCGTGGCGGCGCAGGGATACCCGTCGTCTCCACTCAACCCGAAGTACACCTTCGAGAGCTTCGTGGTCAGCTCCAGCAACGAGCTGGCTCACGCGGCCGCCCAGCGCGTGGCCCAGGAGCCGGTGCTGACCTACAACCCTTTGTACATCTACGGCGGTGTCGGGCTCGGCAAGACCCATCTGATGCATGCCATCGGCAATCATCTGCGCTCGACGCGCCCCCAGCTTCGGCAAAGGTACATCTCGAGCGAGACCTTCATGAACGAGCTGATCAGCTCGATCCGCTTCGAAAAGACGCTCGACTTCAGGGACCGTTACCGCGGTATCGACCTGCTGCTCATCGACGACATCCAGTTCCTCGCCGGCAAGGAACGAACGCAGGAGGAGTTCTTTCACACCTTCAACGCTCTGTACGAAGCGCAGAAACAGATCGTCATCACGAGCGATTGCCCCCCGCGTGACATCCCGACGATCGAGGAGCGTCTCCGCTCGCGGTTCGAGTGGGGCCTGATCGCCGACATCCAGCCACCGGATCTCGAGACGAAGGTGGCAATCCTCAACAAGAAGGCCGAGGCGGAAAACGTCCGTCTTCCATCGGATGTGGCTCTTTTCATCGCCAGCAAGATCAAGTCGAACATCCGGGAGCTGGAAGGCTCGCTCATACGCCTGCTGGCCTATGCGTCGCTGCAGGGCAGGGAGATCGACCTTCCGCTCGCCAAGGATGTGCTCAAGGACATCCTGGCCGACGACAGCAGGATCATTTCGATCGAATCGATACAGAAGTACGTCGCCAACTATTTCCACATGAACATGCAGGAAATCAAATCCAAGAACAACGCCAAGCAGGTGGCGTTCCCGCGTCAGATCGCGATGTACCTCTGCAAGGGTCTGACCGACGCGTCGCTGCCGGAGATTGGCAAGCGTTTCGGGGGAAAGCACCATTCCACCGTCATCCACGCGATCAAGAAGATCGAGCACAAGCGCGAGGTCGAGCGGGATTTCGACAAGATGATCAACAGCTTTATTGAAGCGTTGAAATAACTTTCATGTTTCTGTGGACGACTGCGCCCGGAATCTCGATGTGCGAGGATGTTTCGGGGCCGGACCAGGGGGGTTGTGGATATCACCGGCAATGCGGAGGCGAAAGTCATTGATCTCTGCACACGACAACCAGCTCATTCGAAGAGCGCCGGAGAGATACCCGAATCTCCCACAGGCCCTGTTACTACTACTGTAAAGATCAACAGGTTGATAGTTTATCTTTTGAAATAGAAGACACGGAGGAATCCCCCATGGAGTTCGTCTCCAAGCAATCAGCTCTTCTGAGGGAGCTCAACCTGGTCCAGGGGGTTGTCGAGAAGAAGAACACCGTCCCGGTTCTGGCGAATGTCCTTCTCTCCGCGGCCAACGATGCGGTCAGCGTGATGGCGACCGACCTGGAGGTCAGCGTTCGCAGCTCGCTGACGGCCGGCGTGACCAAGGAAGGAGCGCTGAGCGTATCGGCTCGAAAGCTGCATGAAATCGTCAGGGCCCTTCCCGACTCCGAGATCCATTTCAAGACGGACAGCGACAACTGGGCCACGATCACTTGCGAAAGGTCCCGCTTCAGGATCATGGGTCTGCCGAAAGAGGACTTCCCCACGCTGCCCTCACCGGGAAAGTCGCCCAAGGTCACTTTCGGCGTGCAGCAGTTCAAGGAGATGGTGCAGAAGGTCATCTTCGCGGTTTCAGTGGATGACACGCGCTATGCGCTCAATGGCGCCTTGATGATCCTTGCCAAGGGCTCGGTCAGCCTGGTGGCCAGCGACAGTCACAGGCTGGCTTATGTCAGCAGGCCGCTTACCCAGGACTCGTCAAAGTCGCTGGAATCCGAGATACGCGTGGTGATTCCCCACAAGGCGCTCGGGGAGTTGTCCCGCATCGCCGAGGAAATCGGTGGAGAGATCGTCTTCTGCAAGGAAGAAAACCAGATTTTCTTCGAGATGGGGCGCTGCACGCTGAGCTCCAGACTGCTCGAAGGGCAGTTTCCGAATTACGAGAAGGTGCTGCCCAAGGGCAATGACAAGCTGGTCGAGCTGGACCGGACCGCCTTTGGCGACGCCCTCCGGCGCGTTTCGCTGCTGGCTAACGAGCGCAGCCGCGCGGTGAAGGTGGCACTGGCGAAAGGCAAGCTCGAGATCTCCGCGAAAAACCCCGAGATGGGGGAGGCCAGCGAGACAATCGGCGTGGAGTACGGCGGATCTGAAATTGAGATAGGCTTCAACGCGAAGTACATCCTCGATTTCCTGACAGCGGTGAGCACGGCCCGTGTCGTGTTCGAGTTGAAGGACGAGGCCACCCAAGGAATGCTCCGGCCGCTGCTCCAGGAGCCGAAAGCCAAGCCTGCAAAAGGCAAGGCCGCGCAGGAATCGAGCGCAGATGGCGAGGACTACAGGTACGTTGTCATGCCGATGAGGATCTGAGGGTTAGATGGCAAAGACTGAGGATTCCGCACCTCCGCTTCCCGGACCGGCCCAGACCGAGACGTATGACGCCACCCGCATCAAGGTCCTCGAGGGCCTGGAGGCGGTGCGAAAGCGTCCGGCCATGTATATCGGCTCCACCGGCGAGTCGGGGCTCCATCACCTCGTCTACGAAGTGGTCGATAACGCGGTGGACGAAGCGCAGGCCGGGTTCTGCGACCATATCGAAGTCTTCCTGCATCTCGACAACAGCGTCACCGTGCAGGACAACGGCCGCGGAATTCCGGTGGACATGCACCCCACCGAGAAAAAACCGGCGGCCGAAGTTGTCATGACCATGCTTCACTCCGGCGGCAAGTTCGACAACATCACCTACAAGGTCTCCGGCGGATTGCACGGGGTGGGCGTGTCGGTGGTGAACGGGTTGTCCGAAAACCTCGAGCTGGAAATCTGGAGGGATGGCAAGGTCTATCAGCAGTCCTACGAGCGTGGAAAACCGGTCACGACCTTCCAGGAGGTCGGAAAGACAACGCGCCGCGGCGGCACCAAAGTCACCTTCAGGCCGGACACCCAGATTTTCGAGTCGACCAACTTCTCCCACGACGTTCTTTCGCAGCGGCTCAGGGAGCTCGCGTTTCTCAATCCCGGCGTGACCATTGACTTCAGCGACGAGCGTTCGGGCAAGTCGCACAAGTTTCATTACGCGGGCGGCATCGTCGATTTCATCAAGCATCTGAACAACAACAGGACCACGCTGCATCCCGAGCCGATTCATGTTTCCGGCGAAAAAGACGGGACGCTCGCCGCCGTCGCGCTGCAGTACAACGACACCTACGCGGAAACCGTGTTCGCCTTCGCCAATTCGATCAACACGATCGAGGGAGGCACTCACCTGTCCGGTTTCCGCGCGGCGCTGACGCGCTGCATCAACGGCTACGCCACCAAGAACGGTCTCACCAAGGATCTCAAAGACGCGACGATCACGGGAGAGGACGTCCGCGAAGGCCTCACCGCCGTGGTGAGCGTCAAGCTGCCGAATCCGCAGTTCGAGGGCCAGACCAAGACAAAGCTCGGTAACACGGAGATCAAAGGCTACGTCGAAGCGATGCTGAACGACCGCCTCTCGGTCTTCTTCGAGGAAAACCCGCAGGTCGCGCGTCGCATCGTCCAGAAGATCATCGACGCCGCGCGCGCCCGCGAAGCCGCGCGCAAGGCGCGCGATCTCACGCGCCGCAAGGGTTATCTCGACGCGTCGTCGCTGCCGGGCAAGCTGGCCGACTGCCAGGAGCGCGACCCCGAGCAGGCCGAGCTGTTCCTCGTCGAGGGTGAAAGCGCCGGTGGATCGGCCAAGCAGGGGCGGGATCGGCGGTACCAGGCCATCCTGCCGCTCAAAGGCAAGATCCTCAACGTGGAGAAGGCGCGGTTCGACAAGATGCTGGCCCACGAGGAAATCCGCACGCTGATCACGGCGCTGGGTTGCGGAGTCCAGACGATGGACGATTTCGACATCGCGAAGCTCCGGTACCACAGGCTGATCATCATGACGGACGCCGACGTCGACGGCAGCCACATCCGCACGCTGCTGCTGACCTTCTTCTACAGGCAGCTCAAGGAAGTCATCGAGCGCGGCTACCTCTACATCGCGCAGCCGCCGCTCTACAAGGTCAAGAAGGGCAAGAGCGAGCTGTACATCAATACAGATGAAGAGCTCAACCGGTTCGTGCTGTCCAAGGCCATCGAGGACAAGCAGCTCAAGACGATGTCGGGCCGGGCGTTCCAGGGCCCATCGCTGCAGAACCTGCTCGAGAAGCTCACCGATCACAAACGGTTCATGGACATGCTCGCGCGACGCGGCTACGACCGCGAGCTGCTCGATGTCCTGCTGCAGGAGGGGCTTTACCAGCGGCAGCACTTCGCCGAGCGCGACTGGATCGAGAAGGTCGCGGCCTCGCTGCGGCAGAAGGGGCGCGTCGTGGGCGACATCCGTCACGACGAAGAGCACAGCCTCTATGAGCTGCGTGTCGGGCCCAAGGCGATTGGCCATCCCGAGATCACCGTCTCGTGGGACAACCTCGCCGCGACGGTGGAGTATCGGCGGCTCTACCAGACCTACGCCGACATCACCGATCTCGACAGCACGCCGCTGACGATGGTCGAGCTGGACGACAAAGGGCAGGAAAAAAAGACCGTCACGATGACCTCCAAGGACGAGCTGCTCGAGTCGATCCTCTCGGAAGGCAAGGAAGGCGTTCACATCCAGCGCTACAAGGGCCTGGGCGAGATGAACCCGGAGCAGCTCTGGGAGACGACCATGAATCCCGAGACGCGGCGGCTGCTGCAGGTCAAGATCGAGGACCTCACCGCTGCGGAGAACATCTTCACGGTGTTGATGGGCGAGCAGGTCGAGCCGAGGCGCCGATTCATCGAGACGAACGCACTTGACGTGAGAAACCTGGATATCTGATGGCCGACGAACGGGTGGACAGGGTCACACCGATCGACATCGAAGACGAGATGAGCAAGTCGTATCTCGACTATGCGATGTCGGTCATCATCGGCCGCGCGCTGCCGGACGTCCGCGACGGGCTCAAGCCGGTGCATCGCCGCGTGCTGTACGCGATGTACGATCTCGGCAACGACCACACGAAGCCGTACAAGAAATCGGCCCGCATCGTCGGCGATGTGATCGGCAAATACCACCCTCACGGCGACATGCCCGTCTACGACTCGATCGTGAGGATGGCGCAGGAGTTCTCGCTCAGGTACCCGCTCATCGACGGGCAGGGAAACTTCGGCTCGATTGACGGCGACCCGCCCGCGGCGATGCGCTACACCGAGATCCGGATGGCGAAGATCACCGCCGAGATGCTGAAGGACCTCGAGAAGGAGACGGTCGATTTCGCGCCCAACTACGACGGCACGCTACAGGAACCTCTCGTGCTGCCGGCCGCCATCCCGAACCTGCTGGCCAACGGGGCGGACGGCATCGCGGTGGGCATGGCGACCAAGATCCCGCCGCACAACCTGCGCGAGCTGATCGACGCGCTGCTCACCCTCATCGACAACCCCAAGGCGGCGCTGGCCGACCTGATGCAGCACGTCAAGGGCCCCGATTTTCCCACGGCGGGGCTGATCTATGGAGCTGAGGGGATACGGCAGGCCTACGCCACGGGGCGCGGGTCGATCATCATGCGCGCGCGCGCGCACGTCGAGCCGGCCAAGAAGGGGTACGAGCGGATCGTCATCACCGAGATTCCCTACCAGGTGAACAAGGCGCGTCTCATCGAGTCGATCGCGCAGCTGGTGCGGGACAAGCGGGTCGATGGCATCGGCGACATCCGCGACGAGTCGGACCGCGAGGGGATGCGCATCGTGCTCGATCTCAAGCGCGACGAGCCGGCCCAGCCGATCCTGAACTACCTGTACAAGTTCACGCAGATGCAGGATACGTTCGGTGTGATCCTGCTCGCCATCGTGAACAACCAGCCGAAGGTGCTCACGCTGCGCGAGATGCTGGACGCCTTCATCTCGCACCGCAAGGAAGTCGTCTACCGCCGCACGCAGTTCGACCTGCGCAAAGCCGAAGAGCGCGCCCACATCCTCGAAGGGCTCAAGATCGCGCTGGATCACCTCGACGAGGTGATCAACACCATCCGCGCGGCGGCGACCCCTCAGATCGCCAAGGAGCAGCTGCGATTCAAGTTCAAGCTCTCCGACATCCAGGCGCAGGCGATCCTGGACATGAGGCTGCAGCGGCTGACCGGGCTCGAGCGCCAGAAGATTCTCGACGAGCTGAAGGAGACGCTCGCCCTCATCGCGCGGCTCAAGGAGATTCTGGCCAGCGAGAAGCTCGTGCTGAAGATCATCTATGACGAGCTGGTGGCGATCAAGGAGAGCTACGGAGACGACCGTCGCACCGAGATCGTGCCGCAGGTCGAGGAGATCTCCATCGAGGACATGATCGCCGAGGAGGACATGGTGGTCACCGTGTCGCACTCCGGCTACATCAAGCGCAGCTCTCTCGACATCTACCGCACGCAGGGGCGCGGCGGCAAGGGGCGCATCGGGATGACGACGCGGGATGAGGACTTCGTCGAGCACCTGTTCATCGCCTCGACGCACTCCTACATCCTGATCTTCACGAACAAGGGGCGGCTGCACTGGCTCAAGGTGCACGAGATCCCCCAGGTGGGAGCCGCCGCCAAGGGCAAGGCGCTGGTCAACTTCGTGAAGCTGGAAGAAGGCGAGCAGGTCCGGGCGATCCTGCCGGTCAAGGAGTTCGAGGACGGAAAGTTCGTCGTGATGGCGACCCGGAAGGGCGTGGTGAAGAAGACCGAGCTGAAGGCCTTCTCCAACGTGCGCACCGCCGGCATCATCGCCCTGTCGATCGACACGGGCGACGACTTTCTTTCGGCGCGTCTCACCGACGGCAGGCAGGACATCATCCTGGCCACCAACGCCGGCAAGATCATCCGCTTTCCCGAGGACGACGTGCGGCCGATGGGGCGCGCGGCACGCGGCGTGCGGGGGATCAAACTGCGATCGAACGATTTCGTGGTGGAGATGGACTCGCTGGCCGACGCCACTCACATCCTGACCGTCTGCGAGAACGGCTATGGCAAGCGCACGGAGGTGGGGCTATACCGTAAACAGAGCCGCGGCGGCATGGGTATCATCGACATCAAGACCACCGCGCGCAACGGCAAGGTGGTCGGCGTCAAGGCGGTCGCCGAGGAAGCCCAGATCATGCTGAGCACCACCAACGGCATGGTCGCCCGGATGCGGGTCAAGAGGATCAGCATCGTCGGGCGCAACACGCAGGGCGTGCGGCTGATGGTTCTCGACGCCGGAGACAAGATCGCCTCGGTGGCCAAGCTGGCCGAGCGCGCCGAAGAAGAGACGGGCCAGGAGATCGCCCCGCCCGAGCCGACCGCCGAGGAGCTGGCGCAGCTCAAGAAGGAAGCCGAGCAGCAGCCTGACGAACCGGACGAACCGGAGGAGTCGTGAGATGAAATTCTTTCTGGATACTGGAAGCGTCGACGAAATCCGACAGGCCGCGGCCACGGGCATTCTGGATGGCGTCACGACCAACCCGAGCCTGGTCGCCAAGGAAGGAAAGAAATTCAAGGACCTGCTGCTCGAGATCTGCTCGATCGTCGACGGCCCCGTCAGCGCCGAAGTGACGGCCACCGACACCGCGGGAATGATCAAGCAGGCGATGGAGCTGCGGGAGATTCACAAGAACATCGTCGTGAAGCTGCCGCTGCTCAAAGAAGGGATCACGGCGCTGAGTCAGCTCTCCCCCAAGGGGGTCAAGGTCAACGTGACGCTTTGCTTTTCCGCCTCGCAGGCGCTCATCGCCGCCAAGGCGGGGGCGACCTACATCAGCCCGTTCATCGGCCGGCTCGATGACATTTCGCAGGTCGGCATGGATCTCATCCGCGAGATACGGGTCATCTACGACAACTACGACTTCAAGACCCAGATCCTGACCGCCAGCGTCCGCCATCCGGTGCACGTGGTCGAAGCCGCGATGGTGGGCTCCGACGTGGCCACGATGCCGCTGAAGGTGTTCGAGGCGCTGTTCCGCCACCCGCTCACCGACATCGGCAACGAGAAATTCCTCGCCGACTGGAAGAAACTGAAGGCTTGATGGCTGACGCGAGACGCGACGGGCTCGGCGAGCTGCAGCGCCGCAACCAGGCGGCCGAAGCCGGCGGCGGCCCGGAGAGGGTGGCGCGCCAGCACGACGCGGGCAAGCTCACGGCCCGCGAGCGGATCGAGTTTCTCGTCGACCCCGATTCGTTCCAGGAGTTCGACCGGTTCGTCGAGCACCGCTGCGACATGTTCGGCATGGAAAAGCAGCGGATCCCCGGCGACGGGGTGGTGACCGGCCACGGGCGGATCGACGGGCGCACCGTCTTCGTCTTCGCCCAGGATTTCACCGTGTTCGGCGGATCGTTGTCCGAGACCTACGCGGCGAAGATCTGCAAGATCATGGACCTCGCCATGAAAGTCGGCGCGCCGATCATCGGCCTGAACGATTCGGGCGGCGCGCGCATCCAGGAAGGGGTGGTCAGCCTGGCCGGCTATGCCGACATCTTCCTGCGCAACACGATGGCCTCGGGCGTGGTGCCGCAGATCTCCGCCATCATGGGGCCGTGCGCGGGCGGCGCCGTCTACTCTCCCGCGATCACCGACTTCAACATCATGGTGGACGGCACGTCGTACATGTTCATCACCGGGCCCGACGTCATCAAGACCGTGACGCACGAGGAGGTCACCAAGGAGCAGCTGGGAGGCGCCCACACGCACGCGGCGGTGTCGGGTGTGGCGCATTTCGCGGTGGCCGACGACAAGGCGTGTCTCGGCCTCATCCGCGAGCTGATGTCATACCTTCCCTCGAACAACATGGACGATCCGCCGGCGCGCACACCGACCGACGATCCCTCGCGCGCCGATGACCGGCTCAACAATCTAGTGCCCGAAAGCCCCAACCAGCCGTACGACATGACAGAGCTGATCCGCATGGTCGTGGATGACGGGCGATTTCTCGAGGTGCACGAGGAGTACGCGCGCAATCTCGTGGTCGGATTCGCCCGGCTCGACGGCAGGCCGGTGGGGCTGGTGGCAAACCAGCCGGCGGTGCTGGCCGGCACGCTCGACATCGACGCATCGCTCAAGGGGGCGCGTTTCGTCAGGTTCTGCGATGCGTTCAACATCCCGCTGGTCGTGTTCGAGGACGTTCCCGGCTTCCTGCCCGGCACCAAGCAGGAGCTGGGAGGCATCATCAAGCATGGCGCCAAGCTGCTGTATGCATTTGCCGAAGCCACCGTTCCCAAGGTCACCATCGTCACGCGCAAGTCGTATGGCGGCGCCTACTGCGTGATGGCGAGCAAGCAGATCCGGACCGACATCAACTATGCCTACCCCTCCGCCGAGATCGCGGTGATGGGGCCCGAAGGGGCCGTGGAGATTCTCTACAAGAAGGAGATCGCCGCGGCGAAGGATCCGGCCGGCTTCCGGCGACTGAAGGTGGAAGAGTTCCGCAACGCTTTTGCCAACCCGTACGTCGCCGCGCAGCGCGGCTACATCGACGAGGTGATCGAGCCGAGGCTCACGCGGCCCAAGTTGATCTCGACCCTCTCGATGCTGTCGACCAAGGTGGACCGCAACCCGCCGCGGAAGCACGGCAACATTCCGCTCTAACCGGCCTGACAGGAATCCGCGCGCGAGTCCGCCGCCGGTCCCCCGCCGGCACAAAGCCATGAGGGAACCAGCGGCGGTATGACCGGCTGGAGGGTTCGGCGCCCGGCCGCGCCTCACCAGGTTCGCCAGACCGGCCGAGAGCGGACGGTGCGCTAGTTCTTCGCGACCTCCGTGTTGACATGCTCGAGCATGTGATGCCCGACCCACTGCGCCAGGACCTCTTCGGGCACCGGCGCCGTCTTGAGCGTCACCTTTCGCTCCTGTCCATCGCGGCTGATGGTGTAGGTGAGAATCGAGCCGACCTTCATCGACTTCTTGACGGCGATGAGGTCCGCGTCGTTGCGCTCGTCTGCGAGCTTGACGCCGTTGAGAGCCACCAGCACGTCGCCGACCCGCAGCCCGGCTGTCTCGGCGGGGGTGCCCGGCACCAGGCGGGTAATCCTGATCTGTCCGGTCGTCTCGTCCTTTTCACTTTCGATTCCGCTGAAGCCACGAGCCTTGATCTCGTTGGTCATCGAGGTCAGGCACTCGGCCACCGACTTGGTGCATTTGGTGCAGTTGCCGTCATGCCCACCGGCGCCACCGGCAAGCACAGACGAGACGACGAGCGCGATCAGGGCCGGCAGGACCAACCAGATACCACGTTTCATGACGTGCCTCCTGTTTCCCTTGTTGCAATGGTGCCGGGTTCACTTTTCAGGAGGGATGTTACGGGTTGCCTGCGTAAATGACCTAAAATGCAGGTAAAATCATGTCGAAGATGTAAAGAAGAAGTAAAGACGCGCCAACGCGGCGTATATTCCCGGGCAAATGCCACGAGTCACCCGGTACCTCAGACGTCATGTCATCTGGCTCGGCTTTCTCGCCGCGCTGATTCCGCTCGTCGTCCTGCTCGGCCTGCAGTATGGCTGGCTCATCAGCCTGGAGAAGACCTCGGTGCTCGCCCACCAGGCGACGCTGAACAACTATCTCGAAGCGGTCGCCTCCGAGGTCGGGTATTACTATCAAGGGGCGGCGGAGCGCGCGCTCAACGTCCCTTCTGCCGCCTTCACCCAGGGCTGCATGGACCGGGCCGCGCCGCACTTCGAGACGAAGGGAGTGCAGGGAGCCAAGTATCTCTTTCTGCTCAGTCTCTACGGCGAGGACAAGGGGAAGCTTCTCTTTTTCGATCCCGCGCTCTCCTCGATGGTGATACCCACCGACGCCGCCGCGATGCGCGCCATCTATGTCGCTTCGGCTCCGTGGGTCGTCATGAGCAAGAAGGAAGAATCGCTGGCTCATGTCGCCGTGACCACCGATGAGCGCGACCCGGACAACCGCGTCATCCTCAACCCGATCACCGACGAACAGTCGCGGCTCGTGGGAATCGCCGGCATGGTGGTCGACCCGAAGTATTTCTGCGAGGCGGTGCTGCCGAAGGCCATCAAGAAGTCTCTTTCCGCCTTTTTTTCCGAAGGCGACTCGAAGAACCTTGCCGTCTCGGTGCGCGACGCGAAGGACGACGTCAAGTTCGAGACGGGGGACTGCAGGGCGGGTCACGAAGAAGCGAAAAAGGCGTTCACCTTCATCTTCACCGACTGGCACCTGGCGCTCAGGACACATCATGTCAATCCGCAGGAGTGGGCGCAGGCCAACTTCGCGCTGAACATGGGACTGTCATTGATTCTCGGCGTGGTGCTGCTGGGGGGCATGGCGCTCGCGCTGCGGGCCGCCTCGCGTGAGATGAGGCTCTCGCAGATGAAAGGCGACTTCGTCTCCAACGTCTCGCATGAGCTGCGAACCCCGCTGGCCTCGATACGCGTGTTCGGAGAGTTTCTCAGGCTGGGTCGGGCCGCCACACCGGAAAAGGTCAGGGAGTATGGCGAGTACATCGAAACCGAAAGCCGGCGGCTGACCCGTCTCATCAACAACATCCTCGACTTCTCCAAGATCGAATCGGGGCGCAAGACCTACCAGTTCCAGGCCGCCGACGTCAATGACGTCGTGGAGGAGATTCTCAAGACATTCGAAGTGAGACTGCGCGACAGCGGCTTTGTCATCACGCTGGAGCGCGGGCCGGGCCGCCTGCCCCCCGCCATGATCGACGCGGACGCCATCGGGCAGGCGCTCAGCAACCTGCTGGACAATGCGGTGAAGTACTCCAGCCGGCCCGGGGAGATCCGGATTGGCCTGGACAGGCAGGACGGCTGGATCGTCATCTCGGTGAAGGATTCGGGCATCGGCATCACGAAAGAAGAGCAGACCAAGATCTTCGAGCGATTCCACCGGGTCAGCACCGGTCTGGTGCACGATGTGAAGGGGAGCGGTCTGGGCCTGTCGATCGTCAGCCATATCGTGGAGGCGCATCGCGGCACGGTCACGGTGGAAAGCGAGCCGGGCAGGGGAAGTGTCTTTTCCATCCGCCTGCCGATTGTGGATGGGGGCACGGGCGCCACCGAGACGGTCGAACGACCCTCGGGCGAGGCGCGGGCGCCGTTTTCCGCGGAGGACTCCCATGCCTAAGGTCCTCATCGTCGAAGACGACGAGTCGATGGCGGTCGCCCTGCGCGACGGGTTCGAGTACGAAGGCTTCGCCGTGACGGTGGCGCGCGACGGGGAGATCGGTCTGAGGATGGCCGCGACCGAGTCGCCCGACCTGATGATCCTCGACCTGATGCTGCCGAAGATGAGCGGGCTGGACATCTGCCGGCAGATCCGCTCGGACGGCCGCGCAGTGCCGATCATCATGCTGACAGCCCGGGGCCAGGAGATCGACAAGGTGCTCGGACTGAAGCTGGGCGCCGACGACTATGTCACCAAGCCGTTCAGCTTTCTCGAGCTGATGGCCCGAGCCGAGGCGGTGATGCGCCGGTCCAACGGCCATTCGACCCAGATCGAAAGCTACGATTTCGGCGATGTCTCCGTGAACTTCCGGAAGTTCGAAGCCCGCAAGAAGGGCAGGTCGCTGGACCTCTCGCACCGCGAGTACAAGCTGCTTCACTTTCTGATCGAGCACCGCGGCGAGGTCGTGGCGCGCGAGCAGCTGCTCGACGTCGTGTGGGGGTATGACAACATCCCGTTCACGCGAACGGTGGACATGCACGTGGCCAAGCTGCGCAAGAAGATCGAAGACCGGCCCACCGACCCGCGCTTCATCGTGACCGTTCACCGGGCCGGGTACAAGTTCACCGCCTGAGCCGACCCACCCCGCCACCCCGGTATCGGTTATCATCCGGACATGTTCCACAAAGTGCTGATCGCCAACCGGGGCGAGATCGCCGTCCGGGTCATCCGCGCCTGCCGCGACATGGGCATCCGATCGGTGGCTGTCTACTCCGAGGCGGACCGCGACGCGCTGCACGTGCGCTACGCGCACGAGGCCCACCTGATCGGACCGCCAGAGCCGTCACGCTCCTACCTGTCGATCGACGCCATCATCGCGGCGGCGCGCAAGTCGGGCGCCGAGGCGATACATCCCGGCTACGGTTTCCTGTCGGAGAACGCCGAGTTCGCGGCGCGCTGCGGCAAGGAGGGGATCGTCTTCATCGGGCCACCCGCCGATGCCATCGCCGCGATGGGGGACAAGGTGCAGGCGCGCCGCCTGATGAAGAAGGCCCGCGTGCCGCTGGTGCCCGGGTCGGAAGGGGCGCTGGCGGATGCCGGTGAGCTGGCGGAACGGGCGCGCGATATCGGTTATCCGGTGCTGCTCAAGGCGGTGGCCGGCGGCGGCGGGCGCGGGATGCGCGTGGTGCGCTCGGAAGCAGAGGCCGATTCGGCTTTCGCACAGGCGACCTCCGAGGCACGGACTTCGTTCGGCGACGCCTCGGTGTACATGGAGAAGTTCATCGAGCGGGGACGGCACATCGAAGTGCAGGTCCTGTCCGACACTCATGGCGCGGCCATCCACCTCGGCGAGCGCGAGTGCTCCATCCAGCGTCGCCACCAGAAGCTCATCGAGGAGAGCCCGTCGCCGATGGTGGACGAGGCACGCCGCCGGAAGATCGGCGCCACGGCGGTCAGGGCGGCCGACGCGGTGGGGTACCGGGGCGCCGGCACGATCGAGTTCCTCGTCGACCCCGCGGGAAACTTCTACTTCATGGAGATGAACACCCGGCTGCAGGTCGAGCACCCGGTCACCGAGCTGGTGACCGGCATCGACCTGGTCAAGGCGCAGATGCGCATCGCGGCGGGTGAGGAGATGGGCCTGACGCAGGACGGCATCGTAATGCGCGGGTCCGCCATCGAATGCCGGATCTATGCCGAGGACGCCGACCGGGGGTTCCTGCCGGCACCCGGGCGCATCGACAAGCTGCGGGTGCCTGGAGGGCCCGGCATCCGGGATGACAGCGGCGTGTACGAAGGGTATCTCCTGCCCATCTATTACGACCCGCTGATCTCCAAACTGATCGCCTGGGGCGAGACACGGGACGAGGCGATCGCCAGGATGCTGCGCGCGCTGGATGAATATGTCGTGGAAGGGGTGCCCACCACCGTGGCGTTTCACCAACGGGCGCTGCGCGACAAACGGTTCGGCCGCGGCGAGCTGCACACCGGTTTCATCCAGGAGATGGACGGCGATCCGGCGCTGCCACCTGACGAGCTGCAGCGCCTCGAAGACCTCGCGGTGATCACGGCGGCGCTGGCTTTGCGGGGAGGCGGCGGCAGAACGAGCGGCGCATCGAGCGGCGCTTCAAACGGCGGCGGGCGCCACGCGCTGCAGCCGGAAAGCTCCTGGAAGACAGCCGGTCGGCGTCGCGCCGTGGAGAAACCGGGCCGATGAGGATGTCGCGATGAGATGGACGGCGCGTCTGGGCGATCAGGTCCATGAGGTGGAGCTGACCCGCGGCCCCGGTGGGCTCGTCACCGCCGCGGTGGACGGACGCAGCTACACGCTCAGCGTCACCGAGCCACAGTCGCTGGTCTACTCGCTGCTTTGCGAGGATGGCGCGTCTTACGAGGCAATCGTCGGGATAAAACAGGGCCGGTGCCGGGTCAGGCTCGGCTCCCGCGTCTTCGACGTGACGACCGGGCAACCGGCGCGATTCGATCTCAAGGGGGCCGCGGGCGCGGGGACGAACGCCGATGGCGGGAAGCTTTCGGTGCGCGCGGTGATGCCGGGCCGGGTCCTGCGCGTGATGGTGAAGGCGGGCGAAACCGTGGCCGCCAGACAGGGGCTCGTCGTGGTGGAAGCCATGAAAATGGAAAACGAGATCGCCGCACCGCGGGACGGCGTCGTCAGGGAGGTCAAGGTGGCCGCCGGAAGCACCGTGGAGAATGGCGAGCTGCTGCTGGTCATTGAGTAGCAGCAGGGGCAGGCAGGAACACGAAAGCCTCCCCACCCGCAGGCGGATGGGGAGGCTTTCAGAGTCTATGCAGTGTCCGCCAGGCTATGGACAGGGAGCCCCGGCGTCGAGCGCGTCTCTCGGGTCGGAGCCCAGGGAGCTGTCGCCGTAGGTTCCCAGGCCGACCGTGCAGCCATTGCGCGCCCGCACCAGCCAGTACCGGATGTTGCCCGGCGCCGGGTCCGGGTTCGGGTCGGTGAAGGGCGAGTCGGGCAGGTCGTTCGTCGCGCAGGTTGCCGCCGAGAAATTCCGCGTGGCGAACAGATCCGAAATCAATCCGGTCACGACGTCATAGACGGTTGCCGAGCCGTTGAGCGCGTCCTGGCTGTCCCATGAATAAACCGTCGAGGCGCCCACCAGCGTCACCGTGTCGTTGAGCACCTCGGTGGTCGGGTGTTTCAGCGTCGAGTCGAGCGGAGCGCAGTCGCTGGAGTTGCCGACGCCGTCGCCGTCAGAATCGACGAACGGTGTCACGGTGAAGACCCTCGAGACGTTGGGAAAGACGACTTCCGGGTTGGTCACCTTGACGTTGACCTCCCGGTTGACCGAGGCGCCGGTGTTGGCGATCGTGATGTTGCACCGGACCTGCGTGGGGCTCAGGAACGTCGACGTGTTGACCGTGATGTTGGGACCGAAGTCGCAGACCGCGCCGGCCAGGAACCCCACGCCGTTGACCGTCACGTCGAGGGTCGAGCCTTCCTCGCCGGTGGCCGGACTCGCGCTGGTGATCCTTACCGGGGGCGTTGTCTCGACGATCAGGTCGTAGAACGGATCCGCGGTGAGCGGGCCCCAGGTTGCACCGCCGTTCTGCGTGATGAGCGTGCGGTTGACGCGGGCCGTGCCACCGGCGGTCCGGGCCACCAGGATGAAGTACCCCTGGGTCAGCAGCGTGATGCCGGCCGGGGGTGGCGGCTGGTTCATCACGATCCAGACATCCCGGGATTGATTGATCGTGACGTTCCACTGGTCGCGAACATCGACGAAGTCGCCCGCGTCGGTCTTTCCCGCCGGGCCACCCGACAGCACGCGCCCGGCCGAAGAGACGATCGGATTGTTGAGCGCCGGCTTGGTCGCATCGTTCGGGTCGCCGAAGGTCAGCCGGACCCCGTAGCCGAGGTCGTTCCGCCCGACACGCCCCCACTGCCCCTCCGCGATGTTGTAGGGAGGTGTTGGCAGGGAAGCGGCCGGATAACGAATGGCGTAGAAATCGTCATTGCCGCCATTGAGGAGGAATCCGGTCAGCACATCGGTACCTTGGAACAGGTCGTTGGAGATGATCGTGCGCGTGGTCGGATTCTGGCGGTTGACGGCGCTCTGCCCGTTGACCGGCTCGATGTTGATGGCGATGTCGATGCCCGGTGTCACCGACCCGGCGATGACCGGAACGAGACTGGCGGTGTCGGAGTTGTCGGCCGCCGTGCCCGCGCTCACGCCGTTGCCGCCGTTACCCGAATCCCCCGTGTTGTAGAACTCGGTCAGGGCAGGAATGAAGCCGAGCCAACCCGGAACCTGCCCGGCCGACCCGGAGTTTCCGTTCGTCACAGCAGAGTTTCCGACCGTCGTGTTGTATCGGTTCACCAGGCGGCCGGTGAAGAAGTCGGTGTTGTCGAAATACTCGACATAGACGTAGTAGTTGCCGGGCGGTAGACCATCGATACGGTAGAACCCGCCGCCGTTGGCCGCGAAATCCGGCCCTTCGGATCCCAGCGCGTTGGGGTC
>DASROJ010000161.1:0-8108 GCA_035646975.1 Patescibacteria group bacterium
TAGGCGGTCTTCATGCCGGCCCAGTCCACACCGTGCATGGTCGAGACATAGAACTTCTTGAGCGTCTGCCTCCAGGCGTGCTCGAAGAGGTAGGCGCGCTCCGCCGCGGCATCCAGGTCGAGCTTCGCTGAGGCCTTCACCGGAGTGTTCTTGCCCGACTCGAGATCGACGATGGTAAGCTTGTCATCGGCCAGGATGAACGCCTTCTTCCCCTCCTTGTCGAGCCGCAGATCGGCCTGCCGCTCCGCGTCGAGCTTGGCGACGAGCTTGATCTCCTTCTTGCGCGGAACGTAGGTCCACAGGTCATACCCCTTCTCGAACTTCGCCAGGTAGACGAGCTTTTCGCGATCCGGGGTCAGATCGGCCGCGGCCAGATCGGCCGAGTGCATCGAGAGCCGGACGATCCGGTCCTCTATCCCCTCGAGCTGCATCGCAACCGGCTCGGGAAGCTCTTTCGCCCTGGCCGCGGCGTCCTTTTCCTTGTCCTTGTCCTTTCCCTTGTCCTTGTCCTTGTCCTTGTCTTTCTCGGCTTCCTTCTCCCTGGCGAGAAGCTGGTCGTACGCCGCCGCGTCGAGCTTGTAGCGATCCCAGGCCTTCGGTGTCAGGAAGGCCGCGAACATGTCCGACTCCCGCGACCCGCCCGCATGGCTTCTGGCGCCGTGGCGATCGGTCGACCAGAGCAGGATCTCTCCTTTGCCGGCCCAGTGCGGCAGGTCATCCTCGTAGCCGCTCTTCGTCAGGTTGAACAGTTCCCCCTTGCCCGACGAAGGGATGAGCCCCACCTCGGAGGACCATCGCGTCGGACTGAGGAACTTGACCGCGAACCATTGCCCGTCGGGCGACCACTCGTAGGACTGGTCGCCGTCGGCATACGAGTAGTTCAGGTTGCCTGGCAGGATCGTGCGCGTGTTGCCGGTGGCGAGGTCGAGCACCTTGAGCGTGGTGCGCTCCTCGAGGTAAGCCACCTGCTTGCCGTCGGGCGAGAAGCTCGGCTGGAACTCCTCGGCGGGGGTGGCCAGCACGACGCTCTCCTTGAGGGCGCTCGCGTTGAAGAACGCCGGCTCCTTCTCGTCGGTCCTGTCGGTGCGATAGAGGTTCCAGGATCCACCGCGCTCGGAGGCGTAAAGCAGGCTCTTGCCGTCGGGAGAGAAGCTCACCGAGCGTTCCTGTTCGGGAGTGGTGGTGATCCGCTTCGTGGTGCCGTACTCCGCCGAGGCGGCGAACACCTCGCCACGCGCCACGAAGGCGATCTCCTTGCCATCCGGTGAAACGGCGAACTCGCTGATCTCACCGGTGGCGTCGATGCGCTCGACCTGATTCTGCCGTCGATCGGTGGCCACCGACACGTCGAGCCTTCGGCTGGCGCCCGCTCCGGCCGGGCGCACCCAGATCGCGCCGTCCCATGTGTAGCAGAGATCTCCCGCGGCCGAGGCGCTCAGGAACCGCACCGGATGGGTCTTGTGGTCGGTCACCTGAACCGGATGGCGCGGGTCGGAGAGATCGAGGCGCCAGACGTTGAAGCTGCCGCTGCGCTCGGAGAGGTAGAAAAGCGACTTCTGGTCGGGCCCCCAGACCGGCTGGCGATCGTCGTATCCGAAATCGGTCAGCCGCGTGTGCGTGTTGGCGGCCACATCCCAGATCCAGACGTCGCGGGCGAACGACGAGTTGTCGTGTTTGCGCCACTCCATCTCGTACCCTTTCCAGTCCGCGTAGGCGAGCCTCTTGCCGGCGCGGTCGAATACCGCGTACGTCGCCGGGGTGCTGAGGACCTGGTCGGGCATTCCGCCGGTCAGGGCCACCTTGTAGAGCTCGGGCTGCGCGGGGGTGGGAAACTGGACATTCGTGACGCTGTCGAGACGCCCGGCGCTGAACAGGACCGCCTTGCCGTCCGGCGTAAAGCTGGTCGGGATCTCCTCCACCGAGTGGACGGTGAGCCGGGTCGCATCCCCACCGGCCGCCGACATGACGAAGACATCGAAGTTGCCGTACCGATCCGAGGCGAACGCGAGGCGCGACCCGTCGGGGGACCAGACCGGTGAGGTGTCATACGCGGAGTGCACCGTGAGCGGCGACGCGGTGCCGCCGGACGCCGGGACGCTCCACAGGTCGCCGCGATAACTGAACGCCACCGTCCTGCCATCCGGGGAGATCGCCGCCTGCCGCAGCCAGAGCGCCTGCTCCGCCGCGAAGCCGGAGCCGGAGCCGGACATCAGGACCGCCGCCACCGCCAACCCGAGAACACGCACGAGCCCCTGACCACGACGCATCTGTCTCCTCCCACCAACGTCCAGTGAAACCAGTCCACGCTGCTGCGGCCGGCCGATGGCGTCAGTCTACCTCAGAAGTGATACCTGAGGCCGACGCTTATGGTGAAGGCGGTCAGGTTGATCTCCCCGCCCTGGATGATCACGTCACCGCGTGGCTCGGTGAACCCCTTGTCGCTCGGAAAGACGTTGTGCCCGTAGCAGACATCGATGCTTCCGTTCTTGTCGAAGTCGCCTCTGGCCGGGCAATGGAATCGCACCGTGTTGGTGAGGGGATCGATTCCTTCGGGATTGACCCGCGCGTCGCCGGGCGCCTTGTGGGCGAAATCGCACCCAATCCCCTTGAAATCGCTGTCGAAGCAGAGCGTGTTCGGTGCAACGCCGTCAGGATTGAAGATGGCGAGCGTGCCATCGGGACGGTAGATTTTCTCCGACCAGATCAACAGGTCGATCTGATCGTGGCCCGAGACATTGAACCGGAGACCGCCCGGCGCAAAGGTATAGCGCGCGTCGAACACCACGCCGAAGCTGTCGCCGAGCATCCATTCCACTCCACCCGTGAGATGCCACTCGCTGGTGTCGGACAGCTCCACCGTCACCGCGTGCGGCACCGGTACGATCGCGTCGTGCAGCGGGTTGTAGAAATTGTGCGGCGTGATGTCCTTGCCGAACTGGTCGGCGATCGAGCGGATCCGCATCTTCGAGACCCGCTCGTTGAACGCCGGGAGATCGGAATCGCCGCCCATGTCGGTGAAGATCCTGCCGATTCCCGCTCCGAGATACGGTTTGACCGGACTGGTGCTCCGGAACCGGGCCACGAACGAAAGCGACACCGGTATCTCGGTGATCTGCCCGGCGTGCAACGGAAACGTGACCTCCCGATCGTGGAAGACGAACGGGACCGACGGATCCGCGGGGTTGATCGAAACCGGGAAATGATCCGCGAGGTAGGCGTCGACCGGGCCGACGTCGGACTTGAAGTAGCCGGCGTCGAGCTGCACCGAAAGCCACTTCACCGGCAGGAACCCGGCGTGGACGTCGAACTGGAACCCCTCTCCGATGACCGTGGGGCTGTTCAGGAGGTAATCGGGGCGCGGGTCGCAGAACGTGCCGGGAGACTCACAGCCCTGCACTTCACCAGGGTCTCCCGTGTTGGGGATGCCGTCGTCGCCAAGAGGGCCGATCGAGATCGCCGCGTTGCTGCGTATCTCGTCGGTGGTGGAGCGAAAGGCGTAGTTTCCGCCGACGAACCATCGTTCCGCGCGCCCGCTGCTTGCAGAGGAGGCGGCCAGGCAGCACCCTGCCAGCACGAAAATGCCCGCGAGGCCCCGCCACCGCATGTTGCGCAGAACTCCCTGGATACTCGGCCACTGGATGCACCCAGGAGAACCCCAGGCACCCTGGGCCGCAGGAATTGCTGATGTGCGATGCCCTGACGGTACGCCGGGTACCCGCGGGAGTCAAGCCGAACCGGGTTCAGGAGTCCAGGCGGGTGGCCTTCACGATGTAGCGAAGCGGAGCGGGCCCGATGAAGTGGAAGGGATAGCAGGTGACGAGCGTCAATGTCTGGCTCGAAGTTGCCTGAAGCACGTCCAGATGTTCGGGCTGCACGATCTCGATGTGATCCACGGCGTAGCGCACCGTGCGGCCTTCAGCCGTCGTCAGGAGGATCACATCGCGCGCCGACAGCCTGTCGAGGCACCGGAAAAAGCTGTCGCGGTGCCCCGCAAGTCCCGTGTTGCCCGGCTCGCCGGGAAGAGCCGTCCCCTCGATGTGCCCGACGCCCCGGTTCAGGGTCACCGGGTCGGTTCCTTCGAGGACCATCACCGAAAGCCCGACCGACGGGATCTGCAACCGCGCCAGTGCCGCGGGGGCGGGCGACCCGAGCAGCCGGCTATAGGCGCGAAGCCTGCTGAACGACCACTCGCGCGCGTTGCCCGCCGCCTCGCCCGGGCCATCGGCCAGAGTGCTGGAGCCGATGGCGGGGATCGGGAAGAATCCCGACAGCGCTGCCGCCGCGGGATTCTTCTGGTGGATTGCCAGGTCGAATTGACGGCTTGCGTAGGTTTGATAGAGGCTCGAAAGGGCGACCGAAGCGCCGTACACCGCCGCGGCAGAGAATCCGAGAGACAGCAGCCCCACCTCGAAGATCCGCGATGATCTGCGAAGCAGGCTCCCCCGGAGGGGCCGGGCCACAGTCCTGGGCATGTCCATCCGGCCGCCCCTTCAGGTCAGAGGTTGGAGCTTCTTTGCGCTCGCAGCAGCAACGCCGCGCCGACCATCAACGCTCCCATCAGCCCGATCAGCGGAAACGAGCTGCCGGTGTGGGGCAGTTCGCCGCGTCGCATGGATGCCTGCTGCTGGGCAGCCGGCCCGCCGGCGACGAACTCGACCACGTTGGCCGTCGTCGATCCATCGGACATCGGCTCGATGCGGACCCGATCGCCCACCCTGATGTCGGTGAAATCGCTCGAGCCGGAACGCGCCTTGATTCGGACATTACTGCCCAGCGAAAAGGTCTGGGATCCCGTGGTGGTGTCGATCGTGATGCTCTGACCCGGGACATCCACCGATGTCACGCGGCCGCTGACAACCGTCGCCCCCGGCATGGCGGCGCCGGTGGCGGTGCTGCTGTAGGTCGAACCCGCCCCTTTCGGACTGGTGCCCGGATAGGTGGTGTCGACATGGGTGGCCGTCAGGTTCAGGCCTTCGCCGGAGAAAATCACACGAACCTGATCGCCCACCTGCAGCTCGGCGAACTGGGTGGTCGCGTCCCGCTGCATGAACATCGTCTGATCCGTGGTCTTGAATGTGTACGTCCCCGACGACGTCTCCACCGTGAAAGTGTTGGCCATCGAGTCCACCGACGTCACGCGACCCGTGACCGGACTCGTGACAGTCTGCCTCGCCCATGCCGCGGTGGTGAGCAGCAACGCAAGCGTCAAACCGAATGCCATGCCGAACGTTCGCTTTCCGTTCTTCATTGAGCCGTCCTCCCCTTCTTGTCAGCCATCCCCATCCATGCAGGTGTCAATCCCGGTTCCTGCTCGACAGTGTTACTGTAGGCGCAGCATCGAGCAGCCACTATTGGGTGATTACTGCAAACGTCCCACGGGTAGGGTCTCGAAGGCATTCTCTCTACGCACGAACGGAGCCGCCGGGCGACGCGACCGGCGCTGCCGGGGAGCATCCCCGGAAGCGCCGGACGAGTCCTGGTTACTTGCTGCCCGAATTTTCCTTCGCGACGGCGACGGCCATGTGGTGGCGGATCGACTCCACGACGCTCCGGGCCGGCACCGGAACGGCGAGCCTGGAGTCCACGAGGATTTCCTTGCCGGTGATGGCGTGGCCGTAGAGGGCCTCGTTGGCCTCCTTGTCCGGCTTGACCACCGATCCGTCCAGAGCCGCGCCGGCGAACAGACCTCTCGACCGCGACCAGGAAAGGATCTGCGCATGAAGCTGCGCGTCAGTGGCCGCCTGGACCGTGCGTCCAACCGGGCCGGCCGTGGCGGTGGCTTCACCGCCCACCGTGAACTTGTCCGACAGCAGGTGGTTGACGCCTCCCTCGTTCATGATGAGCATCACGACGTCAGCGGACTGCGCGCCAATCTGGAATCCGACGCTCGCCCCGCCGACCGTGTAGAAGGCCACAGAGCCCATTCTTCCGTCAGTCTGGCGGCAGGAAGCCACTCCGTGTCCACCCTTTCCTCCCACGATGAACGCCGCCTTGGTGACGGACGGGAAGATCAGAATGCAGTCGGCCTTGGCGAGCAGCTCCTGCGGGATGCCCTTGTCCGGAGCGCTCGTCATGGCGTTGAGGACCACGATTGAGTCCTTCAGCGTTCTGCTGTCTCCCTTGCTCAGAGCGGTTGTGGCGGCGGCTGCCGGCAGGGCCAGCAGCAGTGCGAGGGGAATCGCGATGAATGGGGTACGCATGGATGGGTGTGTATCCTTTCTTCCCTGGTTCAGTTCGATGGGGTGCCGGATGGGATCCAGTAGAGCGCCCGCACCAGGGTTTACGGGAGCAGCGGAAGCAATTCCCGCTCGAGATCCTGAGCCAGAGGAGTTCTGGCTCGGAAGGAAGGGTATTCAGCGGAAAGGCAGCCATCCATGAGGTAATGCCCTGCCTGGCGCTGCCCGATTGCCCCGATTCGTGAAAACGCCCGCTGCGGGCGAGCAACGGGAAGGCGACCCGCTCCATGCCCCGGCAAACGGCATCATATTAGTACGCTTTGCCGGCGATTCGATTCAGGGGCGGATTCGAGGGGCCACGGATGGCTCACGCATCGAACATGCCGCTGAGGTCCCGAAAGCTCACCGCCTCGTCCGCGAATGTGAACGTTCCGCTTTCGCGCATTTCGGTGGCGGCCCGCAGAAATGCGCCGAAGGCGGCGCGGCAGAGCGCGCTGCCGACGCTGACGCGCTTCACCCCGATTTCCGAAAGCGCCGCGAGACTCAGATGAACGCCCTGCATCCCCATCACGACGTTCACCGGGCGGTCCACCGAACGCACCAGGGCCGCGATGTCCTCCTTGTTCGAAAGGCCCGGTGCATACAGGACATCGGCGCCCGCCTCCTGGTAGGCCTGCAGGCGTTTGATCGTGTCGTTGAGATCGGGCCGGCCGACGAGGTAATTCTCCGCGCGTCCCGTCAGGGTGAAACGAAACGGAAGCGACCTGGCCGCCTCCGCCGCCGCGCGGACCCGCTCCACCGCCAGCTGGTGCTCGTAGATCGGATCGCCCGGACGACCGGTGGAGTCTTCGATCGAACCTCCGGCAAGCCCCGCCGCACCGCCGAGCCGGATGGTCTCGGCAGCCGTTTCGGGATCCTCCCCGAAGCCGTTCTCGAGATCGGCGCTGACCGGCAGGTCCGTGGCCGACACGATGTCGCGCACGTGGGCCAGCATCCTGTCCCGATTGATCGTGTTGTCACGCTGTCCGACGGAAAAGGCGTATCCGGCGCTGGTGGTCGCCAGCGCCTCGAAACCGAGGCGGGCGAGCAGTCTGGCCGTGCCGGCGTCCCACGGGTTCGGGATGATGAACGCCCCCTTGCGCTCATGAAGCGCGCGAAAGGCGTTTCCTTTGTCGGCCTGGGTTCGCATCGAGTGATCTCCTGTATCCGGTTTTCGGTTCGAGGTTACTGGCGCGGCGGATCGGCGACCTCATCGTACCCTCTTCCCTGGAACTGAAGAAGGCAGAACCCGTGGCCAAACGGGTCGGCCATTCGGGCCATGCGCCCCCACCCGCGTTGCTCGATTCGACCCTCGAGACGGCCGCCCGCCGCCAGCGCGCGCGCAACCGCCGTCTCGAGATCCTCGACACTCAAGTCGAGATGGACCGGTGTCCAGTGACGGCCATACTGCCGTCCCGCCGTGGCCGCCTCGAACGGCGGCGAGCCGGCCCGATTCTGAAGCAGGTAGACCGGAGACGAGGCACCGAGCATTTCGCGGGCTTGCCCACCCAGACGACGCCTCGGCGTCAACCCCAACCCGGACTCGTAGAAGCTGACGGCCTTCTCGAGATCGTCAACGTCGATGTTGACCAGCAGATCCATGCTCGTTCACACGATTCCGGCCGGCGGATCCTGCGCCGGTCCCGGAGGGGGGCTCAGTTCCGGATCTGGAGCGCTCCCACCGGAACGAACGCGTTGTCGAAGACGAAATCGGCCACCTTCCGGCCCTGCGCGATGCCTTCTGTCTTGTCGAACGACCAGTGGATGCCGAGGTAGATGCGGCTTTGCCCGTTCTCTTCCTCTGCCTGGGACAACGAAGTGAAGCTCCGCGGCTTTAGTTGCCGAACAATGCCGAGATTATCGATGGTGACGCCGTTGAACTCATCCGAGGTG
>DASROJ010000162.1:0-9592 GCA_035646975.1 Patescibacteria group bacterium
GTCCTGGAGCCTGGAGGTCTGCCGCGTGCCGAGCATCGGCTGGTGACCGTGTTTGAGAAACCCGCCGGCAAGAGACTTCGCCACGTCACCCGAACCGAGGATGCCTATCTTCATGCAGTTGATCCTCCCGTTGTCTACCTGCCGGCCATCGACCGCTGCACCGTTGCCGCGATCTTCGACCCCGTGAACCCGAGCTGCTCCGCGATCGCCTTTGCGGGGGCCGACGCGCCGAACCGATCGAGCCCGATCGTCAGCGCGCAGCGTCCCGCCACGCGGGCCCATCCGTGCGTGGAGCCGGCTTCCACGACGACGACGCGGATGGCCGGATCGTCCGCCGGCACGACGCGGTCCTTGTAGGCGGGCGGCTGCTCCTCGAACAACTCCACGCAGGGCATCGAGACCACGCGCGTCGCCACGCCGTCCTTCTCGAGCAGGTCGCGGGCCTCCATCGACGGACCGACCTCCGAGCCGGTGGCGACGATGACGACGCGGGGCTTTCCCGACGAGGCTTCGCGCAGCACATACCCGCCGCGCTGGAACACTTCCGGCGTGAACGGCTCGGGCGATGCGGTGTGATCGAGCGCCGGGCAGTCCTGCCGCGTCAGCACGAGGAGCGTCGGACCATGACGCCGTTTGAGCGCATGGGCCCAGGCCAGCGCCGTCTCGGGTCCGTCGGCGGGACGCACGAGATGCAGGTTCGGCATCGCGCGAAGCGACGCGAGATGCTCGATCGGCTGATGTGTCGGCCCGTCTTCGCCCAGCAGCACGCTGTCGTGCGTGAAGACATGGATGACCTGGAGCTCGGACAAAGCGGCCAGCCGGATCGCCGGCCGCATGTAGTCCGAGAAGATCAGGAAGGTCGAGCCGTACGGGATGAACGTGCCGTCGTACGCCAGTCCGTTGACCACCGCGCCCATGGCGTGCTCCCGGATGCCGAACGCGATGTTGCGACCGCCATAATCCTCCCGGCTCACGAGCGATGAAGATTTCACGACGGTCTTGGTCGACTCGACCAGGTCGGCCGCGCCGCCCACCAGCGACGGAACCAGCTCGGCCGCCTTCTGCATCAGCTTGCCGCCGTGGTTTCGCGTGGACCCCTTCTCGGCCGGCGCGGCGGCCAGCAGCGCGAGGTCGATGTCGGCCGGCACCGTGCGCTGCAGATGGGCATCGAGGACGCCGGCCCGCGCCGGATCCTTTGCCCGCAACGAAGTCAGCAGCTTCTGCCATCGATCGTAATCGGGTCTCATCTCAGCGACCCGCCGTGCGAACAGGCCGCGCACCTCTTCCGGTACGATGAAGTCGGGCTCGAGGGGCCATCCCAGCGCTTTTTTGGTGGCGATCACCTCGTCGCGGCCGAGCGGCGCGCCATGCGCCCCCGGCGTGTCGTGTTTGGTGGGCGCGCCGTTGGCGATGTGCGTGCGCGCGAGGATGATCGAAGGCCGCGAGGTCTCGGCCTGCGCCGTTTCGATCGCCGAAGCCGCCGCGGCGTGATCGTGGCCATCGATGCGCTGTATGTGCCAGCCATACGCCTCGAACCGTCGACCGACATCCTCGGTGAACGTGATCTCGGTGCGTCCGTCGATGCTGATGTGGTTGTCGTCGTAGATGACGATGAGGTTGCCCAGCCCGAGGTGCCCGGCGATCGACGCGGACTCGGACGAGATCCCCTCCATCAGGTCGCCGTCGCTGCAGATGGCGTAGACACGATGGTCGATGAGAGGCAGATCCGCGGTGTTCACGCGGGCGGCGAGCATCCTGCCGCCAAGCGCCATGCCCACCGCGTTGCCGACGCCCTGGCCGAGCGGGCCGGTCGTCACCTCGACACCCGGAAGGCACCCGCGCTCCGGGTGCCCCGGCGTGCGGCTGCCCCACTGACGAAAGCTCCTCAGATCTTCCAGCGAGACGGCGTATCCTGCCAGATGCAGCAGAGAGTAGAGAAGCATCGAGCCGTGACCGGCCGACAGGACGAACCTGTCGCGGTTGGGCCAGGAGGGGTCGGCTGGATTGAACCTCAGGTACCGGCTCCAGAGAACGAAGGCATAGTCGGCGGCTCCCATCGGCAGACCTGGATGCCCCGAATTGGCCTTTTCCACACCGTCGACGGAAAGCATCTTGATGGTATTGACGGCCAGTCTCGACAAATCGTCAACCGGCCCCGGGTTCGGCATGCGTGGTTCTCCGCGTGAGAGGGTTTGGTCCGGAAGTTCACCGTACTTTATCATGGCGGCCGCATGAGCAGACAGCGGGCCCGGCTTGCCGAACCCCAGGACGAACCGCGTTGGATCGCCGCCGCCGTCGCGGCGGTGCTGGTCCTGTTCGTCACCCTGGCAACCTCCAGCCTGCGCGACGACAGCCAGACATCGGATGAGGCGATCCACCTGGCGGCGGGGTTCGCGCACATCACCCGCGCCGACTTCGCGGTGAATCCCGAGCACCCGCCGCTGGCAAAGGAGATCGCCGCGCTGCCGCTGCTCTTCATGAACGTGAGCCTGCCGCTGCAGGACCCGTCCTGGGCCGGCGCGCACGCCAGCGCATTTCAGCTGCCGCTTGGAGAACGGTTCCTGTACCACAACGGTGTCCCGTTCATGACGCTGCTGATCGCCGGGCGGCTGCCGATCGTCGCGCTCGGAGCGCTGCTCTGCCTCCTGGTGTTCGTCTTTGCGCGCAGCCTCTTCGGCTGGCGGGCCGGGCTGATCAGCCTGACGCTCTGCGCGCTGGACCCGAACATCCTCGCCCACTCGCGTCTCGTCACCACCGACCTGGCGATATCCTTCTTTCTGCTGCTCGCGCTCTACTTCCTGCACCGGTATCTCACAAACGCCACCACGCTCAACCTCGCCCTCACCGGCGTGGCGGTCGGGCTGACGCTCGCCAGCAAGTTCTCGGCCGTGGTCGTGATCCCCTCGATTCTGCTGGTGCTGCTGGCGAAACGCCGCAGCGCCGCGCTGGCCGCTTCGGGTGTCATCGTGACGATCGCCCTGGTCACTCTGGCCGCGACCTACGCGTTCGTGAATCTCCCCGTCTATCTTGCAGGGCTCAAGGGTGTGTTCAGCACCGTGACCGGTGGCAGCGAGGCGTTCCTGCTCGGCAGCATCTCGGACAAGGGCTGGTGGTACTACTACCCGGTGGCCATGGCGCTCAAGACGCCGGTGCCCGAGCTGATTGTCTTTGCGCTGATCCCGTTTGCCTTCAGGGCGGCGAAGCGGGGGGCCGATCGCGTGGATCATCTCGTGCTGTCGGTGCCGCTCGCGCTGTTCGCCGCCGCGTCGCTGGCTTCGGCCCGCGACGTCGGCCTGCGTCATGTGCTGCCGCTCTATCCGATCCTGTTCGTGCTGTCGGGCGCCATCGTCTGGCTGCTGCCGGCAGGGCGGCCCGCCGCATCCGCTCACCCGTCGGCTCGCAAGGCGCCGGCCCTCGTCGCGGTCGTGGTGCTGGCGCTCTGGCAGGCCGGCTCCGCGCTTTACATCCATCCCTCCTATCTGGCCTATTTCAACGAGCTGGGAGGCGGGCCGTCCAACGGCTGGCGATTGTTGAGCGACTCGAACGTGGACTGGGGTCAGGACTTCATCCGGTTGAGACGCCTGATGGAGGCGCAGGGGGTCGACGACCTGCTGCTGGGTCACTACGGCAACCAGGACCCGGGCGCCTACGGCATCGCCTACCAGTACCTGCCGGGGGCCGGGCACATCCACCCGCCGCCCGACCACCTGGTCGGGTCGGAGCGCACGCTGCTGGCCCTCAGCGTGATGAGCCTTCAGGGGATGTTCCTGCGGGACAAACAGGCCTACCGCTGGCTGTGGGAAAAGGAGCCCCTGGCCCGTGTGGGCTGGTCGATATTCGTCTATGATTTGACGGCCGACCGGGATGCGCTCGGGCATCTGGCCGGGTTCTATGATCGGGCCAGGATGCCGGCCCAGGCGGCCTGGGCGCGCGGCCGACTCTCGAGAATGGACCTGACAGCCCCGCCAAAATAAGTAATAATGACGTCTCGCGCATCGACACCGGGCTTCATCAAGACATCCACGCGAGGAGAGGCATGGCACTTCCGATCGTTCAGGCGCCGGACAGGGTGAAGGCTGAAAAAATCGATCGCGTCGTCATCCGGCTCGCAGGCGATTCCGGTGACGGCATCCAGCTCAGCGGCAGCCAGCTCACGACGTCGTCGGCGATCGCCGGCAATGACCTGAGCACGTTGCCCGACTTTCCGGCGGAGATTCGCGCCCCGGCGGGCACGCTGCCGGGTGTGAGCGGCTTCCAGATCAGCTTCAGCAATTACGACATTCACACGCCGGGCGACACCCCCGATGCGCTGGTGGCGTTCAACCCCGCTGCGCTCAAGGTCAACATCAGCGACCTGAAGCCCGGGGGGCTTCTGATCGTGAATTCGGACGCCTTCCAGGCGAAGAACCTGCAAAAGGCCGGCTATGTGAAAAACCCGCTCGAGGACGGGACGCTGGAGGGGTACCACACCCTGGCTATCCCGATCACCGACCTGAACCGCAAGGCGCTCAAGGACTCGGGTCTCGGCACGCGCGAAATGGACCGGTGCAAGAATTTCTTCACGCTCGGCATCCTCTTTCATGTGTACACCCGGCCCGATGACGCGACGGTTCGCTGGATCGAGACGAAGTTCGCCAAGGATCCCGCGGTGAAGGCGGCCAACCTCCGATCGCTGGCGGCAGGCCGCGCCTATGCCGAGGCGACCGAAATCTTCCAGACGACCTACATCGTCGAGCGTGCCCCGTTTCCCCCCGGCGTCTATCGCAACATCATGGGGAACTCGGCGATCTGCCTCGGGCTGGTGGCCGCGTCGATCAAGTCGGGCCGTCCGCTCTTCTACGCCGGCTACCCCATCACGCCGGCCAGCCCAATCCTCCACGAGCTGGCCCGATACCGGGAGTACGGGGTCGTGACGCTGCAGGCCGAAGACGAGATCGCGGCGGTTTGCGCGGCCCTGGGCGGCGCCTTCGGCGGCGCGCTGGCCGTCACCGGAACGTCGGGGCCGGGCATCGCGCTGAAGACCGAGGCGATGGGCCTCGGGCTCATGGTGGAGCTGCCGATGGTCGTCATCAACGTGCAGCGCGGCGGTCCGAGCACGGGTCTGCCCACGAAGCCCGAGCAGGCCGACCTGCTGCAGTGCATGTTCGGCCGCCACGGTGAATCGCCGCTGCCGATTATCTCCGCCAGCTCCACCGGAGACTGCTTCGATGTCGCGGTGGAGGCCAGCCGCATCGCGCTGAAATACATGGTTCCCGTGATCCTGATGAGCGACGGCTACCTGGCCAACGCCAGCGAGCCGTGGAAGCTCCCCGCCGAGAGCGATATCCCCGAGTTCGAGGTGCGGCTCAAGCCGGCCGGGACGGAGAAATACCTTCCCTACCTTCGCGACCCGAAAACGCTCGCGCGCAGCTGGGTGGTCCCCGGCACGCCCGGTTACGAGCACCGGATCGGCGGGATCGAGAAGGAGAACGTGACGGGCAACGTGTCGTACGACCCCGACAACCACGAACTCATGATCCACCTTCGCGCCGAGAAGGTGCAGCGGATCGCCGACGAGCTGCCCCCCACGCGCGTGGAGGGGGACCCGGCGGGTCGATTGCTGGTGATTGGATGGGGCAGCACTCGCGGAGCCATCCAGGGCGCGGTCCGCCGCAAGGTAGCCGAGGGCAAGAAGGTCGGCTGGGTGCACCTGAGATGGATCAATCCGTTCCCGAAGGATCTCGGCGACATCCTGAAGCGGTTCGACAAGGTTCTCGTGCCGGAGCTGAACACGGGCCAGCTCGCGCTGCTGCTTCGGGCGAAGTACCTCAAGGATGTCATCACGTACAGCAAGGTTCAGGGACGCCCCTTCAAGGCGATTGAAATCGCCGAGAAGATCGACGAGCTGCTGGAGGGTTGACGACGTGGCGACGACAGAGACTCCCGAACACAAGCCGATGACCGCGAAGGAATTCCAGTCGGACCAGGAGGTCCGCTGGTGCCCGGGTTGCGGCGATTACGCGATCCTCAGCGCGGTGACCAACGTCTTTCCCAAGCTGGGGATCCCGCGAGAGAACTTCGTGGTCGTGAGCGGCATCGGCTGCTCGAGCCGGTTCCCGTACTACACCAATACCTACGGGTTCCACACGATTCACGGGCGCGCTCCCGCGATCGCCACGGGGCTCAAGACGATGCGCCGCGACCTGTCGGTGTGGGTCGTCACCGGCGACGGTGATGGCATGTCGATCGGCGGCAACCATCTCATCCATGCGATGCGCCGCAACGTCGAGCTGAAGATCCTGCTGTTCAACAACCGGATTTACGGCCTGACCAAGGGGCAGGCCTCGCCGACATCGGAGATCGGCAAGCGCACGGCCTCGAGTCCGTACGGCACCTACGAGCGCCCGTTCAACACGGTCTCGCTGGTGCTGGGGGCCGAGGCGACCTTCGTGGCGCGCAGCGTCGACATCTATCGCAATCACCTGCAGGAGATGCTGACGCGGGCGGCGGAGCACCGCGGCACGGCGTTCATCGAGATCTTCCAGAATTGCAACATCTTCAACGATGGCGCCTTCTCGGACGTGGTCGAGCCGACCGTGCGCGACGACCGCAACCTCCTGCTGCGTCACGGACAGCCGCTGGCGTTCGGCAAGACGAACCCCAAGGGAATCCGGCGCAACCCGGACAACGGAATGCTGGAGGTGGTCGAGCTGGGCAACGGGATCACCGAGAAGGATCTCGTCGTTCACGACGAGCGGCGTCCCGACCCGGACCTCGCGTTCGAGCTGAGCCGTCTTGACTACCCGCTCTTCCCGACGCCGATTGGCGTGTTCCGATCGGTCCAGGCACCCACCTCCGAGGACCTCGTCTGGGCCCAGGTGGACAAGGCGAAGGCAACGAAGCCGAAAGCCGACCTCGGGTCCCTGCTGCGCCGGGGCGACGTGTGGCAGGTCACCGACGAAGGGCAGGTGCTTCAGATCGGCAGCGAGTAGTCCCTCCGCACCTTCGGGACGCGCCGGCCTCGGGTCGTCAGTGCCAGTCGCCGGCGGCGACGAACGCTCCCCAGAAGTACGGGTGGGTGCTGCGGCCGTCCCGCCGCAGCTCCTCGAGCATTTCGTGGTCGGCGCTGGCCGCCGAGTCGATGGTGGACCGGCCGGCCAGGCGCGCTCCGTAAAGGTGACGCATCCATATCCGGGCCGCCCCGTCGTCGACGGGCCACAGGCTCATGATCAACGACCCGGCCCCCGCCACCTGGAAGGCTCTTCGCATCCCGAGCACCCCTTCCCCCCGCATCACATGTCCCATCCCCGTTTCGCATCCCGACAGCACGGCCCATTCCACACCCGAGAGATCGAGCGAACCGATTTCTTCGGCAGTGAGCATGCCGTCCTCCGCCGTGTCGCCGGCCTCTTTGCGTCGATTCGCCCCAGCCAGGGCCAGGCCGGACAGCAGAAGAGGATTCTCTCCCAGCTTCTCGTCGAGACCGGCCTGAGACGTCCGGCCGAGGCTGGAGGCGCACCGATCTTCGAGGGAAAATCCATGCGTGGCCAGATGGAGAATCCTCCTGCCGGGCGCCAGCCTCTTGAAGGCGGACTCTCCGGCGGCAGCGCCGCTCAGGGTGAGAACCTTCGTCCTCGGCGTCCAGAACGCCTCGACCTCTTCCGCCTCGCGTCGGGAGCCCGACAGCGGATCGAACCGCAGCGAATCGAAGGTGGCGCAGGCGGGCGCGAGGCTTCGGTGGACGGTCGAAGTCATCGTCGGTGCGGCGTCGAAGTCGGCGCCGCCAAGCGCCAGCACGCCGGTGCCCCTTGCCTGGCCCCGGCGCTGGCTCACGAGATCCCTTTCGGCCGAAAGGTAATGGAACCAGGGTGTCGTCTCGATCAGGTATCGGTCCTTTTCCATGTCCATGTCCGTGGGCAGGGAGGCGAAGCTGACGAGGTTGATGACCCCGTCCGGGACGATGAACGCGTAACGCCGATCCTTCAGCCGCGCGGCGATCGGATCCCAGATCGCCCGGCGCAGGAGGCGTCCGGCTTCCAGGTATCTCGTCTCGCCGCGGCGGCCCGGATCGAGACGCGGATCGGTGCCTGCCTCGGTGCGCCAGGCTTCGACAAGACGATCGATCCTGTCGGCCCGGCCGATCGGCACCACGGCGGGCTGCACGCCCGGGGTCAGGACCAGGGCCATGTACCGCGGCTCCGGTTTTTCAAACGACGCCGACAGATGGTCGTACCTCACGTAGCCCACCAGGGCGCCGGAGTCGGGAAGGTTCGCGAGCACCTCACGCAGGCCGGTGCTCCCGACCGTCGCGGCCACGGGCTGACGGTTGCGAGCCGCCATCGCATCGAGCACGATCGCGCGTGACTGGATCAGCTCGTCCCAGACACGCGCGGCCACCTGCGGCCCGGATCCGTCAGAGGCCGAGGCGTCCCGCTCCCAGGAATCCAGATCGGTGAGGGCCACGTCCAGGCCGGTGCCCCGGGTGGCTTCGTACTGCAGCGCCTCGGATTCGGTCAGCCCACGCGACTTCTTCTGGAAATCCTCGCGCGCCAGGGCTTCACCCTGCAGCGCCAGATCCAGCGATCGGCTGACGCCTCCCATTGCCAGTCGGAGCCTGGCATCCTCCACCAGCGTCCTGGCCAGCTCGGGGCCGCGCGCCTCGGGGTCACGCTTCTGGATCCTGATCGCCTCGGCGAACAGCCGTTCCGCTTCGTTCCTGTCGCCGGTGCCGGCGGCAAGCCGGGCAAGGTCGGCAAGGCTGCGGGCGACGAGGTAGTGATCGGAGCCGAACTCCTCCGTTCGAATCTTCAGGGCGCGGCGGAACAGGGTCGCCGCCTCGGCATTGCGACCCGCCCCGGCCAGCGCGAGCCCCTGGCTCTCGAGGCTGTCGGCTACGCGGGGATGGTTGCGGCTGAGCGTCTTCTCCCAGATTTTCTGGGCCCGCTCGAACAACGGCATCGCCTCCGCGCGCGGATCGATCCGGAGCATCAGCCGTCCCAGCATGTTCAGGTTTCCGGCCACTTCGTCGCTGTCGGGTCCATGGGCCCGCTCGCGAAGATGAAGGGCCCTTTCGATGAGCGTCCTGCCACCGGACAGGTCACCTATCGTGCAGCGCAGCATGCCGAGGTAGTACAGCGAATCGCCGATGCTCACCGCGTGGGCGCCGGGCGTTCGATTCCAGATCTCGAGCGCCTGTTCGTGCATCCTGATCGAGCCGGCATAATCGCCCATCATCCTGCGCATCTCGGCCACCTGGTAGAGGCTCGATGCGGTGAGCTCGTGCTGCGGCCCGAACGTCTTGCTCCGAATCGCCAGCGCCTGTTCGGCCACCGGTTGCGCATCGCGGTACTGTTCGAAACCCCAGAGCAGCTCGGCGTACTTTCCGAGCGAGACCGCCAGGCGCGGAGAATTCCCGCCGAAAAGCCGCCGCTTGATCGAAATGGCGCGCTCGGCGAGCCGTCTGTACTCGGCCAGACGCTCCACGGTGCCGAAGTCGTGCCAGGCGACCATCAGGTCATCGATCGCTTCCGCGCTTTGCGCCGAATCGCGGCCATGGCGGCGTTCTGCCTGGACGAGACGCTGCTTTGCCAGAAGCACCGGTTCCGCCTCCACC
>DASROJ010000163.1:0-7581 GCA_035646975.1 Patescibacteria group bacterium
GATCTGTCCCGCGGCAAGAGCCCCCTTGCCCAGGATCAGGTAGGCCAGACCCATGTCGGTCTTTCCGCCGGGATCGCTGAACGGCGCCCCGACGACGATGTCGGCGAACCCGTCGGCATCGAGATCGAACGCTGCCACCGAGAATCCGAACTGCTGGATCTTGTCCGTGGTGGCTGATGGCGCCGTGATGACGATGTCGGCGAGATTCGGGTCGGAGAACCATCCCGCCGAGGGGGGCGAGGCGGAGCCCAGATAGACGAACACCTGGTTGCGGCTCCGCTGGCCGACCACGGCGTCGGCGAGGCCATCGCCATCGATGTCGCCGAAGGCGATCGCGGAGCCGAACTCGGTGCTGGTGGTGCCCGCCGGACTCTGCGTCAGCAGGATGTCCTCGCTGTTGACCGCGCGGAGGCTCGAATCGCCGTCGAGAAATATCACGGGCCGGCTCGTGCGCGGAGGCGGCGCGGCCGTGGCGTGAGCCACGCTGGAAGCCGCGAGCACCGCGACGGCCATCAGCTTCGCTGGCAGGTCGTTCCATTCCGGAAACGTCACTTGTCCCTTTCCAGATGATAGGTCAATGACGCCACCACCCTGTCGACGGAGTCGGAGAGATCGGCGGCGACGTCCAGCGAAAAACTGTAGAACCGGGCGCCGGCTCCGAGTGTCTCGTGCCACTCGGTCCCCCGGTCACGGAAGAAGTCCCCCTGTTTCATCGCGCGGCTCTGTCCTTGCAGCGCCCCCACGTCGCCTGACGCCCGATCGAGATGGGGGCCACCATCCTGCCGGGTGTAGAGTCCGCCACGCAGCGCGAGAGTCCAGCTCGGAAATGACCGGCGGAATTCCATGCCGAGATGCGCTTCGGTGGCATCCGACGCCGTGTAGCTGACCTTGCGGACGAAGTCCGAGCGTGTCAGCACGTTTTCCCCGGCTCGCATTCCCCTCAGGAGGTCGGAGTAGGCGACCCGCTCGAGGTCCAATGTGAAAACAAGACTCTGACGGGCGGCCGAGGGATTGCGATCGAACGGTGTCCAGGCCACACCGACCACGGCGGTGTCCGGTTGGCTCACCACGTTGCTGAACGACGCGCTCGTCGACGTCGACAGGTTCCGGCTCGTGGAGGGAATGCCGAACCGGGCCCCTTGACGATACACCGCCGCCACCGAGATCGTGTGATGCGGTCTCCACCACGATGCGAACGAGAAGGCGAAGTCCATGTCGCTCCCGCTGCTGCGGGTCACGGAGAGCGGCGCCGGCATCGTGCCGCTGAATCGAGGATCCGACATGCCGGGCCCCGTGAACTGCAGCGGGTCGGCGAGAAGCCCCACCGTTTCCGAGGACAATCTCAGCCTGCCCGCCACCAGCGACCCGCCCACTGAGAACGTCGGCGTGAGCCGCCATCCGGCGGCGAAGTCGTACAGCTCGAGGTCCGCGTCGAGCGTTCCGCGGGAAATGCGTACCACTTCGTCCCCCGCGCCCGGCGCGACGGGCGCCGACAAGGGCGTCGTCCGGTTCAGCGACCTGGCGTCCAGATCGAGGTTGAGCACCTCGGTTCGCGACAAGGCGACCACCAGGGGCCGGCCGCCCACCTTGAGCGGGTAGGCAAACGACAGGTAGGCGGGTGTCGTGCCACTGCCTGCCGACGACGTCGTCTCGAAGGTCATCCCCGCAAACGGATTGACTGACGGGTCGAACCTGATCAAACCCGAGGAAGTAAAGGTCGAGGCGTACGAGCTTCTGCCGGCTTCGACAACGAACTCGGGTGTGTTGATGGAGGCCAGACGCGCCGGGTTGAATCGCGCGGCGGACGAGTCGTCGACCAGGGCGACACCCGCCCCTCCCATCGCCGAGGCACGGCCGCCTGGTGCGTTGAAGGGGAACCTCAGCGCACCGTAGATATCCTCGTCGGTCATCGCGCCGGCCGGGGACGCAGTGAGCGTGACGAGGACCAGCGCGAGCGCTGCCATCCCACATGAGCGGACAACTGTGGCAATGCCCCGGATATGCGACCTCCCCGCGCGATTTCGTGATTATGTCATCCTGGGGACGACCAGTCTACCTTGACAGCATGTCCAACGGCCTCTAGACTGTTGATTATTTTAAAGATCCAGCCGTCTCGAGGAGGATTGTTACGATGTCCAGGCCCCGCCGAGTGAAATCCACCCTGATGGCCTGTGCCATTGTTCTGTCTGCGGGGTTGGCGCTGCGCGCCACCGCCGGCTGGACCGCCCCCCGCGCCGAGCCCACAGCACCTGAGACGTCTCCGGCTGCAAGCGCCCTCCTCTCGCTGCTCAATACCGCGCCGGAATCGAAGCTGCGCACCACCGAAGGGATGACTTCCGATGTGCTCGCCAAGCTGATGGCTCACCGCGCATCGGGAGGCAGGCTGGCCAACCTCGTCGAATTCGAAAAGAAAACCGGTGTCAAGCCGACCGACCTCGAGCTTCTTCTGAAACCGTTCCTGGAGGAAGCCAGGGCCAGGGAGATGGAAGCCGAGCGAAAAGCCGTTCCAGACCCACCGACCCGCGCGAAAGCAGGCCGCACTCCCAAGAAGACCGATGGCTCGGCGCCGGAAAGCCCGCAACCTGCCGGCATCGGCCCGATAGGTGGCGTGCGCCCGGGCTTCTACTCGAAGCTCCCCGGATACGAAGACCTCGACAAGGTCGACTCTCTCAAGAAGACTGAATTCCTCGAGACGGTGAACAGGGAGATGTGCTCGTGCGGCTGCAAGGGCGAGACCGTCGCTTTCTGCCTGGTCAACGATCCGGGATGCCCCGTGGTCAAGGCGCGCGCGAAGAAGATCTACGACGACATCATGACCAAGGCGCCGCGCTAACTCTTCGAACACCCTTCCTCTTCTACCCGCCCCTCGCGATGGGCTCTTTCTTGTTGCGTTTCTCCGCACCGTGTTATACTCCGCGTTCAAAATCAAGGAGTTATGAGGCATCGCGCCGTGCGCGCGCCGGCTCATTCCCGCTGACACCACTCTGGAGGAGGGTAGATGAAGGTCTACGAGGCTTCCGAGATTCGCAACGTGAGCGTTATCGGTCACGGAGGCTCGGGGAAGACCAGCTTGGTGTCCGCGCTCCTTTACGCTTCCGGCGCCGTCAACCGCCTCGGAAAGGTCGACGACGGCACGACGGTGACCGACTTCGACGAGGAGTCGATCGCCCGCAAGAAATCGGTTTCCGCCTCTCTCTGCAATCTCGAATGGGACAAGACGAAGCTCAACCTGATCGACACGCCCGGGTACGGCGCTTTTCTCCATGAGGCCCGCGGCTGCATGCGGGTGACGGACGCCGCTGTCGTGGTGGTGTCCGCGGTGGCCGGCGTCGAGGTATCGACGACGAAGGTCTGGAGCTACGCGAACGAATTCGAGGTGCCCCGTATCCTGCTGCTGAACAAGATGGACCGTGAGCGCGCCTCGTTCGATCGAAGCCTCGAGTCGGTGCAGGCGGCGTTCGGCCGCGGGGCCGTCCCGGCCCAGATACCCATCGGGTCGGAAAAGGATTTCACAGGCGTCGTCGATCTCATCCGGATGAAGTCGCTCACCTGGAGTCATGACGGCGCCGGCAAGATTACTGAAGGACCCGTGCCGGCCGACCTGCAGGCCGCCGCCGCGGCAGCCCGCGAAAAACTCGTGGACGCCGTGGCAGAGAACGACGACAGGCTCATGGAGAAATACCTCGAGGCGGGCACCCTGGAGGACGTCGAGCTCACCGCGGGGCTCAAGAGCGCCATCCTGGGACGGAAGCTCTTTCCCATCCTGTGCGCATCAGCCACGCTGAACATGGGGGCGCAGCCTCTGCTCGAGGCCATCGTGCGCTACCTGCCCTCGCCGGCCGAGCGTCCCGAAGCCGCCGGCGTCGACGCGCACGGCCAGCCTGCAAGCCGGAAACCTGCCACCACCGAACCATTCTCCGCGCTGGTGTTCAAGACAGTGGTCGACCCGTTCGCGGGAAAGATCAGCTACTTCAGGGTCTACTCCGGCCTGGTGAAGGCCGACACGACGATCTATAACGCGAGCCGCAGCGACACCGAGAGAGTGGGGGCCGTCGACGCGGTGATGGGCAAGGCTCTCGCCCCGGTCGGTGAGCTTCGCGCCGGCGACATCGGCGCCTTCGCGAAGCTCAAGGTGACCCAGACCGGCGACACCCTCGTGTCCGACAAGAATCATGTGATCGAGTATCCGAAGGTGGCCTTCGCGGAGCCGGCGATCTCGTGGGCCATCGAGCCGAAGACACGCGGAGACGAGGAGAAGCTTTCAGCCGCCCTTCACAAGCTGCTGGATGCGGACCCGATGCTCAGGGTGGTCCGCGACACCCAGACGAAGGAGATGCTGATCTCCGGCTCCGGCCAGGAGCATGTCGAGGTCGCGGTGGCCAAGCTCAGGCGACTCGGCGTGGACTGCACGCTGAAGCTCCCGAAGATTCCCTATCGGGAGACCATCACGAAAGCGGTCAAGTACGTCGAGTACACGCACAAGAAGCAGACCGGTGGCGCCGGCCAGTACGCGCGCGTGTTCATTGACGTCGAGCCGCTGCGCAACGGCACCTACGAGTTCGTCGACAAGATCGTCGGCGGGGTCATCGACCAGCAGTTCAGACCCAGCGTCGACAAGGGTGTCCAGTCGAAGATGGCCGAGGGGGTCGTCGCGGGCTTCCCGGTCGTCGGCGTGAAGGTCTCACTTGTCGACGGCAAGACGCACCCCGTGGACAGCAAGGACATCGCCTTCCAGGTGGCGGGCCGCGAGGCCTTCAAGAAGGCGATTGTCGACGCGGGACCCACACTGCTCGAACCGATAATGAATGTCGAGGTGCTGGTGCCCGAGGAGTGCTACGGCGACATTCTCGGGGATCTCAACAGCCGGCGCGGGCGAGTGCAGGGAATGGATTCGAAGGCCGGCACCAGCATCATCAAGGCGCAGGCGCCGATGTCGGAGATGCTCAATTACTCCGCCACCCTGAACTCGATCACCGGCGGCCGGGGCGAGCACCACATGGAGTTCGCCCACTACGACGAAGTGCCTGCCCATCTGCGCGAGAAGATCATCCACGACGCCAGGGCGGCCGCGCACAAGGGCGACGAGACCGAGGAATGACCGACCCGGGCGCGTTCGTCACGATCGGCGATCTCGGCAGGCACGAAGGACAGGAAGTTTCACTCCGCGGATGGGTGTACCACAAGCGCGACATCGGCAAGATCCGGTTCCTGGTGATGCGCGACGGCTCGGGCTACGTTCAGGGAGTCGTGGTCGCCAAGGAAGTCACCCCCGAGGTGTTCGACACGGCCGGCGCTCTCACCCAGGAATCCTCGTTCGAGATGCGGGGCCGGGTGCGCAAAGAACCCCGCGCTCCAGGCGGCTTCGAGCTGAATGTCTCCTCGCTCACGGCGCTCCACATCGCCGGCGAATATCCGATCTCCCCGAAGGAGCATGGCATCGATTTCCTCATGGACAACAGGCACCTCTGGCTGCGGTCGAGCCGGCCGCACGCCATCCTGAGGATCCGCAGCGAGGTCTGCAAGGCGATACGCGATTTCTTCGACGAGCGCGGTTTCGTGCTGATCGATTCCCCCATTTTCACCCCGGCCGCCTGCGAGGGCACCAGCACGCTTTTCGAGACGGACTATTTCGGCGAGAAGGCCTATCTCACGCAGTCGGGCCAGCTGTACCTCGAGCCGGCCTGCATGTCGTTCGGGAAGGTCTACTGTTTCGGACCGACGTTCCGCGCGGAGAAATCCAAGACACGCCGCCACCTCACCGAGTTCTGGATGGTGGAGCCCGAGGTGGCCTTCATGGAGCTGCCGGGGCTGCTCGATCTCGCCGAGGAATTCATCATGTATCTGGTCGGGCGCGTGCTCGACAAGCGGCGCGAGGAGCTCAAGGCGCTCGAAAGGGACGTGTCGAAGCTCGAAGCGGTGACGCGCCCTTTCCCCCGCATGAAGTACGACCAGGCCGTGTCGGTGCTGCGCGACAAGGGGGTCGACTTCCAGTACGGCAACGACCTCGGAGCCACCGACGAGACGATTCTCTCGGAGATGCATGCCAGTCCCCTGATGGTCACGCATTATCCCGCGTCGGTGAAGGCGTTTTACATGCAGCCCGACGCAGAATCGCCCGATAAGGCGTCATGCGTTGACGTATTGGCTCCTGAGGGATACGGTGAGATTATCGGTGGCAGTCAGCGCATTCATGACTATGATCTACTTCTCGGGCGCATCGAGCAGCACGGTCTCCCGGTGGAAGCCTTCAAATGGTACCTGGAGATCCGGAAATACGGAACGGTGCCGCATTCTGGATTCGGCATGGGTATCGAACGGACCGTCTCCTGGCTGTGCGGCATTCATCACCTCAGGGAGGCGATCCCCTACCCCCGGACCCTGAGCCGCATTTACCCTTAGCACTGCCGCGACGCCCCTTCGCGGCGGATGAAGGAGGCCTCTCATGAGCATTCGTCGCGCAACCCCGGAGGATGTCGTCAGTCATTGCGATCGTCTGGCCCGGCAGGGTCAGCGGCTTCGTCCGGATCAGTCGCTCATCGCCGCGCTGGACGCCGACGGCACGCTCTGGAGCCCCGACGTGGCCGAGCTGCTCTGGCGGCGCCTCACCCGGGCCGGGGCCCTGCAGCGCGCCGGCATCGCCCCGATCGCCCGGGCCCTGAGGGAAGCAGGAGGCAGTCCCCGGCGCGAGGCCTGCGCCGACTACGAGCAGCTCGCCGCGATGCACCGCGCCGGTCGCGTCCGGCGTGAGACGATGGTCCGTGTCATGCTCGCGGGTCTGGCCGGCATGCGCGAGGAGGATCTCTACGAGCATGCCGCGGAAATGGTCTTCGCCCATGACGAGCTTCGCGCTCTGGGTGAAGGCAAGGCCCGGCGGATGGTCGATGACCTGCGGGGAGTCGGCTTCAGGGTCATCGTGGTGTCCGGGTCGCCGCGGTGGGCGGTGGAGGTCGCGGTGCGCCCGCTGGGCATCGAGCCGCAGGACGTCATCGCGGGACAGGTCGCGGTGGTCGAGGGGACGCTGACCGACGGCATCCTCGAGCCATTGCCCTGGGGCGGCGGAAAGGTGCAGTCGATTCTCAGACGCTTTGGCGCGGTTCCCCGTGTCTCGATGGGCAACGGTCTGAGCGACCTGCCGATGCTCGAAGCCACCTGCGATCTCAGGATTCTCGTCGACCCCACCGACGAGCTGCTTTCGGCCTGCGAGGAAATCAGGGGAGCCACCTGGGCCGTGAGCCTGCTCGGGCAGAAGAAGGGCACAAAGCCGTCGATGGGGGCCGGCGCCCAGCCGAAATCCACCCGCACCCGGCCCGCCAGCGCCGGGATCTGAAGCCCGGCCTGCATTTCTCGCCGGTTTCGTCGCGGGGCCGAGACTTCGGCGCCCGGAAACGATAGAATCGGCCCATCATGATAACCGTTGGGCTCGTGTCGCTCGGCTGCGCCAAGAATCTCGTGGACAGCGAAGTCATGCTGGGAAAGCTGCGGCGGCGCGGCTTTCATGTCACCTTCGACCCGGAGCGCGCCGATGTCGTCGTGGTGAATACCTGCGGGTTCCTCCAGGCGGCGAAGGATGAAGGGTACGAG
>DASROJ010000164.1:0-7345 GCA_035646975.1 Patescibacteria group bacterium
CGATGATCCTGAACAAGGAGATGGGATCGTTTTTCTTTCTGGGAGTCATCGTGACCACCCTGCCCCTGCCCCCCGACGAGCCGGCCCTGGACCAGTGCGGTGCCTGCATGCTCTGCATCGAGGCATGCCCCACCCAGGCCATCGTGGAGCCGCGACTGGTCGACAGCCGCCGCTGTCTTTCCTACCAGACCATCGAGCTGCGCGGCGAGCTGCCGGAGGAACATCGCGTCGATCTCGGCGACAGGGTATTCGGGTGCGACGACTGCCAGGAGGTCTGTCCGTGGAACCGGGGCGATGGCGCGCCGGAGCCGGGTGAATCACGACACTTCCCTGCCCGGCCCGCCTCGACGACGCCTTCGTTGATCGATCTGCTGACGATGACACACCAGCAGTATCTGGAGATCTTTCGTGGCTCGGCGGTCAAGCGGGCCACCTGGCCCGGTCTGCGCCGCAACGCGGCCGCGGCGCTGGGAAATGCCGCCTCCGATGGGGAAACGCTTCGGTTGCTGCAACGGGTGGCGCAGGACCCGCAGGACGAACCGATCGTCCGCGACCAGGCGGCCTGGTCGGCGGATCGGATCAAGAGGCGTCTGGCCGGATCCTGATCGGGACGACGCGATGGTCCGCTACCGGATTGCCGCCGCGCTGTCACGACCGGCGTGCCCGGTGCGATTTGTCAGCGCCTCCTGCAGCGACCGGATGAGCGATTCATTGCTCCGTATCGATCGCAGCGATCGCCAGCTGGCGAAAAGGTTCAACCCGAGCGCGGCCAGCGCCGCGGTGTGATGCGCCCAGAACGGCAGCGTCCGGGTGTGGCTGCCACCGCCAAGGATGACGGCCGCCATCAGCGAGATGATCGCCAGCCCCAGCGGCAGTGCCAGCCCCCTGCGCAGCGTCTCCGCGGTCTGGAGGTACGGCTCGCACCACCGACGGCCCGAGGCGGCTTCGCGCATGCTCACGCCGATCCCGGCGAAGTAGAACATCGTCATGGCGTGCGTGAAGGCGATCACCAGGGCCGAGAAGAACCCCCACGGGATGTGCCGGGCGATCGAAACGATTCCATGGGTGACCCCGTAGCCGAGCGCCACGTTGCCGAGCATCAGCAGGACCGACAGCGCGTGGAACAGCCGAAGCGTTCGGCCCATCAATGTCATGACGCGGCCCCCGCGCGGCGCCGATCGGGCGCCGCGAGCACCGCGGCCACCGCGTCATGCAGCGCGGGGCTGCTCCACGAAGCCAATGGCCGGCAGACATCCTCCACCAGGGGCGCACGACCGCCGCGCTGACGGGACACTTCATCGGCCAGCGCGGCAATCTCGCGCTCGGAAGAATCGTGACGGTTGATGATGACGAGGTTCGCGCTGCGGGCGAGCGGCCAGGCGTCGGCCTTCCAGCGAGCCCGCTCCACCTGCGCGCTCATCACCATGATCAGCAGGTCCGGGTCGAGAACCGGGACCATCGTGTTTCCTTCGGTGAGCAGGTCGTCCCGCTCCGAGAGATGCTCGCGTCGGAGATGATCCCACGCGGCGGCCTGCGCTCCCGGCCTGGCCAGGCACCAGAGCACGGCGCGGGCTCCGGCGCCGGCCAGACGGCCCGTATCGGTGTCCTGCATCGCCAGGGTCGCAGGATCGGTCACCACGGTATAGAGCCCCTTCAGCTCATGACAGGCGCAGGCCTTCGCGGTGCGCGGACAGTTGACGCCATCCTTGAACACCGTGGTGAACTTGACTGCCGAGAGGCGGCCGGGAAATGCGCCGAGTATCGCCGAAAGCGTGAGTGTCTTTCCCGAACCGTTGCCGGGCGCCACCACCGAGAGGATCCTCACCCCTGCGTCTCCAGATCTTCGGGGCTGTTGATGTTGTGGAATGATTTCGCGGCGTCCTCGATCCCGGCGAACTCGTCTTCATGAAGATAATCCACCTCAACGCGCTGGAAGAAATCGAGCATCATCCGGACGCCTTCGCGCAACGCCTCGTCGGCCACCGGCAGGCAGGACCGCGGATAGACCGCGTGGAGCGGCTCGGGCCGTCCGGCCACCACCGGAACCAGCAGCCGTCCAGGCCGTACCCGACCCGCCATCAGGTCGAGCAGGCCACCCGACAGCGACGGCATGTCGCATCCGCAGACGAACGCAAACGGTGTCTGCACGACGCTCAGCGCCGCCTCCAGGCCACCGAGCGGCCCGCACCCGGCGTGCCGGTCGGCCACCCGCCTGACATCCAGTCCCGCGTACCAGACCGCGGGGTCCCCGGCATGTTTGTCCACCTTGGCGACGTTGGCCGGATTCGAGACATGGGCGTCGCTGCCATCGGCCGCAGTGACCAGCAGGCAATCGGCGAACCGGCCATTGAAGACCTCGAGGATCCGGGCCAGCGTGGTCTGCGTGGAGCCAGGTCGTGCCGGCAGCATCGCCTTGTTGACGCCGCCCATGCGCCGCGCCCGGCCGCCGGCCAGAACCACGCCAGTGATTTGCGGGTAACGGATCACGAGCGGAAAACGGGAGTCGGGATGTCGTCGGGGTCTTCGCCGGCTTCGGCTTCGGGCCGCGGGTTCTCCGTATCGGACACCAGGATCTCCCCTCCTTCCACCTTCACGGGAAAGGTTCGGACACAGCCCCAATCCTTGTCGTGACACGCTCCCGTGGTGATCTCGTATTTCCACCCGTGCCACGAGCAGGTCAGCGTGGTGCCGACGACCCGGCCGGTCGACAGCGGCGCCTTCATGTGGCGGCAGGCGTCCTCGATGGCATAGAAAAGCCCGTCGACGTTGAACACCGCGATCCGGCGGATTCCCACGCGGAGGCTGCGCGATTGTCCGGGCTTCAGATCCTCCACACGCGCCACCCGGGTGAAGCTCAATGAGACACCTCGCTGCGGCCCGGCCCGGCGAGATGATCGGCCAGCAGCGCCGCGACCTGCTCCAGCTCCTCGCGGTCGGCCGCTCCGAAGGCGTCGGGCTTATGACTGTCGATATCGATCTCGCCGTACACCGACCCATCCTTGATGATCGGCACCACGATCTCCGAGCGGGTGGCCAGACTGCAGGAAAGATAGCGCGGGTCGGCCTGGACGTCGGGCACGATGAGCGTCTGTTTCTCCCGCGCGGCGGCCCCGCAGATTCCCATGCTCAGGGGAATGCGCGTATGCGGCGTGGGCGCGCCGATGAAGTGGGACAGCACCAGCGCTCCTTCCGTCTCAAGCAGGTAGACCCCGGTCCAGTCGTATCTGTCCGACCAGTCGTGCACCGCTTCCACCGCCACGCGCACCGCGTCGCTCCGATCGCGCGCCGAGGCCAGCGCCCGCTTCACCCTTGCCGCGAGCCGCTCCGCCGTCACGAGGTCACCTCCACATCGGGATGCAGCAGATGCCCCATCTTCTCGGCCTTTGTCTCCAGATACCGGGCGTTGTGCTCGTCCGGCTCCGTGATGAGCGGGATGCGATCGTCCACGAGGATCCCTTCCTGCCGCAACCCGTCGATCTTGGCCAGGTTGTTGGTGATGAGGCGCACCGAAACGATGCCCAGCAGGCGTATCAGCCGCGCCGCGTCGTGATAATGGCGGCCGTCATCGGCGAACCCCAGCTCGCGGTTGGCCTCCACCGTGTCGCGCCCGAGCTCCTGCAGGTGGTAGGCCTTGATCTTGTTGAACAGACCGATTCCGCGGCCCTCCTGTCGAAGATAGATCAGTGCGCCAACGCCTGCCTGCTCGATCATCTCCAGCGATTGCTCGAGCTGCGCGCGGCAGTCGCACCGCCGCGAGCCCAGCACGTCGCCGGTCAGGCATTCCGAGTGAACGCGCACCGGCACGCCCGATCGGCCGCGCGCGTTTCCCTTCACCAGCGCCAGATGCTCCTCGGCGACGATCTCGGGTGAAAACGCGTAGACACGGAACTCTCCATACCGTGTCGGCAGGCTGGCCGTGGCGATCTCTGCGCGCTCCATGCTCATCTGAAAGGATCCTTTGCTCCGGTGAACGACGACGCCTCCGCTCCGCGCGCCAGCAGCATGACCTTGAACACCTCCCCCATGCCGCCCGGCGCCATCAGCCCGTGCAGCGCCAGACGCTCCTGGACTCCGCGCACGCCGGTGTCGGGTTGCGCCGCGAGATCAGCGATCCGCTGCGCCAACCCCATCGCCACCAGGAACCTGAGCTGGCTGGTCAGCGGCGCCACATCGAACCCGGCGCCGCGCGCGCGACGCTCTATCGTGGTGAAGTCGACGTGAGCCGTCATGTCCTGCTCCCCAACCCGCGTGTACGGGTCGTCGGAAGTCTGGTGCCTGTGATAGCACAGCAGCGTCCCGCGGTGTCTTGCCGGGTCATACAGCTCGGATGCCGGGTGGCCGTAATCCACCAGGATCGCCCCGCCGGTTCCGTCTTCACCGAAAACCCGGCCCAGACTGGCGACCCAGCCCAGCGCGCCGAGTTCGGGCTTGCCGCGCTGACCTTCCTCGAGCGTCACACCGAGGCCCGCCAGCTCGGCACGCTGGGCGGCGAGCCTGCCCGTGCTCGGCTCGAGCAGCAGCTCGCGAAACTCGTCTTCTTCGTAACCGACATGAACCTCTTTCAATTCCCCATCCCGGATTTCCACCGCGTGCACCGGCAGTGCGTCGAGGAACTCGTTGGCCACCACGCAGCCGGAAAAACCCCCGGGATGGGACCGCTCGATCAGCTCCGACCATGACGCCCAGCCGACACCCGCCAGCGATCCCGCCAGCCCCTCCTCCTCGATGGTACGCCGCTGGACCGCGCGCAGCGTCGGGCTGATCTCCACCAGCGTGACGACCGTGCGCCGCGCCAGATCGGGATGCTCATCGACCAGCCCCGCGATCAGGTCGCGTGCCAGACGACCGGTGCCGGGACCGCATTCGACCAGGTGAAACGGCGCTCGATCGTCGCGGGCGGTGCGCTGCGCCATCTCGGCCACCTGGCGCGCCAGTAGCCGCCCGAAGACCGGGTGCAGGTCCGCGCTGGTGTAGAAATCCCCGTCGGGGCCGGTGGTCATCCCGGGGCGGCAGTAATAGCCCAGGGTCGGATGGTACAGCGCGGCTTCCATGAAATCCGCGAACGGTATCGGACCGCGTGTCCTGATCCGATCCTGGAGCCAGGCGCGCAGGGCCGGGTTGCCCCTGTCCACGTCAGCCTTTCTTTCCGCGCTGGAGTTTCTCCTGGATCAGGAGCAGCCCGTAGAGCAGCGCTTCGGGCCGGGGCGGGCAGCCGGAGATGTAGACATCCACCGGCACGATCTGGTCGACTCCCTGCACCGTGCTGTACGAGCGGAACATGCCGCCCGTGGAGGCGCACGCCCCCATGGCGATGACCCACTTGGGCTCGGGCATCTGGTCGTAGATCATCCGCAGGGCGGGGGCCATTTTCTTGCTCACGGTTCCGGCCACGATCATCAGGTCGGCCTGACGCGGCGAAAACGACAGACGCTCGGCGCCGAACCGCGCGATGTCGTACCGCGGGCCGGCCGTGGCCATCAGCTCGATGGCGCAGCAGGCGGTCCCGAGCGGCATCGGCCAGAGAGAGTTCCTGCGCGCCCAGTTGACGATGTCCTCGAGCCGTGTGACGAAAAGCCCTTCCTCGGAGGACTTCAGCGCCTCCTGGATTTTCTTTTCGGACTCGGGCGTCAACGGTGGCCCGATGACGCCGGCCGTGCGGGCGGGGCTCATTTCTGCGCCCATTTCATGATCGGATCGGTGCGCACCCCGCCGATCTCGAGCAGCCTGGCCTTGTTGAAGATCAGGTCGGTGCGTTTCGCGCCGGCAACCTCGTAGGTGCCGGTCAGGAAGATCGCCTGCTCCGGGCAGACCTCTTCGCACATGCCGCAATAGATGCAGCGCAGCATGTTGATGTCGAACTCGGCGGGGAACTTCTCGACCTTGTTGCCCGGCATCTCCCCCGCCACGATCGTGATCGCCTTGGGCGGGCAGACGAACTGGCAGAGGTAGCAGGCCACGCATTTCACGCGCCCCTCCTGGTCCTTGACCAGCGCCGGCACGCCGCGGAACCCGTCGGGGAAAGTCCACCGCTGCTCGGGATACTGCATGGTGAACTTTCTCTTGAAGAGGTGCTTCAGGGTGATGCGCATGCCGCGGAAGATCCCGGGCAGATAGAGCCGGTCCAGCAGGCTCAGCCGGCGATCGACGACGAGGCTCATCGGTTCAGACGCTCCGCCGTCTGGCGATCGACATCTGGTCGATCCTGTCCTGGAGCCTGAGAACGCCATGCAGCAGCGCCTCGGGGCGCGGAGGGCATCCCGGGATGTAGACATCCACCGGAACCACGCGGTCGACTCCCTGCATCGTGCTGTAAGTGGGAAACGGGCCGCCGCAGGTGGCGCACGCGCCCATCGAGATCACCCACTTCGGGTCGGGCATCTGGTCGTAGAGCCGTTTGACCACCGGGCCCATTTTCTCGGTGACGGTGCCGGCGACGATCATCAGGTCGGACTGGCGCGGCGTGGCCCGGTAGACCCCGGCGCCGAACCGGTCGATATCGTAGCGGGAAGCCACCGCCGCCATCATCTCGATGGCGCAGCAGGCGAGCCCGAACGACATCGGCCAGAGCGCCGACCTGCGCGCCCAGTTGAAAACCTTGTCCAGCGTCGTGGTGATGATGTTGGCGTCGAACCGCTGATCGAGCATGCCGAGGTTCTGCGGCTCGCGGTGCTCCAGCGGCTGGTCGCCGTTCATTCCGGGTATCAATGGCATGGTCCGGGCGACTCCGATCTCGCGTGTTATACTCGCGCGGTCTCATCGAAAAGAGGAAATAGGACTGATTCAGTCCGTGGTCGAGTATATCAGCCGGTCACAGGGCGTTCAAGCAGACTCGCCGACGAGCCCCCGACATCGGGACACCCGGGACAGTGACTCTCTTCAAGTGACACTCTTCACATGATGCTGGCGCTGTTCCTCACCGAGGCCGCCGTCGGCTCCCTGCTGATCCTCCTGCTGGTGCCACCGGCTCAGGCGGGACGAAAATTCTTCCAGCTCACCGTGGGGCAGAGCTGCCTGCTGATCGTTCTCGCGCTCGCGCTCACGATAACGGGCAACGGTCCAGGCACCCCCCGGCTCGCGCTGTTCGGGGCGTCGGCCGGCCTGCTGATGATATCGGCCGGTCTGTTTCACCTGGGACGGCTGTCGGCCGGCTTCGGTCTGATGGTCGCCGGGCTGTTGCCGGCCCTCGTGGCCGTCGTGCGCGACGCGCTGCTTCTGATCCCCGCCGGCGACACCACCACGCTTTCCCGGCTCCTCTACCCTGCCGACGCGCTCACCTCCGGGCTGCTTCCCGGGTCGGTCCTCATCGCGATGATCCTCGGGCACTACTACCTGAACGTTCCCGGTC
>DASROJ010000165.1:0-9538 GCA_035646975.1 Patescibacteria group bacterium
GAAAGGACTCGGCTACATCGATTCCAACTGAGATTCCAACTGACCCCGGCGCAGGCCCTAGTCGATCTCCATCAACCTGTCGTGGCGCCGGGGCTGGCTGCGCGCGGACGGCTCCTGTGGCGTCTCCTGCCGTGGAGGCGCCGAAGGTGGGGCCGCCCGGGGTCTGCGACCGCGCGGCCGGGCGGGTGGGAGCGGATCGACACGGGGCGTGTCCAGGAATCGGACCACCTCTTCGAGCAGGTCGATCGGCTCAGGGCCGTTGAGGCGAACCCAGAGACGCAGGACGGGATCCGCGAAGACATAGCCGGGTCCGTCGCGCCGGATCAGGCCGACCTCGAGAAGCCATGAGAGGTAGTCGAGCGCCGTGGGAAGCTGGATCCGCAGCTGCTTCGCGATGCCGGTGAGCTGCGCACCTTCGCGCGACGACAGCAGCGCCAGGATCGTCCTGACCACCGAGTGCCCGCGGCTGCGCTCCACCAGCAGGTGATAATCGAACCGGCATTCCTGGTGCAGGCCTCCGTCCGGGGGCGTCATGGCGCGCGACATCGCCGTGGCGAGATCCTCCCCGGATCCGACCCGGCGCGCGAGGATCTCGGCGTAATGCGGACGTCCCCCCGTGGCGCGCATCCACATCTCGATGTCGTCGGGCTGCTCGCGAACCGTGCAGCCCGCCGAACGGACGAACGTGCGCATTTCGGCGACCGACAGCGGCTCGAGCTTCAGCATGGAGATCGCGCCTGCCGATTCGCGTTGCAGCATCTGAAGCAGCGCCCCTGGGCGCGAGGCGGGTGAAACGGCGGCGACGATCGCGATGGGGGATGGCTCTGCGAGCCGGCGGGCGAGGATCGTCAGCGCCTCGCGCAATCCTGCGTGGCTTCCCAGCCGGGCCACCTCGGCGAACTCGTCGAGCAGAAGGACGAGCGGGGGACCCTGCGCGACTTGCGCGGCGGCGGCGAACGCCAGCGCCTCGTCGAGCAGGACCGAGGGGTCGGGTCTGCGGCGCGAGGATTCCTCGTCGATCCTTCGCAGCGCTTCGTCGGCACGGTGCGTGAGGGTGCCTGGCCTGGCCGCCCCCGGCAGGCTTTCCGGGGCCCCCATGCGTTCCATCCCTCCAACGCTCTGCATCGCCGTCATGATGGCGGAAGGGAAGTGTCGCGCGAAATCGGCCGGGCTGGTGGAGATCTTCTCCATGTCTATCAGCACCGGCAGCCGGCCTCGCGCCGCAAGAAGACTGGCCACCTGACGCAGCAGGGCGCTCTTGCCCGCCCCGCGCGGCGCCTCGAGGATCTGAATCCGTGGCGAGGCGGCCACGGCGTCCTCCACGATCCGATGCTCGATCTCCTGACGGGGGATGTAGCTCATGGCATCGGGATCTTGACGCCACGCTCGCGCGCGGCGCGCGTCGCCTCGGGGTATCCGGCGTCGGCATGACGCATGACGCCGGTGCCAGGGTCGGTGGTCAGCACCCTCTTGAGACGGCGCGCCGCCTCCGGTGTGCCGTCCGCCACCACCACCATGCCGGCGTGGATCGACAACCCGATGCCGACGCCGCCCCCATGATGAACGGAGACCCAGGTCGCCCCGGCCGCCGTATTGACCAGCGCGTTGAGGATCGGCCAGTCGGCCACCGCGTCGCTGCCGTCCTTCATCGCTTCGGTTTCGCGGTTGGGAGAGGCCACCGAGCCGGCGTCGAGATGATCGCGCCCGATCACGATGGGCGCCTTGATCTCCCCGCGTGCGACCAGGTCGTTGATGATGAGCCCGAAACGGTCCCGCTCTCCGTAGCCGAGCCAGCAGATGCGGGCCGGCAGCCCCTGGAACTTGACCCGTTCGTGCGCCAGCCGAATCCAGCGACAAAGCTGCGTGTCTTCGGGAAATGTCTCCAGGATTGCCCGGTCGGTGCGGTGAATGTCGGCCGGGTCGCCCGAAAGAGCGGCCCAGCGAAACGGCCCCTTGCCTTCGCAGAAAAGCGGGCGGATGTACGCCGGCACGAATCCCGGGAAGTCGAAGGCATTCTTGACACCCGCGCTCCGGGCCTGCCCGCGCAGGTTGTTTCCGTAATCGAACACCACCGCGCCGGCCGCCTGGAACGCCAGCATGGCCCGCACCTGGCGCGCCATCGCGCGCATCGACATCTCGATGTACTGGACCGGGTCGGCTGCGCGAAGCTCGAGCGCTTCCTGGTAACTCATGCCGTTGGGAACGTATCCGTTGAGGTTGTCGTGCGCGCTGGTCTGGTCGGTCACCAGGTCGGGCGTGACGCCACGGCGCGCCAGCTCGGGAAAGACATCCGCGGCGTTTCCGAGCAATCCGATCGAAAGCGGCTTGCCACGCTCGCGCGCGTCGGTGACAGCCTGCAGCGCGGTGTCGAGGTCGGTCTCCATCCGGTCGCAGTACCCGGTGGCGAGACGTCGTTCGATGCGCGTCTTGTCCACCTCCACCACCATCACCACGCCTTCGTTCATGGTGCCGGCCAGCGGTTGCGCTCCGCCCATGCCGCCAAGCCCCGCGGTCAGCAGCAGACGTCCCTTCAGCGACCCTCCGAAATGCTTTCGCGCGGCGGCGGCAAACGTCTCGTAGGTGCCTTGCAGGATCCCCTGGGTGCCGATGTAGATCCAGGAGCCGGCGGTCATCTGCCCGTACATCATCAGTCCCTGATGCTCCAGCTCGCGGAAGTGCTCCCACGTCGCCCAGGCCGGCACCAGCATCGCGTTGGAGATGAGGACCCGCGGAGCATCCACGTGGGTGGTGAAAACCCCAACCGGCTTGCCCGACTGCACCAGCAGCGTCTCCTCGTCGCCCAGGCTGCGCAGCGATTCCACGATGGCGTCGAAGCACTTCCAGTTGCGCGCGGCTTTGCCCGACCCTCCATAGACGATCAGCTCCTGGGGGTTCTCCGCCACTTCCGGATCGAGGTTGTTCATCAGCATGCGCAGGGCGGCTTCCTGGCCCCATCCCTTGCACGACAGGGTCGTGCCGCGCGGCGCGCGGATCATGCGCTTGATCGGCTCGGTCATTTCAATTCTCCGGTAATCGACTCGGCCGCGCGGCGGATCTCACCGGCCCGGAGCATCGAGCCGGCCGACTCGATGTCGGGGGCGAGCACGCGGTCCTGCTCGAGCGGGGGAATCCTGGCGCGAAGGGCGGCATGCACGGCTTCGAGCGCCGGGGAGGTTCTCAGGGGACGGCGATGGTCGATGGCCGCCGCGGCGGTCATCAGCTCGATGGCGACGATGGTGGCGAAGTTGTCCACCACCGAAGCCGCTTTGTGGGCGGCCGTGACTCCCATCGAGACATGGTCTTCCTTTCCGGCCCCGGTGGGGATCGAATCCACGCTGGCGGGGTGGCAGAGCGTCTTGTTCTCGGAGGTCAGCGCGGCCGCTGTGACCTGCGCCATCATGAAGCCTGACTCGAGCCCCGGGTTGCTGGCGAGAAACGCGGGCAGCCCCGACAGGGCCGGGTTGACCATCCGCTCGGTGCGTCTTTCGGAGATCGAACAGACGTCCGTCAGCGCGATGCACGCCAGGTCCATGACCTGGGCCACGGGGGCGCCGTGGAAATTTCCCCCCGGCACCGCCTCGCCCGTTTCGGGAAAGAAGATCGGGTTGTCGTTCACCGCGTTGATCTCCACGTCCAGGACGCGCCTCACGTAGGCCAGCGCGTCGCGGGCCGCGCCGTGAACCTGCGGCATGCAGCGCAAAGAATAGGAATCCTGCACCTTGCCGCACGATTTGTGTGAATCCATCAGACCGCTGCCCGCCAGCAGCCGTCGCACGTTGGCGGCGCAGGCGGCGTGGCCCGGATGCGGTCTGAGCGTGGCGAGCCTCTCGTCGAACGGTCTGGCGCTTCCCAGCAGCCCTTCCAGGGTCATCGCGCCTGCGATGTCGGCCTGCGCCATCATGGTTTCGGAAGCCAGCAGCATCAGCACGCCGATCGCGGTCATCGTCTGCGTGCCGTTCACCAGCGCGAGCCCCTCGCGACTCGCCAGCCTCAGCGGCGTCACCCCGGCCTCGGAAAGCGCCCTGGAGGCCGGCAGGCGTTTTCCGTCGAGCATCGCCTCTCCCTCGCCCATCAGGGCCAGCGCCAGGTGAGCCAGCGGAGCAAGGTCTCCGCTCGCGCCGACCGAGCCGCGGGACGGGATGACCGGCGCGATGCCGGCATTGAACAGGGCGACCAGAGCGTCGACGAGATCCACCCGCACGCCCGAGTGGCCGCGAGCAAGAACGTTTGCGCGCAGCACGATCATCACGCGCACGACTTCGGGGGGAAGCGGGGGACCCACACCTGCGCAATGGCTGCGGATCAGGTTTTCCTGGAGCCTGACGATATCCGGCCCGGGGATCCTGACATCGCTGAGCAGGCCGAACCCGGTGTTGGCTCCGTAGACGGCGTCGCCGCGCGCGAGGATCGTCTCGAGCGCGCCGCGGGAGTCGGTCACGCGCTTCCTGGCGGCAGGGTCCAGGGCGAGTCGACAGTCACCGCGTGCCGCCTGGCCCAGCTGCTCGAGAGTGAGACGCTCGCCGTCGATGGAGATGGTGGTCATAGGATGGACGCTCGGGTTACGTGCCGGCAGGCATGCTAACACAGAGAATAAGCGCCGGACATCAACTGTCCGGCCAGGAAGAGTGTGTTATCCTCAACCGCTTTTTTGTCGAGGCAGAGGGCCTTCGCAGCGGGCGGAGCTGGAGTCACCTGGGACCATGGCGAATATCGTTCTGATCGGCGGGCAATGGGGCGACGAGGGGAAGGGAAAGGTCGTCGACCTGCTGACCTCGCGGTTCGACATCGTCGCACGCTACTCGGGCGGTCCGAACGCCGGGCACACGGTGCGGCGCGGGGACACCAAATACGCTCTGCGGCATATTCCCTCGGGCATCCTGACGCCGAGCGTCAGCTGCATCATCGGCAACGGCGTCGTCATCGACCCGGCTTCCTTGCTGGATGAGATCAAGGCCCTCAATGCGTCGAAGGTTTCGGTGGAAGGACGCCTCTGGATCAGCAATCGCGCCCATGTGATCCTGCCGGCCTACATCGAGTGGGAGACGCGGCGTGAAGAGGCGGCCGAAGGCCGCATCGGGACGACACGGCGGGGTGTGGGCCCGGCCTATGCCGGCAAGATCGTCCGCACGGGCATCCGGGTCATCGATCTCTACCAGCCCGAGTCGCTGGCGCAGAAGGTGTCGGTCGCGGCCGGTCTTTTCGCCGAACAGGGGGGATCGGGCATGACGAGCGGCAACCCTCCAGTCCGCGCGACGGATCAGATGGTCGCCGATTGCCTCCGGCACGCCGAGGCGCTGCGCCCGTACGTCACCGACACGGTGAAGCTGCTGGATGATCGGATGAGAGACGGAGCGCGGGTGCTTTTCGAAGGCGCGCAGGGGTCGATGCTCGACATCGATCACGGGACGTACCCCTATGTCACCTCATCCAACTCGAGCGCCGGTGGCGCCTGCACCGGACTGGGAGTGAGCCCGACGAAGATCGACGGCGTCCTGGGAATCTTCAAGGCCTACTCGACGCGCGTCGGGGAGGGGCCGTTCCCGACGGAGGACACAGCGGAAGCAGGGCAGCTTCTCAGGGAGCGCGGCCACGAGTACGGCACGGTCACCGGAAGGCCACGGCGGTGCGGCTGGTTCGACGCGGTGGCGGCCCGTTACGCCGCCAGGCTCAATGGAATGGACTGCGCGGCGCTCACGCTGCTCGACGTGCTCGACGCCTTCGACGAGATCCAGGTCTGCACGGGGTATCGATACGAGGGGCGGACGATCCAGGATTTCCCCGCAGAGCCCTGGATACTGCCCGCCTGTGAGCCGGTGTATGTCAAGGTGAAGGGCTGGAAACAGGAAACCACGGCATGTCGCACGCTCCAGGATCTGCCTGCCGGAGCGATCGACTACGTGAAAACATTGGAGGATCTGGTCGAGATAGATCTCGACCTCGTGTCGGTCGGACCGACGCCCGAAAGCAGCATCGTCCGCGACGTCTCGAAGCTGGCGGCGTGGCTGGAGGAAGCGAAGTAGGTTTCGCTTCGAATGCTGGTCGGGTGCCCATCGGAGTGGGCTCTGGTTTTCAATCTGGTAAACGGGCCGGGCCCAAACTCGTTGACGCAACAGGCGGTGATGGGGAAGCGATCCGATGGCGAGCGGCACGATCAAGAAGGTCATGAAGGACCGGGGTTTCGGATTCATCCGAACACCGGACGGCAGGGAAGTCTTCTTCCACAAGAGCGAGTGCCACAACGTCGAGTTCGACGGACTGGAGCAAGGCCAGACCGTTGATTTCGACGAGTTGATGGACCCCAAAGGACCCCGGGCGAACAACATCCGGGCGTCCCGTGGCGCGTAACCAGGCTACTTCATCGATTCCAGGGCGGACGCGGCGGCCGTGGCGGCATTGAGCAGCGGTTCGGCCGAAAGCGGCGCGCCCACCGCCTGACGCATCCAGGCATCGGGCGTGATCGACCCCAGCCTGCAGATTCGCTCGAACTCCGGGCCCATCGGCTGGTTGTGCCTGAAATGGTCCTCGATCTGAAAAGCGATCAGATGACCGAGCGGATAGTCAGGCGTGTACATCCCGTTGCTGATCATGTGCGAATAGACCGCCAGCAGCGTCGCATCGTTTGAATGGAAGATCGGGGCGTAGTGCCTGTTCCAGACTTCGCGTCCGATGGAGACCACCGCTTCGCGAAACTGCGCCGGGGTGGCGTCCGGGTGATCGTAGAGCTAGTGCCAGGCCTGCATGTCCACCAGGGCGACACCGGCGATTTCACGCGTGGCCCAGAACTCTTCCAGCGCCTTGAGGCGCTCCGATTCGGCATCGGGCCCGCCGAGCCCCAGCAGCTCCAGGTCGCGGGACTGGAAAACGAACGCGAGCGCCTCGGTGAATGCGTTGTTCGGCACTCCCAGCAGCAATGTGTGGTCGATGGCGGTGTTGGAGAAGACCTGCTCGACGTTGTGCCCCATCTCGTGCACCGCGATGTTGTACCCCTTGTAGTCCATCCCGTCGGCCCCCACGCGCGTCCGAAGGTGGGCCTTGTCGTCTCGCCGGGTGGCTCCCAGCGCGTGGCCCGCGCCGCGTGAAGGGTCGACCTCGATGTGCTCGGCCAGATAGCGCGCTCGATCCTCCGCGAAGCCGAGCGCCGTCAGCAGGCGGGGAACATCCGCCGCGTAGGCTTCCGCCGTGGGGTAGCGCTTCTTCGTCAGGGCATCGAGCTGCGCCTCGGAGTACTTCCCCCGCGGCTTGAACCCCGCGTACCAGACATCGAACGGCTCGAGAGGCCGTCCTAGTCTTCCCTCGATGATCCTGCCGACCTGTGCGCCCAGCGGCGACGCCAGCACCGACTCGAAAAGCCGCCGGACCTGCTCTTCGGGGATCTCGCGGTTCTGATTGAAACGCCGGTCGATGAAGGTGGGGTTGGTCGCGTCGTACGGGTCCGCGCCCCGCTCCGCCTTGAAGACGTCGATCCAGTGTCTGTACCGCTGGTCCTGCTCTCTGCCGGTGGCGGTGGCGGTGGCGGGCTTGGCGGGATCCCATACCAGCGTCGGGTTGTCGATCGCCTCGGCGGGAATCTCCTGCCGGACGATCCTATCCATGACCTGGAGGATCATCCGTTGTTTGGCAAGCCCGTCCGCGTCGGCGTACCGCGCCTTGAGCTCGTCGCGCAGGCCCCAGTGCGTGATCAGACGGAGTCCGTCGGGGAAAGGCCGCGAACCGCCAGGTCCGATCAGGTTGTGCATGTAGATGTTGTAGGTGCTGATGTAGGTCTCGGCGTTGGCGTAGGCCTGGGTGATCTGCTGGTTCACCACCGCGGGCACGCGGGTGGAGAATTGCTGCGCCAGCCGCGTCTCGGCCCACTGACGGCGCGACCAGGTCGGCCCTTGTTCCATCCTCTGCTGCAGCGTGGTGAGGGGGAAGTTCAGCAACGCGACGAATGCGATCTTGTTGTCGAACAGGTCGTCCTGCACGTGGGCACGGGGCGAGTAGGCTGCCAGTCGATTGTCGATGGGGAGGATCGGGCCGAGGTCGAGGTCGGTCTGTCGACGCAGATCCCGTTCGAGCGAGGTCAGGTAGCCACCCACCCGTTCCAGCGCCATCTCGAACCGTTCGAAGGTGCCGTCGAGCGTGGCTCCCCGCGGCAGGAATTCGGATCGAACGAACCCGCCGAATGCCGCGGCGTCGCCATCGGAGGCCCGCCAGAGCCGCAGGACCTGGCCCACGCCGCGTTCGATTCTTGCGGCTTCATCGGCGGATCCTTCACCCGTCTGCGCGTACTTCTCACGCAGGTCGCGCATGGCCGCCGAGGCCTCGCGCTGCATGCCGGGGTCGGATGCGGCCGGCGCGTCGGGGTCGTTCGGGGCGCCGAGCGACCGGCCGGAACCGGCCAGGGCAAGACAAAGACAGACGCAGGCGAGCAGGATTTTCTCCATCGCGACCTCCGGGGTCCGGGGACCATTCCTAGTGTTTCACGTCTGGTGTTTCACGCCGGACGTTTCACCAGCCTTACGGCAACGACGGTCTGTACGATGACCGTCACAGGAGCGCGCGATTATATACTCACGGCCTGATCGACGACGAGCGGGCCTTCTGCTGGCGGCGTCGCGCCCGCGTCTGATATAGGATGACCGCATGAACGGATACCGTCATGTGCTTTCCGCGTCGATGCTGCTCATCGTCGTGGGTCTTGTCGCTTCCACCGGACCGCGCGCTCAGGATGCCCCGCCGCCGTCCAACCCGCAGAACGAAGCGCGCCAATTCCAGCAGCAGGGGCTGGCGGCCTACCAGCGCAAGGACTACCTCGCGTTCGTCGAGAATATGCAGAAGGCCGTGGCGCTGCTTCCCGATCACCCGGGGATGATCTACCGGCTGGCCGTGGCCTCGGCATTGGTGGGCAACAAGGACGACTCGCTGGCGCAGCTCAGGCGGTTGGTGAGCATGAGCATCGTCGAGGACATCTCGGGCGATCCCGATTTCGACTCGCTGAAGGATTCCCCCGAGTTCCAGCGCATCGTCGAGGCGATGAAAGGACTCAAGACGCGTGTCGGCACCAGCGTGCTGGCGTTCCGGCTCGCCGAAAAGGATCTGATCCCGGAGGGGGTGACCCACGATCCGGTGACGGGCGATTTCTTCGTGGGCAGCGTGCACAACCGCAAGATCCTGAGAGTCAGCAAACGCGGCAAGGCGCAGGACTTCACATCCGAAAAACAGGACGGCCTGTGGGCGGTGCTGGGGATGAAGGTCGATGCCCAACGCCGCGCGCTGTGGGCCTGCAGCTCGGCTGTGCCGCAGATGAAAGACGCTCAGCCTGACGAGCTGGGCCGCGCGACGCTGTTCAAGTTCGATCTGAATACCGGCGCGCTGGTGAAGAAGTATCCGCTCGGAAACGGGGACGCGGGACACAACTGCAACGACCTGGTGGTGAGCGCGCAGGGCGATGTCTTCGTGTCGGACGCCGAGTCATCCGAGGTGCTGAAGCTGGCGCAGGGCGCCGACGGCTTCGCTGCGCTGGTCCCGGCGGGCCAGCTTCGGTCCCCGCAAGGGC
>DASROJ010000166.1:0-6506 GCA_035646975.1 Patescibacteria group bacterium
ATCCAACCTCGATCTTCCGCTACGAAGTGGCGGCGAGGAAGAGCTCGCTGTTCCGCGCGCCGGAGATTCCCGGGCTCGACACCAATCAGTACGAAACGAAACAGGTCTTCGTGACCAGCAAGGACGGCGCGAAGGTGCCGATGTTCCTGGTGCACAAGAAGGGCCTCGTGCTCGACGGCAACAACCCGACGCTGATGTACGGCTACGGCGGCTTCAACATCGCGACCACGCCGGGCTTCAACTCCCTTCGCATCGCGCTGCTCGAGCAGGGTTTTGTCTACGCCAGCGTCAACATGCGCGGCGGCAGCGAATACGGCGAAGCGTGGCATGACGCCGGCACCAAGCTGAAGAAGCAGAATGTGTTCGACGACTTTATCGCCGCGGCCGAATGGTTGATCGCCAACAAGTACACCAGCCCGGCGAAGCTGGCCTGCCAGGGCGGATCGAACGGCGGCCTGCTGATCGGCGCGGTGATCAATCAGCGACCCGAGCTGTTCCGCGTTGCCATTCCGCAGGTCGGCGTGATGGACATGCTGCGGTTTCACAAGTTCACCATCGGCTGGAACTGGATCGCCGACTACGGCTCGAGCGACAACGCCGAGGAGTTCAAGGCGCTGCGCGCCTACTCGCCGCTGCACAACATCAGGCCGGGGGTCTCCTACCCCGCCACGATGGTGACCACGGCGGACCACGACGACCGGGTTGTGCCCGGCCATTCGTTCAAGTTCGCCGCGGCGCTGCAGGCGGCCCAGGGCGGCCCCGCGCCGATCCTGATTCGCATCGAAACCAAGGCCGGTCATGGCGCTGGCAAGCCGACCTCCAAGCAGATCGAGGAGGCCGCCGACCGCTGGGCGTTCCTGGTGAAGGAGCTGCAGGTCGGCGTGCCGCCCCGGAAGGACTAGGTTTGCACTGACCGGGGCGCCGTGGGGTCGAGTCCACGGAGCTTGTCGAAAGCGTAGATGCCGGTGGTGTGGCCATCTGACCAGTTGAACTGGAGCGCGTAGCGCCCCACTGTCCTGATGTCCAGCGCGCGCACGTCGGACGGGATCAGCTTCGGGTCCATCCGGGGCTGACCCGTCCACTCGTCCACGCACATCGCGCAGGGGCAGGCCAGTCTCAGATCGCGGTGCGCGTACCGGCTCTGATGGCCGTCCGCCCACCGGATCTCGACGAACCCTTCCGACAGCCGGGCCTCCGCCGGCCGGTGACGGACCGAGAGGGTGGCCTCGTTGACGATGCTGATCTCCTGGGCCAGCCTGCCGGCCACCGCGAGGAAGGCGCTGGCCGAGGGCGTCTCGCTCGCCGAGGCCTTCTCGCCCACCACGGGTCGTCCCGCGTCGCCCGCCGCCGCGATGGCGGCATCGATCGGAATCTCCCCCAGGAACGGCACGCCGAACTGCTCTGCCGCGCGACGCCCCCCGCCGTGGCGGAAGATGTCGGTGGTCTGCCCGCAGTGCGAGCAGGCGAACCCGCTCATGTTCTCGACGATGCCCAGGATGGGCACGTGCACCTGTTCGAACATGCGCAGCCCCCGCATCGTGACACCGACGGCGACATCCTGGGGAGTCGTGACGATGACCGCTCCCGCCAGCGGAGCCGACTGCGTCAAGGTGAGCTGCACGTCGCCGGTGCCGGGCGGCAGGTCGATCAGCAGGTAGTCGAGATCCCCCCAGTCGACCTGGCCCAGGAACTGCTGGATCAACTTGGTGGCCATCGGTCCGCGCCAGATGACCGGTGTGTCCTTGCCGGTGAGCAACCCCATCGACATGAACCTGATGCCCAGCCTTTCCACCGGCTTGATCCAGCCCTGCTGTTCCGCCTGCTCGGGCTTCGCGTTGGCGCCTCCCAGCATCATCGGCACCGAGGGGCCGTAGACATCCGCATCCATCAACCCGACCTTCGCGCCGGTGCGGGCAAGAGCCAGGGCGAGGTTGGTGGCCACTGTCGACTTGCCGACGCCTCCCTTGCCGCTGGCGATCGCGATGGCGTTCTTGACCCGTTTCATGCCGCCTTCGGAAGGCCCGACTTCCGCGCGGCGCACCTGCGCGGTCATGTTGACCGCGACGGTGGCGACGCCTGGCAGCGCCCCCACCGCGGTCATCGCCTCCTGTTTCAAGGTCTCCTTGACCGGGCAGGCGGGCGTCGTCAGCTCGACATCGAAGGCGACGGCGCCGCCGTCAATCCTGAGATTCTTCACGAACCCCAGCGACACGATGTCCCGATGGAGGTCCGGATCCTTGACGGCGCGCAGCGCGCCGAGAACATCCTCTTCACGCACGATTCCGACAGCCTGTTTCGACACGAAGGGTTTCTCCTGGGTCTTATGGGATTTCCCTGAACGCTATCCGCCGCCTCGAACGAAGTCAAGCAGGGCTGTGGTCAGCGCGGAGTCCGCTGCGTCGCGGCGGGCAGGGCGCGGATCGACGCCAGTCGATCGCGCGCGCCGACGTTTTCCGGGTCGTCCTCCAGGACGATCCGGTAGCAGGCCGCCGCCTCGGCGAACCGCCTTTCCTGGTAAAGCACCGCGCCGAGGTCGTAGTAGATCTCGTAGTAGGCGCCGCCGGAGGCCCTCAGCGCCGCGACAAAGCGGCGACCGGCCGGATCGAGCTCCCCGCGGAAGTACCGGAACAGCCCGCGGTTGAAGTCATCCGTCGGGAAGATCTGCCTGCGCGCCAGACCCGCCATCCAACGCGCCAGTCCCCCCGGCCTGGGCTCACCCGCGATCCCCGGGACCCCCGCAAGCCCCGCAACCGGGGACACATCGAGCCCTTCGGCGCCGGGCGACGTCGACTCGTCGAGCGTGGGGTGCTCGAGCCACGCCGGGGCGGCGCCGTCCGCGCGCACGAAGATCGCCGCGAGATGATCGAAATAGGCGAGCCGCCATTTCGCGTCCTTCGAGAGCCGGACGAGCAGATCGCGGTTGGTGGCGTAAGGAAACACCATCCAGCGAATCCCGTATTTCGCCACGCAGGCCTCGAGCTCTGCCGGGGAACCCAGCACCCGCTGGTAATACCGGTAGAACGTCTCCCCCACCACTTCGAGGCGGCCATCGATGAACACCGGCTGCGGCCGCGCCCACATGAAGTACCCCCCGAAATTCAGATGGTTCAGCATCGGACCATTCAGCCCCGCCTGTGTTGCCCACTGCGCCGCCTCCACGGGCAGCACGAGCCGGTTCCAGCCAAGCCCGAACCGTTCCGTCCGGCGGCTCGCGATGTAATAGCCGTCATGGATGACCCGCAGACCGAGAACCGCCGACAGGATCATCACGGCTGCAGGCGCGGCGCTGTCGAGCCGCGTCCAGTAGCTTCTGCTCCGGCGGGGACTGCCGGAACCGAGGGCTCCCGAAAACGCGCAGCTCACCGCCGGCAGCCCGGCGACGACGAGCAACGGAATGTTGCGGATCATCCGGAACGCGAGCGCCATGAAAACCGGCATCAGCAGGCAGCTCCAGAATCTTTTCTGCCGGATGAGGAGCAGGCAGGCGATCACCGCCAGCAGGGCGAAGAGGCGAAACGAGGCGATGGGCAGCCGCGGGTAGAACGGGAACATGCGGGAAAGACCCAGGTTGAACGGCGACACGAACTCGCCGATCGATTCGGCAAAAACGTTGCCTTCCTGCAGCCGCGTGGCCAGCGTGAAGGGGAAGAGTGTCCCACGCCATCCATACGGATTGATCAGCGTGATCGCCATCGACCCGATCCCCCAGCCGAGCAGCCGCGTGTCCAGACGGCGCTGGCGCAGCCAGAGTCCCGCGATGAAGCACCCGATCGCCACCCACCCGAGGACGAACAGGCTGTGCATGTTGGCCCAGATGAGATGAACGACCACGAGGGCCGGCAGCGGAGCGGTGCGTCCTTCGGCGTGACGATGCAGAATGTGCAGCACGATCGCCAGCAGCAACCACGACACCAGCTCGGGTCGCGCCTCGAACCTCATCTCCGATGCCACGCAGGCGATCAGCAGCAGCGCGGCCAGCACGGCCGGGTTGGAGGGGGCGAGCCTGGAGGTTCGGTACAGCGTGAAGAACACGGCCAGGATCAGCAGGCCGTGGAGGATGACCAGCCCGGGCGCATCGAGGGCGCGTTGCGCCAGCGTGACAAGGAGCTGGTAGCCCCAGCTCGTGTCGACGTAGGGCCGATCTCCCAGCGTGAAGGTGAACGGATCGGCATCAGGCCATCGCCAGGTCTGCAGGAGGCGCTCGCCGGCCTTGAGATGAAAGCCGGTATCGAGGCTGCCGACCTGCCGGACTGACAGCAGGGCGATCAGCACGAAGACCGACACCACCGCAGCCTGCGCCGCGCGGTTTGCCAGCGGCTTTCCTTTCACGGGAGCGCTCAGAGCTTCGCCGATTGGCCCCACTGCTTCTCGTAGACGAACTGCTCGACCGCCAGCCTCTGGCGCGGCGCGGCTTCTCTTTCCCGCAGCGGCTCGGGCAGGTCCGCCGGATTGCCCGGGTACCCGATGGCGATCATCGCCACCGGTTCATGGTTGGCGTCCAGACCGAGTGTCGCCCGCGCGCGAGCCCGGTCGAATCCCGCCATCTGGTGCATGCAGAGGCCAAGCTCCGTCGCCTGCAGGAACATGTTCTCGGAGGCGGCGCCGACATCATGCCACGCATGGGGGTTCGGCTTGCCGTTGCGTTCGAACGCCAGCCTCGCCACCGACATCACCAGGAGGTACGCCTGCTTTGCCCAGGCGTTGGCGTCGACGAGCAGTGACGCGAGGCTCTCGAACCAGGCCGGCTCATCCTGCGTCGCCATGACGTATCTCCAGGGCTGCTCGTTATAACAGGACGGCGCCCAGCGGGCCGCCTCGAACATCCGCGCGATCTTCTCGCGCTCGACCTGGCGCCGGCTGATGGCCCGCGGACTCCATCGACCCGCTATCAACCCGTTGATCGGCCGGGCGATCGGCGCCGGCTTCAGGACATTCATGTCGAGGATCCTCCCTTCAAGCGATCGATTTCTTCGATGATCCCGGCGATGTCACGCCGCGTGGGTCGCCGACCGTCCTCGCCGGCATCCAGCAACAAGTCGCGCGTGTGCGCGGCGCGGCGCCAGGCGTCCACCCTCGCCGGATCTTCCTGCGAAGCGAGGGAGGCAATCGTCGTCTCGAGCCCGGGCCCTCGCTGCCCGGCATCGAGCCGCGCCCGCAGGCCGCGCTCGAGCTCGAAGCCCGCCAGCGCCCCCGCGAGACTCACGTGCGCTTCCAGCAGAGCCCGCGCGAGCTCGAGAAAATCGTCCGTGCCGGTCATCCCCCCCAGCTCGGCCAGCAGGTTGACCGCACGGCGGCGCCGCATCCAGGTGTCGGCGCGGAACTGCAGCAGCAGATCCTGGTCCCTGTAGGACGACAGCACCCTCTCCTGCAGGACCCACAGCGCCATGTCGGCGTCGGCGGCGCGCTCGAGGCCGTAATGATCCCGCGCATCCCGAAGATCGCGCAGATAGTTCAGATAGGTTTCCACCTCGGTGCGCCCTCTGCGCACCTCGAGCAGCTTCTCCAGCGGCGGGCTCAGGATGCCGTACTGCGCGGGGTTGACGAAGCGCAGCACGACCGAGACGTTCTCGATGTACTTGAACGCGGCGTGCAGACGTCCGATCGTCCGGGCCTCGTCCAGCGGCAGACGCTGTATCAGCCGGGACAGCTCCCCGAAATCCACCTCCCGCTCGAGGTCTCTCTCGCCGGGGAACCGCCAGAACTGCCTGAAGTCCCAGTAGCGGCCGTTCTGGATCGTCTCGATGTCACGGTAGGTGAAGTCCCTCTGGCGCAGCCGCACCGGCTCGATCGCCTTTTCGAGCCCCGCGTAGTCGGGTCGCCATCCATGAAGCGCCTCCACGGTTTCGCCGAACAGCTCGAGACAGCGGTGAAGATAGGTTGCCGGCATCGTTCAGCTCTCCGCGTCCGGGATGAGGCGCGCTGGATCGAAATCGCGCGCCCACGGTGGGGCCTGCGACGCATCCAGGAGAAGTCCGGCGGCCAGCTCCCCCACGGCGGCGCCGGAGGTGGCGCCGGTTCCCCCCAGCCCCGCCACCCAGAAGAAACCCTCCAGCCGCGGATCGGGGCCGATCACGTAACGACGATCCGGGGCGAACGTCCGAAGACAGGCTCGCGCGGATTCCACCTTCACCATGGCGGCCATCGGCAGGGCGGCCGCCAGCCGGCTCGCGAGATCCTCGGCCACCGCCTGCGACACCTCGGGAGCCGCCGGTGGGTGCGGCTCGACATCGCACGCGCACAGAAGCAGCCGATCGCCGTCGACGCGGAAGTAGACATCGTGCGGCAGATCCCAGACCCAGGGCCACGAGGGGTCGATCCCCTCGAGGGCCGCCGAGCCGAACAGATGCCTCCGGTACGACACCAGGCCAGGATCCTCCAGACCCGCGAGCGACGCGAGCGGCCCCGCCCAGGCGCCCGCCGCGTTGACAACCCAGTCCGATTCGAAGCGGCCCGCGGTGGTCTCCACCCCCAACACCCTCCCGCCCCGGTGCATGAAGCCGGTCACG
>DASROJ010000167.1:0-6196 GCA_035646975.1 Patescibacteria group bacterium
GGCGGAGACGCCGCGCGAGCGGTTGGAGTCGTCGGCGCGGGAGCGTCGCGGCCAAGGCCATCGGTGAGCAGCCGGCACAGACGGGGGCGGCGGAGTCCGGCGCGAGCGGAGTTGATGTCGAATCCTGGCTCGGGCCGTCGCGAGACGACGGCGGAGACGCCGCGCGAGCGGTTGGAGTCGTCGGCGCGGGAGCGTCGCGGCCCAGGCCATCGGTGAGCAGCCGGCGACAGGCGCGAGCGGCTAGGTGACCTTCTCGGCGATCGACTTGGCCTGCGTGAACAGGAGCAGGTAATCGGGCCCACCGGCCTTCGAGTCGGTCCCGGACATGTTGAAGCCACCAAAAGGATGCGCACCCACCATCGCGCCCGTGCATTTGCGGTTGATGTAAAGGTTGCCGACATGAAACCGGCGCTTTGCCTCGTCGATCCGCTTTTCGGATCGGGTGTAGACCGCACCGGTCAGGCCGTACTCGGTGTCGTTGGCGATGGCCAGTCCGTCCTCGAAGTCCCGGCACTTGAGGACGGCCAGCACCGGCCCGAATATCTCCTCCTGCGCCAGACGTGCGTGCGGATCGACATCGGCGACAACCGTCGGCATGATGAACCAGCCATCCGATGGGCCCGGCTCGCCGCCACTGACGATGCGCCCCTCGGATCGCCCGACTTCGATGTAATCCATGATGGTCCGGGCGGCGCGTTCGTTGATCACCGGCCCCATGTAGGTCCCGGGATCCGAGGGCGCCCCGACGGTCATCGTCCGGACTCGCGACACCAGCTTTTCGAGGAACTGGTCGTAGATCCTTTCGTCGACGATCGCGCGCGAGCAGGCAGAGCATTTCTGCCCCTGGAATCCAAAGGCGGAAAGTGCGACTCCCTCCACCGCCGCGTCGAGATCGGCGTCATCCGCGACGAGAATGGAATCCTTGCCGCCCATCTCGAGTATCGCCCGCTTGATCCAGATCTGCCCGGGCATCGATTTGGCCGCCTTTTCGCTTATTCCAAGCCCGACCGTCTTGGACCCCGTGAACGAAACGAATCGCGTTTTCGGATGAGACACGAGGTATTCGCCGGCGACCCCTCCCGGGCCCGTGATGAAATTCACCACGCCGGGCGGCACGCCGGCCTCCTCCAGGACTTCGATGAACTTGTAACCGATGGCTGGTGAGTCGCTCGAGGGCTTCAGCACGACGGTGTTGCCCGTCACCAGTGCGGCCCCGGTCATTCCGGCCAGAATCGCCAGGGGGAAGTTCCAGGGCGGGATGCAGACGCCGACGCCCAGAGGGATATACCGCAGCTCGCTCTTCTCGCCGGCGATGCGCGTGAGAGGATGCTCGCCTGCCAGCCTCAATGCCTCGCGCGCGTAGAAATCGCAGAAGTCGATCGCTTCGGCGACATCGACATCCGCCTCGACCCAGGATTTCCCCACCTCGTAGATCATCCAGGCCGCCAGCTCGTGCCGGCGTCCTCTCATGATGGCGGCGGCCTTGAACAGCTTGTCGGCCCGCTTGTCGGCCGGCACGTGCTGCCACGTCTCGAACGCCTTGAGCGCCGCCTGCATCGCCTGCTCGGCCTGATCGTTGCCGGCCTTGCAGAAGTAACCGATCACCTCCCCCTTCTTCGAAGGATTGAGCGAAGGAAAGAACTCCGGTGTCGTGTAGCGTTCTCCGGCGATGACGAGCTGATACCGCTTGCCGAACTGCGCCCGCACCAGGTCCAGCGCCTCCTGCATCCGGCGGCGGTTCTCTTCACGGGTGAAATCGGTGAACGGCTCGTTGGCGAATGGGCTGGAGGGCATCGGTGTCACGGGCATCTGTGGGTCTCCTTGAAACCGGATGAGATGATGGCCCGGCAATGATACCACGACGCCCGCGGCCGGAGCTCAGTTCACGGCCACCTTCACCGTCACCGTGCCGCTGTTTCCCGGCGCCAGTGCGGCGGCCCGCTGCCATCTCACATGGGTGACCGGCGAGGTCTGCGACACATCGTAGGTGGAGCCGCCATCGTGACTGTACTGGATCGTCATGCCGACGCCGGCGGCCGACCCGGCGACGTAGCTCGAAGCGGACGGCACCGGGTCGATGACCTCCACCGACACGGCATCGGCATTGCCGGTGTTCGTGTACACGATGCTGTAGGTCAGAACGCCGCCGGGAGGCGCGGTCGCCTTGTCGACCGACTTGAGCAACGTAATGGTCGGCTGGTTGATCGTGATCGTGTCCATCGCCGTGTCGCTCACCCCCGCATCCACCGAGGAATTCGCCTTCAGCGTGATGGTGCTGACCTGTCCCTTGACGGCGCTGAACGGTATCTGCGCTATGGCGAGAATCGCCCTGGGCCCGCTGCCTCCCGCCATCGAACCCGTATCCGACAGGCCGTTGCCGTTCGTGTCGCCCAGCAGCGTGTCGCCGGGCGTCAGCGTTCCGCTGCTGTCGGCATCGAGATAGAAATTCACCAGCGACGGCGCGAAGCCTCCGGTCGAAGTCCAGGTCAGGTCGAACGTGTCGGTCACTCCGCCGATGTTTCGGATGTTGTGCGCAAGCACGAACTGGGAGCCCGGGAGGGTTGTGGCCGAGCGGTCGGGGCTGAAGTCGACTCCGGCGAATGCCGCCCCCATGCCGGTGTTGTCGGCAATCGCCCCCGGGTAGTCGCCACTGCGGCGTCCCGACGAAACATGGAACTGAAACGCCGAGCCGGGCGCCACTCCCAGCGAGGCCCACGAGACCCTTGTCTCGACCTCCAGACCGCTCGGGCTGCCGCTGTTGAGCGTCTCGATGCTGACACCGGCCGCCAGAGTGCCAGGCAGCTTGTAGCCGTCATGCTTGCCTGCCGCGCTGGTGATCTTGTCGCCGGTGGCCACGTTGGCCGCCTTGTAGGTATCCAGAGTCGTCGTCACCTTCTGGTTGCTGCCCCACCATGCGACGCTCAGCATCGGTGCGTTGTTGGCGACGTAGCCGTCGTTGTTGAGGTCGAACTCAATCCAGAAGTAGTTGAACTCTCCGGCCGTTCCCTGCCGGTGGATGTAGAAGTAGAGATAGGTGGCGTCCCAGGTGAAGGCGACCTTGTCCATATCCACCCTGGCCACCGACGGCGAATCGGCGTCCGGCAGGCTTCCACCCGGACCGTCGTTGACGACGTTGACCGGATTGGCGAGCACCGTCGCCCAGTCAGCCATGCTGCCGTCGAGGGTAATCGTGGTGAGCGTCGGGCCGCCCAGCCCCATCCCGATCCCGACGATCAGGACAACCGCGACAATGCCCAGGCTGCCGACAGACCTCCACTGAAGGTTCATAGGGTCGCAATATACAGGTCACGGCTGGGCGGTCAACGTCTGTGGCCTCCCCGGCGCGACGGGCGACGGGCGATGGACAACGGGGCCGACAGGCCGGCGGGAGCGGGCTTCCTGAATGGTAGAATGCCCGCCCGGGGAGGATGCCGTTGAAGGAACGCGCGCTTTACCTTGTGGACGGCACCTACAACATCTTCCGCGCCTACCACGCCACCCCGCGCCTGACCAATTCGAAGGGTCTGCCGACCAACGCCATCTATACCTTCGCCCAGATCCTGCGAAAGCTGATCGTCGACGAGAAACCCGCCTTCCTGGGGGTCGCGTTCGACACGGAAGCCCCGACCTTCCGCCACGTCGAGTTCGAGGAGTACAAGGCTCATCGCCCGCCACCGCCCGAGGACCTCATCCTCCAGTTCCCCTTCGCGCGCCGCGTCTGCGAGGTGCTGCGCGTACCGGTGCTGGAGAAGGACGGGTGGGAGGCCGACGACGTCATCGCGACGCTGGCGGAGAAGGCGAAGCTCCAGGGGCTGGACGTCGTCATCGTCACCTCGGACAAGGACATGTTCCAGCTCGTCGACGAGCATGTGAGGATTCTCAACCCGGCCAAGGGCAACGTCCTGATGGATGCCGCCAAGGTCGAGGAGATTTTCGGAGTGCCCCCGTCCCGCGTGCGCGACGTGCTGGCGCTCTGGGGCGATTCGTCCGACAACATCCCCGGCGTCCCCGGGATCGGCGAGAAGGGAGCCAAGGAAATCGTCAGACAGTTCGCCACTCTCGAAGAGGCGCTCCAGCGCGCGGACGAGATCTCCCGCAAGGCCTACCGCGAGGGCCTGAAGAACAATTTCGAGCTCGCCCTCAAGTGCCGCGACCTGGTCACCATCCACCGTGACGCCCCCGTGGAGCTGGATCTCGGCGCCCTCGCCTACGAGGCGCCCGACGCCCCGGCCGCCTACGCGCTGTTCTCGGAGCTGGAGTTCACCACGTTGCAGCAGGAATTCGCCAGCCGCGAGGCAGCCGGCGACGCCGACTACTCGACGGTGCTCGATGAGTCGGTGCTCGACGAGGTCCTGCGCAAGGCGCGCGCGGACGGAATCCTCTCCGTGGATCTGGAAACCACCGGGGTCGACCCGATGCGCGCGGCCATCGTGGGCATCGCCCTGAGCAGCAGCGAGCGGGTGGCTCACTACGTTCCGGTGTCGCACCATTATCTCGGGGCGCCCCGGCAGATTTCGACCGACAGCGCACTGGCGAGGCTCAAACCGCTGCTGGAGGACCCGCTGGTGCCCAAGGTCGGTCAGAACATCAAGTACGAGATGATCATGTTTCGCCGGCACGGCATCGTCATCAACCCCGCCAGCTTCGATTCGATGGTGGCCTCGTACCTCATCGACCCGGGTCGGCGACAGCACAATCTCGACGTGCTTGCGCTCGATTTCCTGAACCACCGCACCATCCTGTACAAAGAGGTGGCGGGCACGGGGAAGAACGAAGTGACGCTCGACATGGTGGACGTCGGCCGCGTGACGCAGTACGCCGGTGAGGACGCCGATATCGCGCTGCGTCTGCGTCATGTGCTCGAGCCGAAGCTGCGCGAGCTGGAGCTCGACGAGCTCTACCAGGATCTCGAGCTGCCGCTCATCACCGTGCTCGCGGACATGGAGATGTCGGGGGTCAAGGTCGACCCCGATGTGCTCAAGAGCATGTCGGCGGAGTTCGCCGTCGAGCTGGAAAGACTCGAGGGGGAAATCTACGAGTCGGCCGGATGCCGCTTCAATATCAACTCGCCCCGGCAGCTCGGCGAAATCCTCTTCGAGAAGCTCGACCTCGAGAGCCGCCGGCGCACCGCGAAGACGAAGGCCCGCTCCACGAGCGTCGATGTTCTCGAAGAGCTCGCCCAGCATCATCCGTTGCCGCGGAAGATCCTCGACTATCGCAGCCTGTCCAAGCTCAAGTCGACATACATCGACGCGCTGCCCCTGCTGATCAACCCTGCGACCGGACGGGTGCATACGTCGTACAACCAGACCGTGGCCGCCACGGGCCGGCTGTCATCGTCCGACCCGAACCTGCAGAACATACCCGCGCGCACCAGGCAGGGACGCAGGATCCGCGCCGCCTTCGTGCCGGAGGCGGGACATCTTTTTCTCGCGGCCGATTACTCGCAGGTCGAGCTCAGGGTCATGGCGCACATGGCCGACGTCCCGGAGCTGGCGGAGGCCTTCCGCAAGGGCGAGGACATCCACCAGCGGACCGCGGCCGAGATCTTCGAGGTGCTGCCGGACCTCGTGACCTCGGAGATGAGAAACCAGGCCAAGACGATCAACTTCGGCGTGCTCTACGGCATGGGCGCGATGAGCCTCGCGCAGCAGCTGGGAATCACCCGCAAGGCGGCGCAGGAGTTCATCGACCGATACTTCGCGCGCTTCCCCCGCATCAAGGAGTACATCGACGAGACGATCCAGCAGGCCGAGCGGGACGGTTTCGTGATCACGCTGTTCAATCGCCGCCGGTACTTCCCGGACATCAAGAGTCCCGATCGGATGGCCCGCCAGCAGGCGCTGCGCGCCGCGGTCAACACGACCATCCAGGGAACGGCCGCCGACCTGATCAAGAAGGCGATGCTCGACCTGGACCGGGCTCTGCGGCAGGGCTCGTTCCGGTCGAAGATGATTCTTCAGGTGCATGACGAGCTCGTGCTCGAGTGTCCCGAGGACGAAATTGGACAAGTGAGCCCGGTGGTGGTTCGATGCATGGAACAGGTGGCCAATCTCCGGGCGCCTTTGACCGTCGATCTGAAGGTGGGCGGGTCGTGGGAGGCCGTGACCTGAACGGCTCGAGGTATTGGAAAATGCCCCCGATGCGTGTGAAGGTCCCGAGTTAAGTGCCTGAATGAGCATCGGATTGAGGATTC
>DASROJ010000168.1:0-2448 GCA_035646975.1 Patescibacteria group bacterium
CGTCTCGGTGAACGGCGTCCCGCTGGCAGGCCGGATCGTGCTCGAGAGGTCCCTTCCGCGACTGGTGACCGGGGATCAGCTGAGCCTGGAGTTGAGTGACGGGAGACTTGTTTCGATCCCGCTGGCTGCCAGGTTGACGAAGCCTCCAGGTGGCAACGACTGGGCCCGCGTCATCGTCGTCCAGGTGCTCATGCCCTGGCTCTGCCTTGCGCTCGGATTCTGGGTGGCCGGCCTGCGGCCGACCGATCCGATCGCCTGGCTGCTTCTCGCGCTTCTCATCAGTTTCAGCCTGGTCGCCAGCGTCAGGCAGGCGGTGCCGACCGCAGCGATGTTCCAGGACCTGGACCAGCTTTACGAGACCCTCTGCGGCGCGACCTGGCCGATCTGGATGCTGCTGTTCGGGGTCTATTTCCCGGAGCGGCTTTCCATCGATCGACGGTGGCCGAAGGTCAAGTGGGCCCTGATCCTGCCGTTCGGTCTGCTGGCGATTGCCCGAGGCCTGCAGGAGATCGCCGGGCGCCACGGCTTCGCAATCGCGCAGGCCGTCGAGCCGCTGCTACGGCCGCTCGACAGGCCCCAGCAGATTCTCGGGATGATGTGCATCTCGGTGTTCTTCATGGGACTGGGGATGAAGACCGGCACGACGAGCGCGCCCGATGCGCGCCGCCGCCTGCGGCTGCTGTTCACCGGCGCGTTCATCGGTCTGACGCCGAGCTTCCTGGTGGTCATGAGCGGCCTTGTGCGCGGCCTGGGACCGTTCGAAGGCGTGCCGCAATGGCTGGCCATCTCGGCGCTCACGATGCTGTTCATATTCCCCCTCACGCTGGCGTACGTGATCGTGGTCCACCGCGCGCTCGACGTGCGGGTGGTGATCCGGCAGGGGATACAGTACGCGTTTGCCCGCAAGGGGGTCCAGGTCCTGCGTGTCGTGCTCGTGGTCGGCATCCTGCTGGCGATCAGCGCGGCGGCCAGCCGGCCGAAGACGCGTCAGGTGGACATCCTCAGGATCCTGGGTCAGGGCGGCATGGCAATCGTCGCCATCGGCTGGATGGGGGAATGGGTGATCCGGTGGACGGATCGCCGGTTCTTCCGCGAGGCGCTCGATGCGGAGCGGATACTCAACGACCTGAGCGAGAAGGTGCGCATGATGGTGGAAACCGCGCCGCTGGTCGAGACGGTGGCCGGCACCATCGCGGAGTCCCTTCACGTCGAGCGCGTCGTGTTTTTTCTGCGGGAGGAAGCCAACCAGGCCGGCTCGTACCAGCCGGTCTGCGCGGTGGGTGATGCCGGGGCGCCAGCGTGCCGGTTCGCGGAGGGCTCCGGGACGATCGAGTCGCTCAAACGCGCGCGCGAGCCGCTGCGCGTCTACCTCGACGACCCCCGCTCGTGGGTGAATCTGGAACTCGGCGCGAACGAGGCCGAGCGGACGATGCTCCGGGATCTCGGCACTCAGCTGCTCCTGCCGCTCGCGGTGAAGGAGAAGCTCCCCGGTTTCATCAGCCTGGGCGCCAAGCGGTCCGAGGAGCCCTACTCGGGAACCGACCTGCGGCTGCTGCAGTCGGTGGCCACGCAGACCGGGCTCGCGCTCGAGAACAGCAGGCTGGCCGCCGCCATCGTGTCCGAGGTCGCGCAGCGGGAGCGACTGAACCGCGAAGTCGAGATCGCGCGCGAAGTGCAGGAGCGGCTGTTCCCGCAGACGCTGCCCGCGGTCGCCGGGATCGACTATTCGGGAAAGTGCCGGCCAGCGCTCTGGGTCGGCGGCGACTACTTCGACTTCATGCAGCTTTCCGACGGCCGGCTGGGTGTGGCGATCGCGGATGTCTCCGGCAAAGGAATCGGCGCCGCGCTGCTGATGGCCTGCCTTCAGGCGTCGCTGCGGGGTCAGACCATCCGGGCGGAGAAGATCGGGCAGTTGATCGACAACGTGAATCGGCTCGTTTTCGAGGCATCCCCCGACAACCGTTATGCCACGTTCTTCTACGGCGCGTACGATCCGGGCACGCGGGTCTTCAGCTTCGTCAATGCGGGCCACTGCCCGCCGATCATCATGAGGGCGGGCAACGGCCATCCGGAAATCATCCGGCTCAAGGCAGGCGGCACGGTGGTCGGGCTGTTCAAGGACTCGGTCTACCAGGAAGGGACCGTCACCCTCCAATCGGGCGACGTCCTGGTCGCCTACACGGATGGCATCAGCGAGGCGCTCAACGGGGACGAGGAGGAGTGGGGCGAGCAACGTCTCATCGGAGCCATCGCGCGTTGCGGAAACCTCCCCGCGGCCGAGACGATCACGAGGCTGATGCAGGATACCGACGCGTTCGTCGACGGCGCCGAGCAGCATGACGACATGACCCTGGTCGTCCTGCGTGTGGTCTGACGGGCCTTGCTGCCCTCGAAGCTCGACGGGTGGACCCGGGCCCCCATTTGCCCGGGCGCACACATATATATGTG
>DASROJ010000169.1:0-3034 GCA_035646975.1 Patescibacteria group bacterium
GGTGCAGGCCCTGTCCAAGTTCCTGGGTGGTCGTTTTATTCGATAGCGCGAGCGCTGTGTGCGGGAAATGTGCGGGAGGCCAGTCGGAATCAGGGAGAACCGGTCCACTTCACGACGCGCAAACTCGCGTCGTGATTAGACCGGCTCTCCTGACTTGATCCCCTCTCGACCCCTTTCCCGCGTTCGATTCCCACACGCTTCCGCCAGGCGCTTGCCTCTGCCCGACCCTCCAGGTCATCCGGGCAACAGGGCATCGAGCGCCTCGCCGGCCTCGCCCGCGATCCGGTGATCGACATCCGGGGTCAGAGAAGTGACTCGTGGATTCACCTCGACCAGCAGGGCGCCTCGGGCCTTGGCGCGAAGCGCCCACTGCCGGATGTATTCGAACGTCGCTTCCGTTCCGACGACGAGCAGGACATCGAACGGCTCGTTCACCAGGCAGCCGGCGCGCGCTGTGATCTCCGGATCGAGCCCCTCGCCCCACCAGACCACGTTGGGTCGGGCGATGTGGCCACGCGGACAACGTGGCGGGATCTCCGGCAAGGGAACCTGGCGATCCTCGTAAATGCTTCCGTCAACGACGCACTTGAGCTGCCAGATGGAACCGTGCACGTGGAGAATCTCGCCGCTTCCGGCGCGTTCGTGCAGATCGTCGACGTTTTGAGTGACGATCGCCACCCGGGCCCCGGTGGCCTCCGCGCGAGCCAGAGCGCGATGAGCGGCGTTTGGCTCGGCGCGATGAATGATGTCGCGTCTCAGCTCGTACCAGCGCCAGACTTCGGCAGGATCCTTGTCGAATGCCGCCTGCGTCGCGAGATCCTCCGGTCTGTGGGTCTTCCACCAGCCATTCGGATCTCGAAATGTCGGGACGCCACTCTGAGCAGAAACCCCTGCGCCGGTGATGACCAGCAGACGCCGCGCATCCCGCACGGCTCGTAGGACGGAATTCACCTCAGGCCCGGGCATCGAGCGCTCCTCACGATGGCCCCTGAGGGTCCAGGTCCAGGTTCAGGTCCAGTCATGGGGCCGGCAGGCTAGCAGGTTTGGCGTCCGCCAACAATCTCACGCGAGGTGCAAGGGGGGCTTCCAGGCTGAGCGGGGCCCCGGAGCACTCGAGGGAAATGTGGCTGCGCGGCGCGCTATCCTTGACCCTCACGCTGGAAGAGAAACCCTCGCGCAAAGGAGAGAGATGATGCCCCGCCCGAAGAAGAAGCAGACGCGGCCCGCGGCGTCCGCGTCGGCGCCACCGTCAGCCCGGATGCTCGACCTGATCATCGGCTACTGGGTGTCGCAGCTCGTGCACGTGGCCGCAAAGCTTCAGCTCGCCGATCTGCTCAAGGACGGCCCGAAGAGCTGCGCCGAACTCGCCGCCAGGACCGGAACGGAGCCCCACCGGCTCTATCGGCTGCTTCGCGCGCTGGCCAGCGTGGGCGTCTTCGCCGAACGCAAGGCGGGCCGCTTCGCTCTCACGCCGCTGGCCACCACGCTGCGCAGCGATCGTCCCGACTCGATGCGGGATTTTGCGCTGATGATGGTCGAGCGCTACAACTGGGATCCGTGGTCCAGGCTTCTCGACGGCGTGAGTGGCGAAGAAGTCCCCTTTCACGCGGTGCACGGGATGAACGCGTTCGAATACCTGGCGAAGCACCCCGACGACGGCGTCATCTTCGGCCGCTCGATGACCAGCCTTTCCCGGACGGAGAACCCCGCCGTGGAGGCCGCCTACGATTTCTCCCGGCTCGGCACGCTGGTGGATGTGGGTGGTTCTCACGGGCACCTGCTGGCGGCCATCCTCCAGAAGAACAGGAGGCTCCGGGGAATCCTGTTCGATCAACCGCACGTTCTCGAGCAGGCGAAAAGGGCTCCCTATGTCAGCGGCAGCGCCGTCAAGGAGCGGATCAAGATGATGCCGGGCGACTTCTTCATCTCGGTGCCGGAGGGCGCCGACGCCTACATCATGAAGTACATCCTGCACGACTGGGACGATGACGCCTGCGTCACGATCCTTAAGCACTGCCGCCAGTCGATGGCGATCGGTGGCCGGGTGCTGGTGGTCGACACGGTGATTCCACCGGGCAACAGGCGGCACTGGGGCAAGCTGCTGGACATCAACATGCTGGTGGCCACCGGCGGCCGCGAGCGCACGAAGGAGGAGTTCGGCGCAATCTTCCAGGCCGCGGGATTGAAGATCAGGCGGATCCATCCCACCGCCTGCCCGCTCAGCATCGTGGAGGGGGTCAGTGCCAGTTGAGGTTCAGACCGCCGCGGCTTCCGGCTCTCTCAGTCGCCTCCTCCGGAGGCTGATGCGGGTGCCGCGGCGGGCCGGATTTCATCGAGGATCCGGTTCGCGCCGTACACCTTGTCGAGCGCTTCGAGCAGCGCGGAGCCGTGCACGGCCACGGTGCGGTTCACCGACTCGTCGAACCAGTACTCGCCGCCCAGCGAGTAGATGTTGCCGTCGAACACCAGGCCGATCACACGTCCCTGCCGGTCCACCACCGGCGAGCCGGAGTTCCCGCCGATGATGTCGTTGGTGGTGGCGAAATCCATCGGTGTGTCGGGCGCCAAGCGGGGACGGGCGGCCAGCCAGCGCTGCGGCAGGATGAACGGGTCCTTGCCGGTCTCGCGGTCGAACAGCCCGGCGATGCGGGTCAGAGGCGACACCTGGGCGCCGTCCGCCTCGAACCCTTTCACCTGCCCGAAGGACAGACGTGGCGAGAAGGTGGCATCCGGGTAGGTGGCCGTTCCGTAGATTTCGAACTGGGCCTTCGCGATCAGCTCGTCGTTCTGCTTGAGCACCGCGTCGATCTCGTCATCGAACTTCCTGCGGATCTCGCGCGCATCGGGCTCGATCAGTCGCGCCAGCCGGATCATCGCGTCATCCGATGCATCCACCGCCGCCTTGCCCCCTTCGAGCAGCTGCTTGCGATAGGCGATGTCCTTGAGACGGCTGCCGGCCACCAGCGAGGCCGCCAGATCTCGCGGCGAATCCTTGCCCAGCACTTTCTTGACCACGGCATCGTCGGGTCCCAGA
>DASROJ010000170.1:0-2412 GCA_035646975.1 Patescibacteria group bacterium
GGTTGATGCGGCGCATCTTCGCGGTGGCCGAAAAACGGTTCCCCGAAAAGATCGGCCGCATCAGCTATCGCGAGGCGATCGATCGATTCGGCAGCGACGCGCCCGACATGAGGTTCGGCGTGGAGATATCCGATCTCACCGAGGCGTCCACCGGCAGCGGGTTCCCGGTGTTCGACAAGGCGGCAGGCTCCGGTGGCGTCGTGCGCGGCATCGTGGCGCCCGGCTGCGCTCGCTACTCGCGCCGCGAGATCGACGAGCTGACCGAGCACGCCCGGCGGTTCGGCGCGGGCGGCCTGGTCTACTTCAAACGGGGAGACACGGAGATCCAGTCCCCGGCGATGAAGTTCCTCGGACCGGAACGGGCCGCGAGCCTGATGGATCGGATGGGAGCGAAGGTCGGAGACCTGGCCCTGGTGGTGGCCGACACGCGTGAAGTGGCCGCCAAGTCGCTCGGCGCTCTGCGGCTCGAGATCGCCAAGCGGGAAAGCCTGAAGCCCGACGATGTCTGGGCGCTTGTCTGGGTGCATGAATTCCCGATGTTCGAGCTGCGTCCCGAGGATCGCAGCATCACGCCGTGCCATCATCCGTTCACGGCCCCGGTGCCGGAAGACCTCCATCTGCTGATGAGCGAGCCGCTCAAGGTGCGCGCGCGGGCGTACGACCTGGTGCTCAATGGATGGGAGCTGGGCGGCGGCAGCATCCGCATTCACCGCGAGGAGATCCAGAAGCAGATCTTCACCGTGCTGCGCATGACCCCCGAGCAGGCCTCGGAGAAATTCGGTTTCTTTCTGCAGGCGCTGCGCTACGGCGCGCCGCCGCACGGCGGTATCGCCCTGGGACTCGATCGGATCGTCGCCATGATGACGGGCGCGCCGTCGCTGCGCGAGGTGATCGCCTTTCCGAAGACCACCAGCGCCATCTGCCTGATGACCGGCTCTCCCTCCCCGTTCGAGCCGGAGCAGCTCAAGGAGCTGCACCTTCGCCTGGACCTGCCACCTCGTACGTAAAGCTCTCATATACATAGGTTTGGATCAGATCTGCCTTGACACTTCGCGCCGCAGCATGGTACGTTTCGCCCACGATGCGCGTTGCTCGCCGGAACTCACCAGCGCGGCTTTCCCCCCAGACCCCGATTCTCGCGCGCCGACCTGCCAGGCAGGGCGACCAGGCTCGTCCGGCGGCGGGAGGCCGATGAAGAAGATCGAAGTGGCCGACAAGGTCCTGCCGACCCTGGTGGGGACCCGAGACAGTCATCTCAAGTTCCTGCAGAGCTACTTCCAGGTGGAAATCTCCGCCAGGGGGCGCGAGATCACGCTCAAGGGAGACGAGGCCCGCGAAGCGATGGTGGCCGATTTCATCATGCAGCTGTCCGACTACCTCAGCCAGGGCCACAGCATCTCGGACGCCGACCTGGCCTACGTCGCCCGCGTGATGGAGGAGCAGGGCGACGCGCAGATCGGAAAACTTCTCAACGGGCAGATACGGCCATCGGCGCGCAAGTCGGTCTCGCCGCGCAGCCCGAACCAGAATCGCTACATGGATGCGATCCGCGAGAACGACATGGTGTTCGGCATCGGGCCGGCGGGCACCGGGAAGACCTATCTGGCCGTGGCCATGGCGCTCATGTTTCTCAAGGACCGCAAGGTCGAGCGGATCATCCTGGCCCGGCCGGCCGTGGAGGCGGGGGAGAAGCTCGGGTTTCTGCCGGGGGACATGGCGCAGAAGGTGGAGCCGTATCTCAGGCCGCTGTACGACGCGATCTTCGATTTCCACATGAAAGAAGAGGCCGACAGGCTCGTGGAGCGCGGCATCATCGAGATAGCGCCGCTGGCGTTCATGCGCGGCCGCACGCTCAACGATTCGTTCATCATCCTCGACGAGGCGCAGAACACCACCTCCGAGCAGATGAAGATGTTTCTCACCCGCATTGGATTCAATTCCAAGGCGGTCATCACGGGCGATGTCACGCAGATCGATCTTCCCGCGGGCAGGATGTCGGGCCTCGTGGAGGCCGAGCACGTGGTGTCGAAGATTCCCGGCATCTCGATCGTGCGTTTCGACGACGGCGATGTCGTGAGGCATCCGCTGGTGCAGCGGATCATCGTCGCGTACGAGACGTTCCAGGGCGCGCGTCCCGGCGGCGGCCGCGGCGCGCCGGCGAGCCCCGCGTCGCCCGTCCGGGCCGCCGACCCTCAGGACAAGGAACCCGTCCGGGAGTGAAACATGCCTCCTGAGTCAGGCGAAAAGAGCGGGACACCCGGCGCGGCGCTGCAGGCGGGAATGGCCCGACGCGCGCGCAGGCTCGCGTCGAGGCTCCAGGATTCCGCCGAGCGGCTCCTGGGAAGGAATCTTTTCTGGGCGGTTTTTTTCGTGGCGATCCTGGCGCCGGTGGTCTCCCAGCAGGAGTGCAGC
>DASROJ010000171.1:0-5268 GCA_035646975.1 Patescibacteria group bacterium
GTCTAACAGAAGCCATTAGGGGGCCCCTCGAGGCCCCTGGGGGCCCGGGAGTTGCTCCAAGGCATTGAGACAAAAAGGTTTGAGGCTTGACCCACGCCCCCGGCTCCGATACGATCCCCCTCGGCTGTAAACCGGAACTTCATTCCTGGGTCTAACTTGAGCGATCATGCCGGCTGACGAGCGGGAAGTCCTTGAGCGGATTAGGGCCGGAGATATCGACGCCGTCCAGACACTGTTCGAGGAACACAAGACGCGGATCTATCGTGTCTGCCTGCTGTATACAGATAGCACGGATGACGCGAAAGACGTCCTCCAGGAAACTTTTTTACGCGCGTACAAGTCGGTTGGCAACTTCAGAGGCGAGTCTTCGTTCACGACATGGTTGACGCGGATCGCAATCAATATCTGCCTGAACCTCCGGCGGGATCGCCGGAGCTCCGAGACTCTGGAAACGGATCGTCTGGACCAGGGTCACTACGATCTGCCCCAGCACAGTTTCGCCGACCCGGAGGAAGCGCTCGGCCTGGTCGAGCTGCGAGGACGGATCAAGGCGCTCGTGGAGCGGCTGCCGCCCCGGGAGCGGATGGCTTTCGTACTGAAACATTTCGAGCAGTTGAAGATTCGAGAGATCAGCGTGTTGATGCACATCAGCGAAGGTACGGTAAAATCATTCCTGCACCGCGCGGTGGTGACGCTTCGCCAGGAACTGTCGCGCGATGGAAGAGTGGTTCGCTGATCCGAAGCAGGACTGGCCGGCATGAAAGGTGAATCGATGCCCGACTCCGCCGATTCAAATGGATGTTCGTCCCTGAACCAGGATCTGGTCCTCTATCTCTATGATGACCTTCCCGCGGACCGAAAGGCGATCCTGGACGCGCATCTGAACGCCTGCGAGAGCTGCCTCAAGGAGATCTCGTCGTTCCGCTCGACCCTCGGTGCCATCGACCGCGCCGGTATCCCGCAGTCTCTGGCCGAGCAGACACCGGCCGACTGGGACATCGAATGGCGGCGGCTCCGCGGCAAGCTCGAGCATCACGACGCCCTCGATGGCGCCGCCGTGGTTCCCATGCCGGGTCTGCCCGGCACATGGGCCGGATCCGGCAGCAGGTCGACATTCTCCCCTGTGCTGAAGGCAGCCGCCGTGATCCTCCTGGCGGGCGCATCGTTTGTCATCGGACGAAACTGGGAGTCGCTCTCATCCGATTTGGGCTGGTTGGGCTCGGATCGACGGGCTGACAGCGGCGCCCTTTCTTCCAGCGATGGCCCTCCCGTTCCGGAAGGAGTGGAAGCGCGCATGCAATACTTCTCCCAGCTGACCCATGGCTACCTCAACCGCAGCCGGTTCGTGCTGCTCGAGCTGACCAACGGGCACGATGCCGCCGACACGGCAGGGTTGCGGGCGGCATCGATCACCCTTCTGGGCGAGACGCGGGCGGCCAAGCGCGTCGCCGGGCAACTGGCCGATCCTCGCATCAAGGATCTGTTGATACAGGTGGAGGGCATTCTGACCGAGCTCTCGCAGCTGTCCGGCAAGGGAGACCTCGCCACCCTGGATCGGATCAGAACCGAGGTCAACAACAGCGGCGTGCTGACCCAGCTCGAGTTGTTGAGCACGGGTCCCGCCCGTCTGGCGCAGGAGCGTTCATAACTCGATGAGATCACCGATGCGCTTCATTGCAGCACTGGTCCTGACCCTCATGGCAGCGGCTCCGGCCCTGGCCTCTGTCGACGAGGATGTGTACAACCGTGGCCGCAGTGCGATCTTCGAGGAGCGATGGGAGGACGCGCGCAAGACGTTCGATGATCTCACGCGCCGCTTCCCGGAGAGCCATTTCGCCGACGATGCGCAGTACTGGCTCAGCATGTCCTTGTACGAGCTGGGCGAAGCGGAGAAGGCCTACGGTGTTCTCAAGGAGCTCAACTCGAAATTTCCCGACAGCCCGTGGAACGACGATGCCAGGGTGCTGATGGTCCGCTGCGCCGAGTCGGCGCTCAAGCAGGCGACCGCCCGCCAGCCGCGCGCGCCGATTGCCGCGGGCCGCGCAGGTCAGCGGCTTCCCGCGGAGTACGAAGCCTTCATCGAGAAGAGCACCCACGACAGCAACGCCAAGGTCCAGCTCCTCGCCATCGACACGATGCTCCTGTCGAACCCCGGGCGCGCCCGCGAGCTGTTGCCGCGGTTGAGCGATGGCCGCAACTCCCGTGAAGCCGCCGGCATGGTGCTCGATCGATTCTTCGGTGGCGACAAGGTGAAAGTCACCCTCGAAAACCCGGCCCTTGGCATGAGGGACGGCAACGTCGCCATCATGATTCGCGACGGCGACCAGGTCAGCTACCTCAGCCTGACTGAAGCCACCGAGCTCGTCCGCTCGCAGGCCGCCCCGGCGCGCCCCTCCCGCTTCACCCCCGACACGGTGAACGAGGTGAGGGACAAGCTGGTGCAAACACAGAAGAATCTGGTGCGGGATGGCGACCCGGGCACGATCCAGAGCCTGCCCGGCATTGGAGGCCGGAGCATGTCCGCCATCGTGAAGGTCGTGGATGGCGAGATTCACTACTACCGCAGTGGCGATGAAACGATTAGAATCCTCGTGTTGAAGCGCCAGGCCGGGTTCAACGACGAGAACATCCGGATCTTCGCGGAGACGCATTCGGGGCAGAAGGATCCTTCCATGAAGGAGATCGCCCTGAACGACGCTCGCGCAATGCAGCCGGCAGGCGCCCCAGGACAGACCGGAGGGTTGAGCGAGGCCACGGCACGGTATCTCAAGGCCGCTTTGGCAATCATCGAGATCGACTTGAACAGAAGCATGAGCGCCGGCTCAAAATAGGACCAGCGGGCAGACCTCGCTGGCCGGTCCGGACGACCTGAATCACGCCATGGTTCCGGGGGGAGTACATGGCAAGGGCTCGACGGGTCCTCATTGCGGCCGTTATCGGCCTGATTTCGATCCTGCCATCGCATCCAGACCTCCGCCATGCCGACTGGACCACCGCGAACCGTGGGTGGGCGCGCGGCCCGGTCTGGTACATCATGACCAACGCGGAATATCGTGACTATCGCCGGATGCACTCCGAGCCGGCGCGACGCGACTTCATCAGGCAGTTCTGGCAGCAGCGCGATCCGCTGCCCGACACCACGGACAACGAGCTCGAGCACGAGTTCTGGCATCGCGTCAGCGTGGCCGACGATCACTTCGGCCAGGAGATCAAACCGGGCTGGAAGACCGAGCGCGGAAAAGTCTTCATCATGCTCGGGCCACCCGAGAACTTCGACCACGACCACATCCTTGCGGATACCTACGGTGCGAGCCGCTGGATGTACGACCTCGGCTCGATGCCGGTGCAGCTTCGGCTCGTGCTGCAGGACAGCCTCGGGATTCCCGTGGGACGGCGGTTCGTGAAGCTGAAGGTCCGACAGGAAAACCTGGCGACCCGCTCCGTGAACAACGCCGTGCCCCTGCAGACGTCGATCCTTCGGCCCACCGACTTCCTGCCGCTGGCCGAAACGCTCGTGCGCCGCATGCCGGGACCGGACGCGCTGCGAAACCTGGGATACGTCATGCGGGTGCCCGAGGTGATGGAGCGCAGCCGCTCTCATGTCGATGTCACCACGCTGTTCAGCCTGGTCCCGATGCAGGCCCGGATAGATTTCCGGCCACCCCTTCAGGCAGCCGCTCCCCGTGCAGACGGCACCACCGTGGCGGTCACTCTCGGTGTGACGCAGACCGACCTGCTCAAAGCAGGCGTCGCTTCGTCGCAGCCCGGCGCGGCGATTCTGACGGGCTACCTGACCTCGATCGCAGACGACAAGAAAAGCTTTCAGCTCAATGGCGCCTTCGCGCCCGATCCCAGCCCCGATAGCGCGGCGCCGGCGCCGGCATCCCAGGTTTTCCAGGCGGTATGCCATGTGCCGCCAGGGCGCTATCTGCTCGATGTCTCCTACCAGGACACCGAGCGGAGGATCATGGGTTCGCTCAGGGACCTGATCGACGTGCCATCCTTCGAGACACAGGGCCTCGGTGTGAGCAGCCTGATGCTCGCGTCCCGCCTGGAGAAGCTCGAGGAGGTGGCCGACTCCGGTTCGGCGGAGATGCCGTTCATGCTGGGTCGCTACAGGGTCATTCCCCGCACCAACCAGGTCTATCACCCGGAGGAAGCGCTCACCGTCTTTTACCAGATCACGGGGGGCGCGCGGGGTGGCGATGGCCTGGCGCACCTCGACCTCTCCTATCAGTTCTACCTGCAGGACGCCGGCACCTGGCTGCCCGTCGGCCCGCTCATCCAGCTCGAGAATCAATCCGACCTGGAACAGGCCTGGAGCGTTCCGCTCGAAGGGATGCCTCCCGGCCGCTACCGGCTCGAGCTGACCGTCATGGACCAGGTGACGGAGACGACGTCGATCCGTGGCGCATTGTTCGAGATCGCGCCATTGACCAGCAACTGACGGGCTGACGCCAGGGCGCCTCTTTCAGACCGGTTGATGAAATGTGAGAGTTCGCGTCGCCGTGTCGAGGGAAGCGGGCAGGCCGAGCGGCAGCGTCAGCTTTCCGCTGATGTGACCGGCGCGCACGTTCCAGACGATAGGAAATCTCGCGCGCCGCGACAGCTCCAGCACGATGTCCCGGACCTTCAGACCCGGCCTTCCCGCCTGTGGCTCGCATCCTGTCAGCGATCCGATGATCATCCCGCGCAGGTGATCGAACTTGCCGGCATTGCGCAGCTGAGTCAGCATCCGATCGATCCTGAACGGCGCCTCCGAGATCTCCTCCCAGAAGAGAATCGTATCCCGGTAGTCGATGTCATGAGGGGTGCCGAGCAGGGTGACCAGCAGGCTCAGGCACCCGCCGATCACACGCGCCGCACCCCTGCCGGGCCGGAGCACATCGGCCGCCCTGAAGGGGATCCGAAACGCGGACGGCTCGCCGTACAACGCGCCCCAGAGACTCTTCTCGTCGAAGGCGTCCGGGTCCCCCATCTCGCTCACCGTCGGACCGTAGTGCGTCAGGTACGGGCCCTTGCGTTGCAGCGCCATGAACAACGCCGTGGCGTCACTGTACCCGAGCAGGAGTCGCGGCCGATGACGCAGAGCCTCGATATCGATCCGGTCGAGGATTCGTGTCAACCCATACCCGCCGCGGGCGAGGAAGATCGCGTCGGAGTTCTCCGAGGCCACCGCTTCGTTGAAATCGGCGGCCCTCGTCTCGTCGTCGCCCGCCAGGTACCCGTGCCTGCGCAATACGTTTGGCGCCAGGGTCGTCTCGTGGC
>DASROJ010000172.1:0-5222 GCA_035646975.1 Patescibacteria group bacterium
GGCCGGTACGCGGGGTTGCTGTTCTTCGCCATCGTCTTCTTCTCCCAGGCGGGGGCGGGGCTGCTGCGCCTGGTCACGGGCGACCACTCCTGGACCGTGCTGTCGCTGCCGGCGCTGGTGGACCAGGTCGGCGCGCTGTTCTTCGGCGGCCCGACCGAATACGGTGTCCACCCGCTGCCGGCGCTCGTCATGTACCTGCTCGTGGTGGGTCTGTCGGCGCTGGTGCTTCGTCGCCGCGTCCAGGCGGTGGAGATCGTGACATGACGGCGGCACCGGTCATCCAGGCCGACGGGCTCTCGCGCTGGTACAAGCAGGTGATCGGGATCAACGACGTCAGCCTGCGGATCGAGCCCGGCATCACCGGCCTGCTCGGGCCCAACGGCGCCGGCAAGAGCACGTTCATGAAACTGATCACCGGGCAGATCCGTCCGAGCCGCGGTACGTGCCTCGTGCTGGGGCAGCCTGTCTGGAACAATCCGTCTCTGATGCGCCGCGTCGGTTTCTGCCCCGAGCAGGACGCGTTCTACAGCGGCATGACCGGCTTGAAGTGGGTGCGGGGGCTGCTCACGCTCAACGGACTGACGCGCGACGAGGCGCATCAGCGGGCGCTCAAGGCGCTCGGAGACGTCGACCTGATCGAAGCGAAGGACAAGAAAATCGGCGCCTACTCCAAGGGAATGCGCCAGAGGGTGAAGCTCGCCCAGGCCATCGCCCACGACCCGGAGCTCCTGATCCTCGACGAACCGCTGTCAGGGATGGATCCGATGGGGCGCCGCTCGACCATCAAGCTGATCAAGGAGTGGGCGGCGCAGGGGCGTCACATCGTGGTGTCCAGCCACATCCTGCACGAGATCGAGGCGATGACCTCCACCATCCTGCTGGTGAACCATGGCCGCATCGTGGCCGAAGGCAATGTCCACGAAATCCGCGAGCTGATCGAGGACCACCCGCACCGGATCTTCATCCAGTGCGAGGACCCACGCCAGCTCGCCAGCCGCCTGGTCGGCTGGCCGATGGTGGCCGGGATGCGTCTGGACGCGGACGGCGTGGAGATCCAGACGAGCAAGCCCGACGCTTTCTTCAGGCAGCTGCCCGAGGTGATCCTGGCGGACAACGTGAAGGTGACACGGCTGCTGTCGCCGGATGACAACCTGCAGGCCGTGTTCGACTACCTGGTAACGTGATGATGAATCCTCTCGACGCGGTCTTCCGGCTCTCGCTGGCCGTCCTGTTCAAGAGCAAGCGGACACTTGTCATCGGCCTGCTCTGCGTCCTGCCGGTGCTGGGCTCGGCGCTCGGCACGTCGCTGATCCTCAGCGGCGTGGCGGCGCACGACCTGACCGGGTTCAGCCTCACCTCGTTCATCATCGTCAACGGATACGTCTACGTTCTGCTCGCCGTGGTGACGTTGTTCTATGCCACCGCCCTGGTGTCGGACGAGGTCGAGGACAAGACGATCACCTACCTGTTCATGCGGCCGGTGACGAAGACAACCATCTATCTCGGCAAGTACCTCGCCTACCTGGTGGCGGCCTCCGCGCTGCTGCTGCCGTCGGCGGCGGCCTGCTTTCTCATCTCGATGTTCGCCGACCCTTCCGGCGAGTTCAGCCATCACCTGCCGATCCTGCTCCAGGATCTCGCCGTTCTGGCGCTCGGGATACTGGCCTACGGCGCCCTGTACGCACTGTTCGGCGCGTTCACGCGGCGGCCCGTGTTCGTCGGGCTCGGGTTCACCCTGGTCTGGGAGACGCTCGTCACCTTCATCCCGGGTTACCTGAGCAAGCTCACCATCAAGCACTACCTGCTCGCGCTGCTCCCCCACCCGGTCGGCCAGCGCGGGATCCTCGGCCTTTTCGAGTCGGCCACATCCGGGCCGCTCGCGGTGACGGTGCTGCTCGGCACGACGGCGGGGCTGCTGGCGCTTGGAGCCTGGCTGTTCACAAACAAAGAGTACGTGCTGGAGCAGTAGGGTTCGTCGGGCCTACTCCGCCAGCGCCTCTTCGGCGAGCGGACGAAACAGCGGCCGGCCCGCCAGCGACGCATGAAAACCGAACACCGCCAGACCCAGCAGCAGCGCCAGCCCCAGCAGCGAGCTGGTCGCGTACCATGCCGAGAGATTCGGTGTCAGCGCCAGGCCCAGCAACGCGCTCAGCATCAGCCCCGCCGACGTGGCCGCGATCAACCCGAACCGCGTCAGCGCGACGATGAGACAGGACACGATGCCCAGCCCGATGACCAGCCACAGCCAGGGATAGTCCGAGCCGAGAGAGAACTGCAGGGACAACACCAGGCAGCAGACGACCGCGGCGAGCCACTGCTTGCGCAGCACGCCACGAAGAAACAGAAGAAGCAGCAGTACCTGCATCGTGTCGAGTAACGCGTGGACATGGTAGTCGAGCATGTGCGCCGTGGCGTAGCGCAGGCTCACCAGGTCCATGGTGTTTTCAATCGGCCAGGGGATCGGGGGCGGCAGCCCGATCCAGCCGGGCAGCAGCCTTCCCAGCGAAAACACAATCGCCGCCACGACACCCAGCAGGCTGCCGACGAGGATGTCGCGTCCAACCAGCGGATCCCGGAGCCTTCCTTCCAGCAGCCGGTTCCATGAGATGACCGTGTCGGGCCAGAGTCGGCGAGCGTACGGCTCCAGTCCGAGGTACGCCAGCCACAGGAGCGCCGCGTTGAACAGCGTCCATCCGGTGTCGTGCGAGAAGATCGTCCATTCCATCCGCAGCTCGGATACGTGGCTGATCCAGAGCGCCCAGACGATGATGTGCATGATGATGAAATAGAGCGTCAGCTTGAACGCCCCGGCGCGGTCTCCCCTTCCCATCTTCAGGCTGCGCCGGGCCAGCACGATCGCCCCCACGAAAGCGGAGACGCTCAGAAAGACAACCGCCATCTGCCCGAACCATTGCCCGGTGCCCATCGGGCGCGGTTCGGCAGTATCGGGCTGTGTCCAGTCGGTCACGCCCCGGAACGAGACCGGCTTGCCATGATAGCCGGCCGCCTCGATGCGAAGCGGGGAGTCCGGCTGGCCAGGCAGAGTCCCGGTCCAGGCCGCCCGGGTGTCCGCGAAGACATCGGGTCTCCACTCGGGCTGAGCGGGGGCGAACTGCGCCCGGTCCAGACCCGACGCTTCGAACAGGATCGACCAGTCGGGCGCCGGCGCGGGTGTCGACACCGGTGCATCCTTCTCCGGGGGCACCGTTTCATACCCGATCAGGTCTCCTCTTGTATCGAGCAGAACCGTCGCCATGCCGGGAACCAGAAACGGCGGTTCCCCCATGTTCACCACGGAGAAGTTTTCCTTGGAGACCATCGGACGGGGGCTCGTCCGGTACCAGAAGTAGATCACGGGCGGCATTCCGGTCGGCAATCGTTCCCAGCGGTGCATCGACGAGTCGTGCTTGGCCACGTACTCGAGATAGCCATCGTCGACGTTGAACCCGTATCGCACATCGTTGACTGGCGCCGTGTGGCCGAGCTTCCTGAGGAGATCCCTGGCCCGGTCCGCCAGCACCTCGGGCGGTTTTTCGAGAGGGTACCTGTTCACCAGCGCGAGCCGCCCGGACAGCAGCACCAGGATGATCATCCCCGCCACAATCGACGCCAGGCAGGCCCAGGCCACTTGTGGAGCCAGCCCGCCCTGCACGGCGGCGGCCGCCACCATCTCGGGTGACGGCGTCTCGCCGGCTGCCAGCGCGGCGGCAAGCGGGTCGCCTCCCGGCAGCGCCGCGGCCACCGCGATAGCCGAAGCAGGTCTCGCGGCGGGATCCTTCTCGAGACAACGCAGGATCACCCGCTCCACCACCGGGTCGAACCCGGGCACCAGGCTGCTCGGCGTGGCGGCGGAGCGATCGTTGTGCGCCCGCACCAGCTCGGCAAGCGTGTCGGCCTTGAACGCGAGCCGGCCGGTGAACATCTCGTAGAGGACGAGCCCGAGACAATAGATGTCGCTGCGCACGGTGACCTCGCGCCCAGCGAGCTGCTCGGGTGACATGTAGCTCGGCGTGCCGGCGCGCAGCTCGCTGCCATGAATCCCTCCGGCGAGGCCGGCCAGACCGAAGTCGGTGATCCGGACCTTGCCCCGCCCGTCGATCATGATGTTGGCCGGCTTGAGATCCCGGTGGAGCACGCCGCGCTCGTGTGCCGCGGCCAGCCCTGCGCAGAGCTGCCTGGCTATCTCCACCGACTTGTCGCGCGGCAGCCGGCCGATGCGGCGCAGCAGCGAGGAGAGATCCTCGCCGTCGACATACTCCATCGAGATGAAGTGGTGACCATCGGTCTCGCCGATGTCGTAGACCCGGCAGACGTTCGCGTGGGATACCTGGCGCGCGAGACGCACCTCGTTGTGAAACCGCGCGAGCCGCTCCGGATCCGACGCAAAGGCCTCGGGCAGGAATTTCAGGGCAACGGGCTGGCCGAGTTTGAGATCGTCGGCGCGATACACCTCGCCCATCCCTCCCTTTCCGAGCAGACCGATGATCCGGTAACGCCCCGCGAGCATCGTGCCAGGCACGAAGCGTCCCTGGGCGAGAGCGTCGGAGGAGGAGAATCGCTGCCCGGGTGCGCCGGACGCCGTCATCCGCGTCGGGGCTCCCGAGACTCCGAGCGCCGCGCCGCAGGTCAGGCAGAAGCGGCTCGTGTCGGGAACCTCGCTGTGACAGGAGGGGCATTGCAGCATGGCTGCATCTTACGCGAGTCGTGTCCTGAAGGCGAGAAGGCTGGCCAGGAAGATGGCCGCGCCGAATATCGCCAGCGCGAGCGCCTGCGGCCACAGCACGTCGAGACCGACCCCCTTGAGCATGATGCCGCGCACGATCGTGAGGAAGTAGCGCATCGGCATCAGGTAGGTCAGCCACTGGATCGGCACAGGCATGTTCTCGATCGGGAAGATGAACCCCGACAGGAGCATGTTCGGCGTGACGAACGCCTGGCACATCAGCATCGCCGACTGCTGCGTGTCAGAGGCGGCCGCCGCGAACAGCCCGGTGCCCAGCGTCGTGAGAAGGAACACCGCCGCCAGCGAGAACAGAAGAAGAAGGCTGCCGCGCATCGGCACGCCGAACCAGAAGCGCGCTACGGCCAGCACGACGGCCACGTTGACCATCCCGAGCAGCGAGAATGGGATCATCTTGCCGAGCAGGAACTCGTGCGGGCGGATCGGCGTCACCAGGATCTGCTCGATGGTGCCGATCTCCTTTTCGCGGGTCACGGCGATG
>DASROJ010000173.1:0-8753 GCA_035646975.1 Patescibacteria group bacterium
TACCGGCTCCTCACGTTGGTTGATTTCATCGGGACCTCGCCGAATCCCGGGGGAACCGACATTGCAGGATGGAGCGGGCAGGTGGCGCTCGAATCCCGGGCGCTGAACTTCTGGTCCGTCGAGGCCGAGCCCAGCGGTCAGAGCGTCCGCCTCGATGTCGAGATCCTCCGTTATCGAAAGGCGTTCGCCATCGCCGGCGTGCCGCTCGCCTCGAGACCGCACGGGTGGCACCTGAGCGTCACCTTCGGCATGGATGTGAAGAGTCTTTCCTACCCCACCGAGCAGGTGCTGAGCATGACCTCGCTGGCACGCGACCAGAAGATGAACGTCGAGCACAAGGTCACGTTCCGGTACGAGGACTACCGGTTCTTCACAACGAGCGGCAGCGAGGAGTTCAAGGGAACCGAGCCCACCCCGCAGCAGCCGCCACCTCCGCCACCGCAGATGCCCTGATCGTTCCGGCGAGGCATCAGGCGGCCGACCCGATCAACGCCTCGACCGCCGAGCCGATCTGATCGCTGGTTCCCGCCACCACCACGGCGTCGCCAGGCCCGAGTCTCATCCCCGGCGCGGGGCCGACGGCGATCCGCCCCTCGCGCACCATGGCCAGAACCGTGGCGCCGCTGCGTCCCCGGAGATCCAGCTCCTGCAACGAGCGGCCGATCCCGGCAGCGCCCTCGGTGATGGAGCAGACCTGCACCTCCACCGGCGCGATGAACGGCTTGAGACCCGCGAGGTGGCCGGACTCCCCCGGAGGGGCCGTGGCCGGCCTGCCGGCGATGAACACACCGTAACGCTCGGCCCGGATGCGGCGGGCGTGCTTGACCAGCGCTTCTCTCGGCACCCCGAACACCTCGAGCACCCGTGAGAATATCTCCATCGAGGTTTCCACCTCTTCGGGAATGACCACATCCGCGCCAAGCCGGTACAGCTCGTCGACCTCCGTGAGGTATCGCGTGCGCGCCACCACGTACAGCGTGGGGAAGTTGCCGCGGGCCACCGCCACGGCCCGTCGCGTGGAGACCGGATCGGAGATCGCCAGCACGACGACACGCGCGCGCCGGGCGCCGAGCCGCTCCAGAATGCCGGGGGAGGCCGCGTCGCCGTACAGGATGTTCTCGCCCTCCACGTCGCGCGCATGACGCACGGTCTCGGGGTTCATCTCCAGCGCGATATAGGGGATGTCTATTTCCTTCAGCACGCGCGCGAGGTTTCTTCCATTGAACCCGTACCCGACGATGATCACGTGGCCCGAGATTTTGTCGGCCGGCTCCTCGGGAGGCCTCAGATCCCTGGCCGGGCGCCACCAGCCCCGCTCCTCGGCCCGCTGGACGAGCTGCAGCAGCCACGGAGCGCCGGCCAGCAGCAGCGGGGTCACGATCATCGTCAGCACCGCCGAGGTCAGGAAGACCTGGCTCACCCGATCGGACATCAGCCCGTACCCCGTGGCGAACCGCATCAGGACGAACGAGAACTCACCGACCTGGGACAGCGCCAGACCTGCCTGGAGCGCCACGGTCGGACGCTGGCCGGTGACCAGCAACGCGCCGCCGATGAGACCGAACTTGAGAATGATGATGGCCGCGGCCGCCGTCAGGACCGCAACCGGCGCGCTGACGACGAACGCCGGGTCGAGCAGCATGCCGATCGACACGAAGAAAAGGCTGTTGAGTGAGTCGCGAAACGGCAGCATGTCGGCGAGCGCCTGGTGGCCGAACTCCGACTCGGAGATGACGAGCCCGGCGACGAACGCGCCCAGTGCGAGCGAGAGACCCATCATCGAGGTGATCCATGCCGCGCCCAGACAGATGCACATGATGCTGATGATGAACACCTCGCGGCTCTTGAGTGCCGCCAGACGCGCCAGAAAGCGGGGCACCAGCCACAGCGCCACGATCAGCACGCCCCCCACCACGGCGATGGCCTGGATCAGCGCGATGGCCGGCTGCACGAGCCCGCCCGGACCCGACGCGGCCGTCCGGGACACGGCTCCCGCGCCCAGGTAGGGAGCCAGCAGCATCATCGGTATCACCAGCAGGTCCTGGAACACCGCCACGCCCACGGCCGCGCGGCCATGGGGCGAATCGACCTGGCCGCGATCGGCCAGCGCCCTCAACGGGATGACCGTGCTGCTGAGAGAGAGGAGAAAGCCGAGAAAGATCCCCTGCCCCAGGGTCAGACCCATGAAGCCAGACGCCGCCGCGCAGAGCGCCGAGGTGGCGATCACCGGCAGCAACGCTCCGGCAAGGGCCGCTCCCCAGAGCCGGCGGAGCAGTGCGAGAGAGAATTCCAGTCCGACGGTGAACAGCAGGAGCATGACGCCGACATCGGCCAGCATCTTGATCCGCTCGAGATCCGAGACGAGGCTCAGCCCGTGAGGGCCGAGCAGCATTCCCGACAGGAGAAAACCGGTGATGGTGGGCAGCCGCAGGCGGTGCAGCAGCAGCACCACCAGAACCGAGACCCCGAAGATGACGACGAGATCTCTGAGGATGTCCAGGCCCTGCATCGGGCCTTCAGGACTTCACGGCTGAGATCACGTCGAGGGCCCTTTCGACTTTGCCAAACGGTGCGGACACCTGGACACCCTGCACGAGATCCTTCACGTGGAGGAGCGTTTCGCGGGCGATCTGGATGCCTTCTTCCTTGGAAGCTCCCTCGGCCCGTTCCTCCGCCTTGCGCATCCGATCCATGATCTCGTCGGGAACATGCACCCCCGGCACCTCGTTGTTCATGAACTCGGCGTTGCGCAGCGAGGCCAGCGGCCAGATCCCCGCGATGATCGGGATCCGGCAATGCTCGATGCGCTTCAGAAAAGTCTTGAGCTGCTCGACATCGAACACCGGCTGGGTGATCGCGAACTCGGCCCCGGCTTCGACCTTGAACTGGAAGCGCCTCAGCTCGAATTCCAGGTCAACCGCCCCCGGATTCGCACCCACGCCGATGAGGTAGCCGGTCGGGCTCCCGATGGAGTTGCCGCCGAGATCGTAACCGTGGTTGAGGCGATTCACCATGTTGGTCAGACCGATGGCGTCGACGTCGAACACCGCGGTGGCGTCGGGGTAGTCGCCCAGCTTGGGCGGATCACCCGTGATGATCAGGATGTTACGCAGGCCGATGGCGTAGGCCCCCAGCAGGTCCGCCTGCATCCCGAGCAGGTTACGGTCGCGGCAGCAGTAATGGAGAATCGTCTGGATGCCGATCTCCCTTTCCATCATCAAGGAGAGGAACATCGGTCCCATCCTCGCAGACGCCCGCGCGCCGTCCGGGATGTTCACCGCGTCCACGCCCCGCTCCTTCAGAAAGCGGGCGCCCGCCATCACCTTGCTGGTGTCGATCCCCTTGGGAGGGTTCAACTCGACCGACGTGACGAATTGCCCCGCGGCCAGCCGCGCCGCCAGCGGGGACTTCTCCGCCAGCGGCACCGGGCGGACGTCGGACTTCTTTTCGGACGGGATGAAGATCTCGACATGACGTTGTGCCGGACGGAGCATCCGCACCGACTTGATGATCGACTTGAGGTGCTCGGGTGTCGTGCCGCAGCATCCACCCACCACCTTCGCCCCTGTCTGGATGTACCGCTTGGCGTAGGTGCCCATGTACTCCGGCGAGCAGAGATAGATGTTGCGCCCTTCGACATTGCGCGGCACCCCGGCGTTCGGCTGCGCGATCACCGGCCTGGATGTCACCTTCACGATCCGCTCCACCGCACTGAGCATGACGTGCGGTCCGACGCTGCAGTTCGCGCCGATCATGTCCGCGCCCCACTCGTCGAGCAGCTTGGCGAAGACCTCCGGCGCTGTTCCGTAGAGATTGCTGCCGTCCTCCTCGAGAGTCATCTGGGCGGCGATCGGAAGCCCGCAGACGTCTCGCACGGCGAGCAGCGCCTGCTGGATCTCGTTGAGATCGGAGAAAGTCTCCAGCGACAGCAGGTCCACGCCGGCCTCGACCAGCGCCGCGGCCTGCTCGCGGAATGCCTGTCGCGCCTCGTCGAGCGAGGTAGGGCCCCAGGGCTCGATCTTGATTCCGAGCGGCCCAATCGAACCGGCCACGTACACCTCGTCGCCGGCGATCTCCCGGGCGATCTGCGCCCCTGCCTGGTTGATCTCCCGCAGCTTGTCTTCCAACCCGTGGGTGCGGAGCTTGAATCGGTTCGCGCCGAAGGTGTTGGTCTCGAGGACATCGACACCCACCTTTCGATAGCCGCGATGCACCTCGCGCACCAGGTCCGGGTTGCCGAGATTCATCTCATCGAAGCACCGGTTGATGAAGACACCTTTGTTGTAGAGCTCGGTGCCCATGGCCCCGTCGAACACGACGATGTTGTCCTTGAGATACTCCAGGAAGGGCTTCCGCACGGCTTGACCTCTTTTAATGGGTGCCGATTATAACGGCGCCCCCTCTGGACTTCAATTCGGCGCGCGGGCACAATGCCGCGGATGGACACCTTCACGCTCTCCACCGTCGCGGAATTCGGCGTCTGGTTCGTGGTTTTTCTGTTTTCCTCGACGCTGCATGAAGCGGCGCACGCGCTGGCCGCCCGGCTGGGAGGCGACGACACGGCGTACGAAGGCGGCCAGGTCACGCTCAACCCGTTGCCGCACATCCGACGCGAGCCATTCGGCATGATCCTGGTGCCGATTGCCAGCTTTTTCTTCGCCGGATGGATGATGGGGTGGGCGAGCACTCCGTACGATCCTGCGTGGGCCGAGCGCTATCCTCGCCGGCAGGCGGCCATGTCGGCCGCCGGTCCCCTCGCGAACCTGCTCATCGCCGTTTCGGCGTTCTGCGTCCTGTTCTCGATGATCGGCGCCGGCGTGCTGGTGGCGCCGGCCGAGCTCACCTTCTCACATCTCGCCGAGCCCGCCGCGCGGTTCGGCCAGGACACGCTGCTCAATCCGCTGACGGCGGCATTGTCCGTCGCGATGAGCCTCAATCTGCTCCTGTTCCTCTTCAACCTGATGCCGATTCCGCCGCTCGACGGCAGCGGCATCGTGCACGGTCTGTTCCCCGGCAGCGCGGGCCGCCTCGTCGAGGCCGTGCGCCGCAATCCCATGCTCAGCATGATTGGCCTGCTCGTGGCGTGGCGGGTCTTCCCCTTCGCCTTCAGGCCGGTTTTCGCGCTCGCGCGCAACCTGCTTCATCCCGGGATGTACGGGATGTGAGGTGTCCCATGAACTATGATCCCCTCATGAACGGTCAAGGGCGCTCCGCGGCGGCAGTGGCGATGGTGGTGGCCGTTGCGGCGTGCTGCGCCCTGACGGTGGCGCGTTCGGCGCCGGATACGCCGGCCCGCGTTGCGCAGCCTGGCTCCGCCGCGCATGGCAAGGAGCTGTTCGAGGCCTCGGGCTGCTCGAGCTGCCACGCCGCGACGTTCAGCGATGACGCCAAGGATGGCCGGATCCGCGCCGGCCACCCGCTCGAAGGGGCTCCTTCGCGGGGCACTTGGTGGAACGGGCGCATCACCACCGACGTGGGCGAGGCTTCCGATTTCTGTCTGCGGACCTACCTCGATCCGAACAGCGAAGGTCTCACCGCGGTGGAGCGCAAGGCTCTGGTGCTCTTCATGCAGGAACTGGGCTCAGAGCGCGGCGTCAGCCCGCTGGCGCTGCTGCGCCGCGACGCGGGCGATGTCGATCTTCGTTCAGGCGACGCGGGCCGCGGACGGGGGCTCTACCGCCAGGCCTGCGGCTCCTGTCATGGGTCGGGGTTGCCGATCGAGCGCGCCCTGACAGGGAATCTCTCGCCGGCCCAGTTGGCGGAAATCATTCGGAAGGGCACAGCCAGGATGCCGTTCTTCCAGGTGGACCGGCTCAGCTCGCCGCAGGTCGCCGACATCGCGACCTACCTCGAGTCCGTCAAGGTGGCGCGGTAACAGGCCACCTGCGCCGCGCGCGCGGTTTCCCTCAGGAATAGCCGCATCAGCAGGAACGACTGGGCGGCGCCCAACGCGAAAAGCAGCCCCGCGATCGTGCCACCGCTGCGCAGCACCAGCGAGTCAATCGGAAGAAAGAGAGCCAGCGCCAGGCATTGCAGCCCAAGGGCGATGGCCTCGAGCGACGCGACACGCAAAGGGTGAAACAGCACGAACCTCATGCCCGCCGACAGCGACGCCAGCATCGATCGGTCGCCTCTGACGATCGCGTGGACGCGGGCATAGTCGCCGATCAATGTGACCAGATCGAACAATAGGAGAAACAGCGCCGAACGCGCGAGACCGATCAACATCCCGACCCTTTCGTCGCTCACCTGCTCGAGGGCGTCGTCGAGCGCCAGGGCGAGGTGCCGGTTGATCATCCGGTGGACGAGCCAGTAGAGCGGCAGCGACATGACGAACAGACAGAGGAACCTGGGGCACCAGCGTCTGCACGAAGTCATGAAACGCTCCATGGGAAGTCCGCCCATGGAATCGTGGTAGACCTGGAGCAGGCCCCCGGCGAAAAAACAGCCGATCAGCGCCGACAGGAGCGCGGCGGCCGCCACACCATCCAGCGCGGCGGCGAACGCCTCGGCGCGCGATGTCGTCACATCGACCCACCATGACATGTCGAAGTGGCGTGACATGGCGAGGGAGGCTTCGTGGTGCGAGAGCGATTCCTCGAGCGGGCGCATCAGCGGCGCGGTGGCCAGCAGAGCCACCGTGAGATTGGCGGCCAGCAGCCACCAGAGAAGACGCGCGTTGAGCGCGGCAGCGCGCAGCCCGTCGCGAAAGGCCCTCAAGAGATCCCCGAGTAGAAGTAGGCCACGTGCTGCATCCACTGCAGCAGCCGGCACCACCAGGTGATGCCGGCCAGCGGGTTGGCCTCGCGTGTCCGGCTGTTGTTCGACTGGTTGACGTCAAGAGCCATCTTCGACTCCGGATCGATTCTCGCCGCGGCCAGCCGTGGTCCGTCCTCGTCATAGCGGATCCAGCGGTACGCGCCGTCCCAGCTCCTGCGCGAGGACGGGCCCTGGTCATAGCGCAGCTCGATCTCCTGCGGCCAGACGAACTCGCCGAGCCGTCTGATGAGCGCCTTGTCGCGCAGCGTGGCGGTGGCGGACAGGTCGCCGGCCGGCGCATGGTCGACCTGCTCCTGCGTGACGGTCTTTCGATCGGCCGGTGGGCCGAACAGGCCCCGGCCCGGTCGGGCCGGCCTGCTCGACAGCTCCGTCACCGAGTAATCCATGACATCGCTGCCGAAGACCGCCTGGGCGAAGTACGCATCCAGCGATCGTCCGGCGACATCATTTACGGTGGAAATGAAATCGGCGATGCCGGGGTGCTTGAACCGATAGCGCTCGAAGTAGGTTCGCATCGTCCTGAGCATCAGATCCTCGCCGAGGATTCCTTCGAGCGTCTTGAGCATGAGCGCGGTCCGGGCGTAGCTGTTCAGACCGTAGACCTCCGTGTCGAGGTACTCCCAGGAGCGACGCGCCAGGTTGTCCGCCTTGGGCCCCTTGAGGTACCGGCGGCGCCAGGACGTCGTTTCGTCGATGGGGGCGTCGCGGACGTCGTTGAGAAACGGCAGGTCGCGCAGCGTGTTGAGCGCAACGTCGTCCGACGGGCCGAAGGGTCGCAGCAGCGCAAGATCGAAGAGGCGGGCCGAAAGAGCCTGGGGCGCCGGTTGCGCGGCAAGAGGATCGGGTCCCCGGGGGATCTCGAGAAGCGGAACCGCAAGGTACGGGACCCCGGGCGCCACGTCGATCGAGTCACGATTGGGCCCATAGGCCTTCTCCATGACCCTGCCGGTCGAGTAGGAGTTGAACCCTTCGTCGAGGAACGCCTCCTCGAACTCGTTGTTCGCCACCATGGCGTACCAGTACTGATGGCCGAACTCATGCACGGTGACCCCCTCCGGCGACCATCGCGCCGCCGGCGACAGGTAGCTCGCCCCCGCGGTGATGAACGTCGGATACTCCATCCCCCCGGCACCGCGAGCTCCGAACGCCGGATCGACCACCGTGAGCGTGCGGTAGGGATATCTCCCATACCAGTATCCGAAGTACTTCAGTCCATTGAACACCGCGTCGAAGTGGCGATCGATCAACGCCCGATGCTCCGGATGAATCAGCAACGTGACCTCGACATCGCCCAGTTCGAGCGACTCCGAGTCGGGCGGAATTCCCAGGGCCCTGGCCATGCGCTTTTCTTCTGCGACATCGCGCTGCTCGGTGAAACGGAACCAGCGTACTTCCTTGATGAAGCGGGTATCGGCGGTCCAGGCGAAATCGTGCACGTCATCCTGGAGATAGTGGTAGGTGGTGGTGCCGTCAGCGCCGGGCGCCGGCGCGCCCGCCAGCGATCCGGTCGCGCCGACGACATAAGCCGACGGAACCGTGATGGCGACGTCGAAGGTTCCGAAGTCGGCGAAGAACTCGCTGTGATTGTGAAACTGGTGACAGTTCCAGCCCGATTCCTGGAGCACACCGAGCTTCGGGAACCATTGCCCTACGAGGTGAAAGTCACCCTTGTACCCGGTGCGCGCGAAGACTCGTGGCAGCCGCGCCTCGAACTCGAGCTCCAGCGCGATCGTCGCGCCGGGCTGGACGGGGACCGGCAGAGGGACGCGAAGCACCGTCTCGTCTTCCGGGTTGCCGTCGTCCGGCCGGACGAACTCTGCGCCCGCCATCAGATCCGCTCCGTCCGCCGACGACCGCATCGAAAGGATGTCCGTGTAGCCCCACCCCCCCTCGCGCGCCCTGTTGCCGCGATTCACGCCCCCCGATTCCTTCATGAATGTGGTGCGATCGTTCTTGAAGGCGTTGAGATAGAG
>DASROJ010000174.1:0-5381 GCA_035646975.1 Patescibacteria group bacterium
GGTCAGGGAGGGGTCGGGTGGCCAGCCGGCGCCGTTGTGAGCCGGAGCGTTGGCCATCGAAGGAGGCAGGCCGGCGAGCAGCACCACGAGAGCCAGAAACATCGGCAGGGAGAGCCGGACGATCTGGGCCCGATCGGGTCCGCTCGGACGTAGGAACATGCGGTATCTCCTGGGCAGTCTTGCTGTTCCGGTGCCGGGTTACCGCGCGGGTGCCGTTGGGGCGCCGCAGGCGACATGCGCCGACAGGATGCTCCGACAAAATGACGAGTGCGGCCCGGACGACGACCCGGTAATATACCGGAAAACCGGCCTGATGTCGGCCCCGAAATGGACAAAGCGGACGGATGAGCGCATGACGACCTTTCCCAGGACCGAGCTGCACCAGCACGTGGATGGGTCGATTCCGGTCGACCTGACCTGGCGGCTGATGGTCGAGCACAAGCTCAATCCGGTCGCGACACTGCCGGAAATGGAGAAACTGCTGGTGCTCCAGCCCGATGAGGAAGGATCCCTCCTCAAGTACCTGGACAAGTTCCACTATCCTCTCTGGATCACGCAGTTCTACGAGAACCTCGTCGAGGTGACGCAGGCAATCGTCGAGCAGGCGGCCGCCAACCAGGTCACGCTGCTCGAGCTGCGCTATTCACCGATCATCCACACCTACGCCGGGCTGACGCTGAGGCAGGCGATTCGATCGGTGCTCACGGGACTGAACCGGGGGGCGGCCGGAAAGGACATGCAGGTCGGTCTGATCATCATCGCGATGAGACACCATGGGCCTCACGTCGCGAAGATCCTGGCAAGACAGGCGATCAGCGAATCGCAGGCGTTTCACCACAACAGCGGCGTGATCGGATTCGACATCGCGGGCGCCGAGAAGGGGAACCCCCCGCGTCTGTTCGCCGAGGCCTACGATATCGCGCGCCGTGGAGGTCTCGGGCTGACGGCCCATGCCGGAGAGGATGAGGGCCCTGAAATGGTCTGGCACGCCGTGGACGGGCTGGGAGTCAACCGGGTGGGGCATGGCTGTTCGGCCGTGCGCGACAAGGAGCTGATGCGACGGCTCGCCCGCGACAGGATTCTCGTGGAGTGCTGTCTTACCTCGAACTACCAGACCGGCGCTTCATCTCGCGCGCAACGGCCGGCGATCTTCTCGTTTCTGGAAGCCGGTGTGCCGGTGGCCATCTGCACCGACAACACGACCGTGTCGAACACGGACCAGCAGCGCGAAAACGAGCTGCTGGCCCGTGACCTGCCGATCGAAACCATTCAACGGATTCACGAACAGGCCCGGGGGCATTCGTTCATCCGTCAGCCGGCTTCCTGATTACTTCTGACCGCCGCCCGTCGCCGCCGCACCCTCCGGCTTAGCGAAAAGAGCCGCGTCATACTGCGGGTTGACGGTGATCTCCTGCGTCGTGCCGGAATCCTGGGGCTCGCCGTTCATCGTTCGCACCGACTTGAACGGAAACGTCAGTCCGCTGACCTTGCGGAAGTCCGAGAAGCTCGCCACCACTTCGCCCGGGCCCGCCGGCCCCTGCGATCGGTACGACTCCCGCACCACACGCCCGGTCGCGGAGTCGACGAACATCTTGATGTCGTCACCCGCGAGGCTCACCAGCAGCACATCGGTGGCCGCTCCCTCCACCGTCTCCTGTCCGGCCAGCTGCACCTTGAACTCGGGATCGTTGCGGTGTTGTGCGATGAACCAGGGTTGCCGTTTCAGGCCCCGGCCGAACTCCGCTCTCTGTGAATCGGGCAGCGCCTGGATTCCCATCGGCGTATTCAGGAATCCCTCGTTGCCCGACATCACGATGACGACCTGACCCTGCGGCAGTGACATCTCCTGCCGGAGATGATCCGGCAGCGCGATGATCGAGGTGACCTTGACCTCCATCTCGCCCATCGGCGTCTTGCGCGTCGCGCTGGCGACGGTGCGCAGGGATTTCACGCTGTCGACGGCGGCCTCTCCCCCAAGCGCCTCGACCATCCTGGCGAACGACGCCTTGCCTTTCGCCACCGAGTCGGCGGTGGCTGCCGGTGCCTGCGCTCCGGCCGCCTTTCCCTCGGGGATGGTGATGTCGAGCTTTGCCACCTTGCCGAACGATTCCAGCGGCCGGTCCAGCCCCTTCGAGGGACCCACCACCAGGATGGCGAGCTGATCCTTGTGGACGAACTTCTTCGCCACGCGGGCCACGTCCTCCACCGTCACCTTGTCGATGTTCTGCCGGTAATGGGAGAGATAGTCCAGCGGGAACCCGAAGTACTCGTAGCTGAGCTGCTGGCGCAGGATCTTCGACCTGCTGTCGAAGTTGAAGACGAAGGAGTTGAGTATCGACTCCTTCGCGCGCCCCACCTCGGATGCGCTGGGCGGGTTCTTCACCAGGTTGTCGATCTCCTCCAGCAGCGCGTCCACGCCGGCCGCGGTGGTCTCGGTCTTCGTGGTCATCCAGCAGTTGAATGTGCCGGGGTAGCTGAAGTTGGATTCCACTCCGCCGCGCACCGAGTAGGCCAGCCCCTTCTTCGAGCGGACGTTGCTGAAGAGCCGCGCGGCGAACCCTCCGCCGAACGCCTCGTTGAGCACCTCCACGGCGAAGAAGTCGGGGTCGTCCCGCTTGATGCCGAGATGACCCATGATGATGTCGGACTGGGTCATGTCCTCCTTCTGAACGTAGGAGATGCCCGGCTTCATCGTCGTCTGCCAGGCGGGAGGCGGGTCCTTCGCCTCGGGCCCCTTCGGCCAGTCGGCAAAGGCCTGTTTGATCCGGGTCGCCATCTGCTTGGCGTCGAAGTCTCCCGTCACGCCGAGCAGGACGCGGTTGGGGACGAAGTACTGTTTGTGATAGGCGATCAGATCATCCCGGGTGATCTTCTCCACCGTCGCGTACTCGGGCGTCCTCGCCCAGACACTGTCGGCGCCGTAAACCAGCTTCTCGAACTCGCGGTTCATGATCCCCTGCGGGTTGTCGTTGCGGCGCGAGATCCCGGTGTTGAGCTGGTTCTTGGCGATCTTGATCTTTTCTTCGGCGAAGACCGGATTGCGAAGGATTTCGACGAAGACCTTCATCACGTCGGGGAAGTCCTGGCTCAGGCACGACATGTTCGCCGTGGCGAATTCATCCTGGACGCCCGTCTCGATGGTCGCGGCCCGGGCCTCGAGAAAATCATCGACCTGGTCGCCCGTCATGCTCCTGGTGCCGCCGGTGCGCATCGTCTGGCCGAACACCGTTCCAAGGCCGACCTTGTCGCCCGGCTCGAGCCGCGCGCCGGCGCGGATCAGCGTGCTGATCTGAATCAGCGGCAGCTCGTGATCCTCCAGCAGCATCACGACCATGCCGTTGGGCAGGGTGATCCGCTCGGGCTGTGGCACCGTGAACGGACGCATCTCGGGGAACTTCAACTGCTTGTAGTCCTTCACCTGGGCCGACGCGGGCGCCGCGAAAATGCAGGCCAGCGCGATGGCCAGGCCGAAGATGGCTGTGGTTCGCATGGTTTTCATTTTCATCTCTCCTACCGGCCCGACTCTTTGCCGGGTCCGGACGGCGCCGCGGCGGTCTCGATCATGCCGACGGTGCGGTTGGTCTCCACGAAAGTCCTGGCCGCGACGCGCCGGATGTCCGCCTTGGTGACCTTGTCGATCTTGTCCACGCTGCGGAACAGCTCCTTCCAGTCGCCGAACATCGTCTGGTACTCGGCAAGGTTGCTGGCGATGCCGTTGTTGTTGCTGAGACTGCGGATCAGCGTCGCCTTGGTGCGCGTCTTGACCATGGCCAGCTCCTCGTCGGTGATGTCCTCGTTCCTGAGCCGGGCCAGCTCCGAGCGTATGGCGTCACGCACCTCCTCGTTGCTGTGGCCGCGCGCCGGAACGGCGAAGACGACGAACAGGTTGGGATACTTGTTGCCGGGGAATCCCGTGAGGGCCTGCGCCGCCACCGCGATCTGCTTGTCGCGCACGAGGCTGCGGTACAGCCGCGACGTCCGCCCGTTGCTGAGCACGTCGGTCATGGCGTCGAAGACCGGATCGTCCGGGTCGGTGCCCGAGCCCTTGTGGTATCCCTCCATGTAAATCGGCTGGGCGGGATCGAGCAGCTTCACGGTCTTCTCCGCGGTCTGCGGCGGCTCGATGGTCCGCAGCGGCGGTGGCGGGTCCCCCTTGGGGATGCGCCCGAAATACTTGTCGAGTATCGGGATGATCTCGGAGGCTTTCACGTCGCCGACGATGGAGGTCACCAGATTCGAGGGGATGTAGTACTTCTTGTAGAACGCCTCGGCGTCCTCGCGCGAGAACGAGTTCAGATCGCTCATGTAGCCCACCACCGGCTGATGGTAGGGATGAGCCATGAACGCGGTGGAGATGAACTGCTCGAACAGACGGCCGAACGGCTGGGATTCCGTGCGCAGGCGCCGTTCTTCCTTCACGACGTCGCGCTCCTTGTAGAACTCGCGGAATACCGGGTGCATGAACCGCTCGGACTCGAGATAGGCCCACAGCTCGGTCTTGTTCGACGGCAACGAGTAGAAGTAGACCGTCGAGTCGGACCCGGTGCCGGCGTTCAGGCCGACGCCTCCTTCACGATCCACGATCTCGCCGAATTCGTTCTTCACGATGAACTTGTCGGCGTCCTCCTGCGCGTCCTTCCACGCCTTTTCCAGCGTCTTGACCTTCTCCGGGTCGGAATTGAGCCGGCGCCGCTCGGTGTCATACGCGGCGTAGGCCTTGTCGACCTTCTCGAGCGCCCCTTTTTCCTTCTCGAAGTCGTTGGTGCCGATGTTCGGCGTTCCCTTGAACGCCATGTGCTCGAACATGTGCGCCAGCCCCGTGATGCCGGGCACCTCGCGGTCCGAGCCGACGTTGACGTGCGTGGCGAAAGAGAAGACCGGCGCCACCGGCCGCTCGTAGATGATGAAGGTCCAGCCATTGGGCAGCGTGTGGACCGTCACGTTTTTCTCGATGGCCGGGATGTCCTGCGCGGTAGCCGGCCCTGTGGCGCCGTGTGCGGCAGACGCGCCGAACGCGACGATGACGGCCAGGCAGCCTGCGAGGGAAACGGCAGGGTGTTTCATGGTCACCTCGAAAGGGATGTTTACCTGCTGGAGTTTGAAAGCGCATTCTATGACAAATGGTGGTCCCGCTGACAACGTGTTCCGTACGACCCGGATTCACAGAAACGGCGCGAGCTTTTGCTCGAGATCCTCCCGCGTCATCGAGCCCATCGGGATCTCGCCCCTGATGCGTCCATCCGGATCGACGAGAAGGGTTGTCGGCAGCGCGACGACACCGCACGCCTCGGCCGCATTGCCGCGCGGGTCCAGAAGGATAGGGAAGGTGAGCCCCGATTCGGCTACGTAGGCCGCGACTTTGCGCCGTTTCTCGGCCAGGT
>DASROJ010000175.1:0-7889 GCA_035646975.1 Patescibacteria group bacterium
GTCCCGGCCAGAGCGTGCGCTGCTTGTTCGTGAAGCTCGCCTTGAGCAGGATGGTCCCGGTGGTGGTGTCGACCGCGTTGTCCAGGAAGCTCAGTTCACCTGCGATCGTTGCGCCGCCGTCCGTGCCGCTCACCTGGGTGACGAGCCTGCCGGCCGCCTGCCGCTGCTTGATCTCCGGCAGCTGCTGCTCGGGAACAGAGAAGGCGACGTAGATCGGCTCGACCTGGTTGATGGTGACCATCGGCATGTCGTCATTGGCCTTCACCAGGTTGCCGCGATTGACCATGAGCTTGCCGGTGCGTCCCGCGATTGGCGACCGGATGGCGCAGTATCCGAGCTGCACGCGCGCGTTCTCGAGTCTTGCTTCGTCGGCCCGAACGGTGGCCTCGAGCGACGCGGCGCTTGCGCTGATCCGGTCGAACTCTTCCTGCGTGACATATTCCTTCTTGACCAGATCGCTGTATCGCCGCACGACATCCCGCGCGTTGTCGAGCTGGACGCGGTCGCGCTGCAGGGCTGCCTCGGCCTCGCTGACCGCCGAGGCGTAGGGACGCTCGTCGATCCGGAAGAGCAGGTCGCCCTTTTTCACTTCCTGGCCTTCATCGAATGCGACGGCCTTCAGCTCTCCGCCAATCTGCGCCTTGACCGCGACCGTGGCGTAGGCCTCGACCCTGCCGATGACGTCGATATTGACCGGCACCTCCTTCTGCACGACGTCGCCAACCGTGACCGGCACCGCGGGCGGCGCCGCGGGGGCAACGCTTGCCTGCGGAGAGCACGCGGCCACCGCGAGGAGAATCGCCGTCAGAGTGGGACCAGCCGCCTGTTTGAAGAGTCGAGCGGTCGCGCGACGCAGCGTCATGGTGTGCCTTCCTTGTCGGGTTCGGAGAGAACGCCCAGCGTTCCCGTGTCGTGGGCGAGCTGTGCCAATGACAGGTGCCAGTCGGTTCGCGCCTGCGCCTGCTGCGCCCGCGCCTTGTCGAGCGAGGCCTGCGATGTGATCAGATCGAGGATGCTTCCGACTCCAGCCTTGTATCTTCCCAGGGAGACGTCGTACGACTGCTGAGCGCTGTCGAGCAGATCGCGCGTGGTTTCGATCCGCTGCGTCGCGGTCCTCAGATCGTAGAAGCCGGACCAGACCTGCGAGATGATTTCCTGCGACAACTCGTCGACCCTCGCGCGGGCCGCCTCTGCATCGGAACGCACCCGCATCAGGTCGTATTGAAGCGAGAACCCGTTGAAGACCGGGACACGCAGAAGCAGGGCGCCATTGTAGGTCTCCACCGTGGAGGAGTTGCTCGATCCGATCTGATCGTAGTAGGTGACCCCGGCTCCCCAGTTCGTCACGAGGGACGGCAACCCGGTGGAGCGGATGCTGCCGATCCTCGCTTCGGCTTCGGCCGCGCGGGCGCGGGCCGCCGCGAGATCGGGTCTCTTCGCCGCGGCCTGCTCGATGAGTCGATCGACCTCCTCGGTGAATTCACCGACAGGAAACTCCTCGGCCGGCGCCTCGATCTCGTAACGTGTGTTGGCCGGCAGGCCGACGGCGGTCGCCAGCGCCCCTTTGATCGTCTGGATCTGCCCCTCGGTGGTCTGCAGATCGAGCTGCGCCTGGGACAGCGCGGTTTTCGACTGCAGCACCTCGCCGATCGTGCCGACTCCGGCCTCGCGTCTGCGGCTGGCGGCATCCAGATTCGCCTGCGCCTCCTTGACGCTGGCCGTGCGCGATTCGAGCAGGGCCCGCGTGTTGAGGTAGTTGTAATAGGCCTTCTCCACGTCGAGCACGACATCCTGCATGACGGCGTTGTGCGTCCAGTCGGCGGCGATCAGCGCCTGGCGCGCCATCTCGATCGATGCGCTGCGTCCTCCCCAGTCGAGAAGCACCCAGGTCAGCGTGGCGTTCGAGCCGTAGCTGTTTCTGAAGAAGCTGAAAGCGCCGCCCAGGGCGCTCGTCTTGCTCGTCGTTCGATCGAGCTGCAGCCCCACGGTCGGGTAATAGGCACCCTTGCTTGCTCCCAGCGCGGCGGCCGCTGAGCGCGCCTGCGCCCAGGCTTCGCGGGTTCTCGGACTGTCGCGCAGCGCGAGGTCCACCAGGTTGGCCAGCCCCATGTGTTGAGCCGAATCGATCAGATCGGCCGGGATCTCCGGGCGGGGCGCCGGCGACGGCGCAGCGACCAGCCCCGGAGGAGCCACCCACCGCACGCCGGGCGCCGCCGGCGCGCCGGGCGCCACCCTCGCCGGCGACATCTCGTGAAGACAGCCCGCGTTGACCGCGAGCAACGCACAGCCCGTGGAAGCGATCCAGGCTCTCATCTTTTCAGCCCCTGCAGCGTCAGGTCGACGAAAGATTCAGCCACCTGTTCGATATCGAGATGACGGCTGGCCTGGTATCCGAAGATCTTGCTGTTGAGCATGTGGTAGACCGACATCCCGACGAACGTCCTGGCGACCACGTCGGCGCGAACCGGGCGGAAGGCCTTCTGGCGGATCCGCTTGCGGATGTAGCCCTCCAGGAACGAGAAGAGCTTGACGACCCGCGCCTCGTAGACCATCTCGGCGAGCTGATGGCGCTCCAGACCGCTGTAGAGCATCAGCCTCATGAAGGACGGGTCTCTCTCCATCGAAGCCAGCATCACGGTGGCGATGGTGTTGAACACGGCCTGGTCGTCGTTGCGCGCCGCCGCCTCGTGGGGGAAAAGGTCCTCTCCGGTCTCCGAGATCTTGAGATCGATGATGGCCGAATAGAGCGAGCGCTTGTTCCTGAAGATTCGAAACAGGAGCGCTTCGGAGACGCCGGCGCGCTGCGCGATCTTCTGCGTGGTGGTGCCTGCGAAACCGTGGCGGGCGAACAGATCCATCGCTTCACGAACGATTTGACCGCGACGCTGCGGGAGCGTCATCCGACGGCGGCGCGAAGATCTCACGGGCTGAAGGGACATCCTGGCGGCGTCTCGCCTCATGACGCTCCCAACAAGTTAGTAAGTGGTTACTATCTTAAAAAGCAAGCCGGGATCTGTCAAGGTGCCGGACGGGAAGGCTCAGATGGACGGGTTGAAGGGCTCGATCCCCAGGGCGCTCATCGCGTCGCCGACGAGATAAAGCGACCCGCACAGGCAGATGGCGTCATCGGGTCCGGCCCACGCGCGCGCCGCCTTCATCGCCGCGGCCGGATCGTCCTGCACGGACGGGTCGGCCCCGAGCGCGCGGGCAAGCGTGGCAATCTGGTCCGGATCGCGGAACCGCTCGGAGCGGCCGCGCGTGACGAAGATGCGCTCGGCTCGCGGAAACAGATGGCGCGCCATCGGCTCGACATCCTTGTCCTGCAACACCCCGAAGATCAGCGCCAGCCTCCTGAACGCGCCGCCATCAGCCATGTCCTTCAACGCGCGCGCGAGGGCCTCGCATCCCGCGGGATTGTGCGCTCCGTCGAGCAGCAGCAGCGGGCGCTGGCCGGCCACCTGAAGGCGTCCAGGCCACTGGGCCCGCGCCAGCCCCTCGACGATCGCCTCGGTCGTGATGCGGATCCCCAGGGCCTCCCTCAGCGCCTCGGCGGTCAGCACGGCGAGGGTGGCGTTTTCCACCTGATGCCGGCCCGCCATCGGCTGGATCAGCTCGCCGTAATGGGTGGACCGCGTGCTGAGCCCGAAATGCCCCGATGCCGCGGAGGCGGCATGCGTCACCACCGCCTCGGAGTGCCGCTCTATCAGCCGGACACCGCGCCCGGTCGCGGCCTCGCTCAGCACGGCCAGCACCGAGGGATCCGTCTCGGCGGTGACGACCCAGCAACCCTCGCGGATGATGCCGGCCTTTTCGCGCGCGATCGCCGCCACCGTGTCGCCGAGGTACTGCGTGTGCTCGAGTGAAACGTTCGTTATCACGGCCACCACGGTGCGCGCCGTCGCCACCGCGTCGAGCCGTCCGCCCATCCCCACCTCGAGCACTCCGACATCGATCCCCCGCATCTTGAAATGATGAAAGGCCGCGGCAGTCAGGATCTCGAAATGAGTCGGATGCGATGCCAGAGAACCGCGCGCCATCAAGGCCTCGACATGATTGCGCACGACCGTCACGGCCTGGGCGAACTCCTCCTCGGTCACCGGATCGCCGTCAACCGCGATCCGCTCTTCGTACCGCACGAGGTGGGGGGAGGTGTAAAGACCCGTGCGCCACCCGGCCTGCTTCAGGATGGAAGCGAGAAAGGCGCACACCGAACCCTTTCCGTTCGTTCCGGCCACCACCACGGAGGGGAACGCCTGCTGGGGCTCTCCCATGTCGGCCAGCAGGGCGTGCATGGTGTCCAGACCCAGTTTGATACCGCGGGTCTGAACCTCGTCGAGATAGGCAAGAGTGGCCTGGTAATCCATGAGAAAATGCCCCCGATGCGTGTGAAGGTGAGCTCATAACCGGCTCATTTCAAACTGGATACGAGCAGCTCTTCAAAATCCCGAACCGGAATCCTCCATCCGATGCTCAGACAAGCACTTAACTCGGATCCTTCACACGCATCGGGGGCATTTTCTAATCTGGAACGCCGGGGGATGGAGCAAATTCCACCCAGGTCAGCGGCGTCCGCCCCGCTTCAACCCATCCATGAGTGTCTGGAACTCGGGGTCGTCGCGGATGCAGGCCAGGTCGGGATCGAGCCCTGCCAGCTCCCACTCGCCGAAGCCGGCCTCGATGGCTTTCCTCAGCGCGGCCAGGGCTTCTGTCTTCCGCCCCAGCACTCCGTACGTGCAGGCCGCGTTGTAGATCGAGTGCGAGTCGGTGACGTTCATCGCCAGAACCTTCTGCAGCTGCCGAACCGCGTCTTCGGATCGATCCATCTCCGCGTAGGCGCCCGCCAGCAGCATTCCAGCACGGGTGTCCTCGGGCACCAGTTCCAGCTGCTTTTCCAATACCACCACTTGGCGGCGACGGAGTGCGCCGGCGGCTTCCGTTCGCCCGAGCGCGTGCAGCGTGTTGAGGTACGAGACATAGACGTTATAGTCGTCTCCGGTCGCCGTGATGGCCCGCTCCACCAGGTCCGCCGCTTCCTGCCAGCGTTTTGATGCGAAAAGCGCCCGCCCCAACAAGTCCCAGGAGCTTTCGCAATCCGGCCGGCGTGCAATGGCCATGCGGGCATAGTCGGCGGCCTGCTCGAAGTCCTCCTGGGCATACGCGATCCGGGCGCGGGCGACGAGCGCTTCCGGCAGCTTTGAATCCAGTTCGAAGGCTCGATTGACGGCACTGACGGCACGCTCGATCCAGTGGGGATTGCGATCCGTCAGGTAGTACATCATTCCGCAGACGTTGGCGATGCCCGCATGTGCCAGCGCAAAGTCCGGGTCGCAGCTCAGGGCCTGCTCGAACTGCTGGAGCGCACGCTCCCGCTCCTGGCGGCGCGTGTAGTTCCGGCCACGGAGGAAGTAGTCGTATGCGTCGAGACTCGTGGTGGGCTTGCGCGCGATGGTGCGTTCTTCGTGAGGCGACAGCGAAATACGCAAAGCCTGGGCGATGCATCGTGCGATGTCTTCCTGCACATCGAACACGTCCCTCATCTCCCGGTCGTAGCGTTCTGCCCAGACGGATCGACCCGTCCTGCTCTCGACCAGCTGAGCCGTTACCCGCAGCCGCTGGCCGGAACGCCGGAGGCTCCCGCAAAGCACGTGCGTGGCAAAGAGCTGCCGGCCCACTTCCGGGGCCGTGACCGGCCTGTCCCGGAAGGTGACCACAGCCGCCCGCGGGAAGATCTGGAGGCTCTCGATCTTCGCCAGTTCGGTAATGATGTCCTCGGTCATGCCGTCGCGGAAGTACTCGTCCTGCTCGGCGCCTCCCAGGTTCTCGAGGTATAGCACCGCCACCGAAGTCGCCGTTTGCCTGGCGGAAGACGCCGCCATCGATGCCATATCGTGTCGGAGTTTGCTGAGTGCTCCGCGAAGAGCGGCCATCGTCGGGAACCGGGCGCTTCGATCCTTGGCCAGCGCCGTGCCGATGATGCTTCCAAGCTCCGCGGGGATGCCTGCGTCGACAAGATTCGCAGGGACCGGCTCGCGGTTCAGGATCGCGTCGAAGACGAGCGCCGCCGTGCCCCCTGCGAACGGCAACCGGCCGGTGGCCATCTCGTAGAGGACGACGCCGAGCGAGAAGATGTCGGTGCGCGCGTCGACCTCTTCGCCCCGGATCTGCTCTGGGGACATGTAGGCGATCGTGCCGACCGGCGTGCCCGGTTGGGTCAGACGCGTCAGCCGCTGGGCCTCTGGGCGGGTCTGCGCCTGGCTCATCCCATCCACATCGGCTCCTGGCGCGGAAGTCACCTTTGCGATGCCGAAGTCGAGGATCTTGGCTTGGCCTCGCTCGGTGACGATGATATTCGCCGGCTTGATGTCTCGGTGGATGATCCCCTTGGCATGGGCCGCCCCCACGGCGTCGGCCATCTGGATCCCGAGCTCCAGCAGATCGTCGGTGGCCATCGGACGTCCGTTGAGGACATGGTTCACTGTCCGGCCGTCGAGGTACTCCATGACAATGAAGTGCCGGCCTTCGAACTCCCCGACGTCATGAAGGGTGCAGATGTTCGGGTGGTTGAGCACGGACGCCGCGCGTGCCTCGCGCTGAAATCGCTCGACCACGCGGCTGTCACCGGACGTCTCGTCCGGCAGGAACTTCAGCGCAACGTCCCGGGCGAGCCTGGTGTCTGCCGCGCGGTAAACCACGCCCATACCGCCACCGCCGACTTTCTCCAGGATGCGGTAGTGGGAGATCGTCCTTCCGATGAGCGCATCTGCGTCCGGCATTTGACGGCGATCTTAGGCTGCGAGGCGAGGCGAGGTCAACGAAGCAGAATGGGTCGCCGCCCACTGGGGCGGCGGGGATTGAACCCGGCCCGGGGCGGTTCACGAACAGGTCGACCCCGTACAAGTGCCCTCGCCAGACCTTGATTCCTCGCCGCCTCCCGACGTTGAGCAAACTCCCTGGAGTCACCATCCGTCTCCCGGCGGCATCCCCCCAGTCGTGGAGTGGATCTCGACATGGATATCTTATAATGCCGCCTCGGCTGCGGCGCCCGCGGCCTCGACCCTCTAGCGAAGAGGACCATGCCTCTCGAACCCGGTCAGAGTCTTGGCCATTACCGCATCGAGCGCCTCATCGGCCAGGGCGGCATGGGCGCGGTGTTCCTTGCCCACGATTCCAGGCTCAATCGCACTGTCGCGCTGAAGATCCTGCCGCCGGAGCTGGCATCGAGTGCGGATCGTCTGGCGCGCTTTCAACGCGAAGCGCAGGCCGTCGCCGCCCTGAACCATCCGCACATCGTGACGATATATTCCGTCGAGGAGGAAGCCGGCACCCACTTCCTCACCATGGAGCTGGTCGAGGGCGACAGCCTCGACCACGCGATTCCTGCAGGCGGCTTGCCCCTGACGAAGGTCTTCGACATCGGCATCGCACTGGCCGACGCTCTGGCGGCAGCCCACGACAAAGGGATCGTCCACCGCGATCTGAAGCCCGCCAATGTCATGGTGAGCAGGGAGGGTCGCGTGAAAGTGCTCGACTTTGGCCTCGCGAAGCTTGCCCCCAGCACCCGGCAGCAGGGGCCTGATGCGACAGAGGTCCTCACCGAATTGGCTCTCCTCGACCGGACGCTGACCGACGCTGGGCAGGTTGTGGGGACGGTGCCCTACATGTCACCCGAGCAGTTGGGCGGCGAGACGCTGGATGCACGCACCGACATCTTCTCACTGGGTGTCGTGCTTTACGAGATGGCCACAGGGCGCCGGCCGTTCGGCGGAAGGAACAAAGCGGAGACCAGCTCGTCGATCCTGCGAGACACGCCGCGGCCCGTGAGCGAAACCCGACAGGACGCGCCACGGCATCTGGTGCGCATCATTGACCATTGTCTGAAGAAGGAACCT
>DASROJ010000176.1:0-2646 GCA_035646975.1 Patescibacteria group bacterium
GGCATGACGACCCGAATCAGCCCCCCACCCAGGACCCCAAGGCCCTCGAGGTTCTCAAGAACGGTCTGAAGGCGCTGGGCGGAGAGCAGGCGATTCTCGGACGCAAGACCATCTATATCAAGCGCAAGTGCATCAATCACGAATACCCCGAGCCGCGCGAAGGCACCATCACCGTCTGGTTCAAACGCCCCGACAAGTTCCGCAAGGAGATCGAGTATCCGGGTGAAAAACACATCGCGGTGTTCGACGGCAAATCGGGATGGCGCGACGACGGCTCGGGGGCGCAGATGCTCACCCCCCTGCTGCTGGCGAGCCTGATCGACGGGGTGAGCGAGCTCGACATGCCGGCCAACTATCTCTCGGCCGATTTGACCTACTTCAACATCTCGCAGGAGATCCCGGGCAAGCTGGCGCACGTGGTCAAGGTCAGGCAGCATGGCTACACGCGCGAGCTGTTGTTCGACGTCACGACCAACCTGCTGCAGGTCTCGGGGGAATACGAGAATCCCTGGGGCGCCACCGACAAGATGCTCCGCTTCGACCGCTACCGCCCCGTGGATGGCTTCATGGTGCCCTACCATGTCGAGCACTGGCGCAACAACGAGATCGTGCTGGAGACCGAGGTGCTCGAAGTCCGGTTCAACGCCCCGGTCGATGATGCGCTGTTCCAGGTGCCCACCGGCCAGGCGTCATCGAAGTAGACCCGGCAGACCTCACGAATCCCGGGATCATCCAGGCAGACCCATCCCCTTGAGCACCGAGGAAGCCTTGTCCAGGCTTTCCTGCCATTCGTCCCCGGCAACGGAATCCGCGACGATGCCTCCGCCCACGTTGAGCCAGCTCCGCCCGTTGGCCGCAATCGCGGTGCGGATGACGATGTTCAGATCCATCGCGCCGCAGAACGACAGGTAGCCCATCGCGCCCGCGTAGATGCCCCGGGGCACCGGCTCGAGATCCTCGATGGCCTGCATCGCCCGCCGCTTGGGAGCGCCCGTCATCGACCCGCCGGGAAACATCGCGCGGAGCAGATCGCCCCGGTCACGACCCAGCGCCAGATCACCTCTGACCACCGAGACCAGATGGTGGACCGACGCATAGCTCTCCACGCGGCAGACCTCCGCGACCCGCACGGTTCCGGCGGAGCAGACACGTCCGAGGTCGTTGCGCACCAGGTCGACGATCATCACGTTTTCGGCCCGGTCCTTCGGCGAGTCGGCCAGGTCGCGGGCCAGACGGGCGTCGAGCGCCGCGGTGTCCCCGCGAGGGCGGGTCCCCTTGATGGGGCGGCTCTCCGCGAGGCTTCCTCGCAGACTGAGAAACCGCTCCGGTGAGGCCGAGGCGATCTGAAACCGGCCCGCATCGAGGTAGGCCGAAAAGGGGGCCGGGCTGTGCTGCGCGATGCCGCGGAACAGCGCCACCGGATCGGAGACCGCCGGCAGCTCGAGGCGTTGCGACAGGTTGACCTGGTACACCTCCCCTTCCGCGATCAGTTGTTTCGCGCGTTCGACCATCTGCAGATAACGGTCGCGCGGAAGGCTGGTGCCGAGCCACGACGGCGTCCCGCCGCCGTGGAGTGCCGCCGACTGCGCGGGGGCCCCTTCTTTCAAGTGGGCCGGTGTCCATCCGGCCAGCCGCGACCGGATCGCCTCGATGTCTTCGCGCGCCCTGGCCGCGCGGGCGCTCCGTCCTTCAAGTGAGCCCGGTTCGGGCAGACCGGTCGACACGATGCCCCACCACCGCCGATGATGGTCCCAGACGATGGCCCAGGCGTAAAGGCCGAACAGCAGATCGGGAATGCCACGGGTCGCCCTGTCTTCGCCCCGTGACGACGGTGTGACTGATTCCACGGCCCGGCCGACACCATACCCGATGTAGCCGACCGCGCCGCCATGAAAAGGGATCTCCACCGCGGATGCGCCGGATGGGCTTCCCGGCTGTTCCGCCGCCTGCGCGAGCAGCCGGAATGGATCGCCCGGATCTCCGACCGACCAGCGCACCGTGTCGTAGGGGGCGGCGCAGAGGATCGACCATCGATTCAGATCGGCGCCGGGATCGGTAGCGCTGCAGAGCAGCGCGGGCATCGGGTCGGCGGCAAACAGCGGCAGGAGATCGATCGGCTCGCACCATCCTGCCAGCGGGACCACCAGCGATCTCAACGTCGACCTCAAGATGACCGATGCTGCCGGGCCCGCTCGCGCAACGCCTGCACCGTCTGCATCGGCACGCCGGCCGATGCGATCTCGTGCCGGTTGCGGCCCGGCCCATGATAGTCGGAGCCACCCGTGGCGAGCAGGCCCAGCCGCGTCGTCATCCGGAGAAGCCGCGCCCGCTGCTCCTCGGCATGACTGGGATGCCAGACCTCGATCCCGTCGAGCCCTTCGCGCGCCAGCGACTCGGTGTCGGCATCGCCCAGGTTCAACGCCGGGTGGGCCACGACGAGGACGCCGCCGCGGGCGTGCACGAAGCTCACCGCCTCGCTCACCGGCACGCAGGCGCGCGCCACGTAACCCGGCTGTCCGCGACGCAGGTAACGGGAAAAAGCGTCGTCGATGTCGCGCGCCGCGCCGTGCCGCACGATCGCATCGGCGATGTGCGGCCGGCCGATGGCCGCTGCCACCCCGCCGGCCCCGGCGATCTCGATCACCT
>DASROJ010000177.1:0-3380 GCA_035646975.1 Patescibacteria group bacterium
TTCGTGGGGTGCGTGACTCCCGACAGCGTGTGGACCACGAAGGGATTGCTCGAGAAGTCCTGGCCATAGGCTCGCTGCGGATCGTACTGATAAACGAACGCGTAGAGCGAAAGGACGACGACACACCCGGCCACGCCGCGGACGAGGATCTGGCGTATGTTCCCGCCGCTGAGAATCATGAGCATGATGACGCTGAAAAACGTGACCAGAAAGGAGGTGCGCGACGCGGTGTACAGCATGGCGAACATCTGCACGATGAAGAGCAGCACCAGGGTCAGGGCCCTTTTCTTGCGCCAGAAGTAGGCAAACGTGATGAACGCCGAGATGGTGAGGTATCGGGCGAAATCGACGAGCCCCGAGAAGGTCGACATGACCCGGGCCTCGGAAAGGGTGCCGAACGTCTTGAGGAAGTGCTTCGCCCTGAGCTCGTAGATTTCGAAACTGTTCAGTCCGAAGAAATGCTGGTAGACGCCGTACACGGCGGTGAGGCAGCCGATCACGAACACCATCCTGAACACCTTGTCGATGTCTTCGCGCGTCACCATCAGGCCGAGGAGCACCCAGAGCATCGGCACGACGAAGTACATCGCCCCGGCCAGCCCGATCAGGATGCTGCCTTGAAGGGGATTGAAAATCTCCAGCGTGAAGTAGGCCATCAGGATCACGGCAGCCTTCATCAACGAGCTGTGCCGGAAATAATGGAAGACCCGGGGCGAGTAGAAGATCAGGATGCCGAGACAGACCGCCACCGTCGTGATCGCGGGGAAGAGCAGGACCGGATCGCGCTCGGAGAACTCCTCGAACACCAGGACGACTCTTCTGATGAAATACATGAATGGCAGGAACAGCGTCAGGATGAAGACCGCGCGCCGCGGCGACAGACAGGCCAGCCCCAGCAGGGTGAGAAGGAGCAGCAGCATCGGCCGGAACATCCCCTGCGTGAGCATGTACGAGATGGTGAGCCCGAGGAAGATGCTGCCGACACCCCACATCAGCATCGTCGTGCGAGGATCCCGCGCGCCAAGGCCCCCGGAGGGGACCCTCAGCTCGTAAGGCGGCCGGGGTTCCATGGCGTTGGGGTTCATCGTGCCGCCTCGTTGACTCCCTCAGCGGCGCCGATACCGGGAGCCTCGAGCAGCTCGGCGTACAGCTGCCGGATCGCCTTCATCGTCGTGTCCAGCGAGAACAGTGCCGCGACGCGCGCTCGGCCCGCCTCCCCCATCCGCGCGCGACGCTCCGGATCGCCGTGAAGCTCCAGTATCGCCCCGGTGAGCGCCTCGGGCCGGGCCGGCGGAACAAGCAGCCCCGCGCCGGCCTCTGCAAGAATCTCCTTCGGCCCACCGAGATCGGTGGCGATCACCGGGCGCCGGCAGGCCATGGCTTCAACGAGAGTCCGGCCGAACGACTCGGGCCGCACCGAGCAAAGCGTCACGAGGTCCATGATGTTGTACAGCAACGCAACATCGTCGCGGCTGCCTGCGAACACCACCTTGCCATCGAGATGAAGGCGGACGACCTCGTCTTCGAGCAGGCGTCGGTAGCCCTGATGCCCGAGGGTTTCATACATTTCTTCGCCGACGATCAGCAGGCGCGATTCGGGCGCCGATTGCAGCACACCGGGCATCGCACGGATGAGGTGGAGATGCCCCTTGAGCGGAGCCAGCGCGCCCACGGTTCCTATCACGAACTGCTCGGCGCCCAGTCCCAGCGAGGAACGAAGGCGGGGATTCGTGTCCCGCGACTTGAACTCCTCCAGGCTGATGCCGTCATGAATCAGGATGATCCTTGCGTGGCCGCCCGCCACCGGCGTGGATGACATCGAGGACATCGATGACATGGATTCAGCCGTGGCCCGCGAGTTGGCGATGATGCGTGATGGGCTGATGCGGCCCAGCGCCCGCAGCAGGAAACGCAGCGGCCCGGGGGCCAGCACATCCCGCAGGTGCCAGACAACGGGAATGCCCGAGAAGAACGATGCCATCGAGCCGACGACATGCGCTTTCGTTCCGTTCGTGTGGATCAGATCGACGGAGCAGCTCTTCGCGTACCTGGCGACGCGCAGGGCCGTGGGCAACAGCACCAGCGGCAGCACCGGCGCAAGGACGCGGTTGCGGAGGCCCCGCTCACGCCCCACCTTGAGCGCCGTGTCGGGCCAGCGGCAGACATGGACACGCGCGCCAAGCGCGCCGGCTGCCTCGATCAGCGGACCGGGCCGCGGCACCAGCAGGTGCGCCTCGTATCGATCCCGTGGAAGCTCGCGCACGATTTCGAGCAGGCACCGCTCCGCGCCGCCCAGCCCTGCCGCCGGGCTCAGATAGAGAATGCGCCGGAGCGAGGTCGACTTCGTATCCTTCGCGCGCGAGGCCGCCCGGCGCGCCTTCTTCGCCCGCCCGTACTCCCGCAGACCGGCGAGCTTGCCTCTCACCATGGCACCGACCTGCGCTGCCGTCGTTCCGCGCCACCTCAGCAGGAGTTTCGCCGCGCCCACGAAGGGATCCCGGGTAAAGGTGTAGGCGAGAAAAATGGCGCGGCGCGCCGGGCCCAGATTCTTCATCATCACGTACACCATGTTGTGATTGAGGAAGAACTCCCGCTGCGGATCCGCGGCGATCGCGTTGCCCGGCAGGAAGCGCGGGGCGGTCTGGTAATGATCCACCACGATCTCGCTGTCGTAGAGGATGCGGTATCCCTGCCGGCGCACACCGAAACAAAGGTCCATCTCGTAGTAATGCGCGTTGCCGAGAATGCGCTCGTCGAACGGTGGCACCAACGACGTCCGGAAGCTCATGTTGACGCCCTTGAGATGCTCGACGTAGTGCGCCCCGCCCACGACCTTTTCATGATTGCCCGTGATGCGTCCGTACCAGGTGATCTCGCCCACGCGCGAGGCCTTGTCCTGGACGATGCCTCCCTCCCCTTCATGCACGTGAAGCACATCACGCCCACCTACCGCCCCCAGAGTGGGGTCGGAGGCGAACCGGGCCTCTATCCGCTCGAGCCAATCGGGATGCGCGGCCGCGTCGTCGTCGATGAACGAGATGATGTCACCCGTCACCAGGGGAAAGCCGGCCAGGTTCGCCGCCAGCACACCGGGTTTCTCCACACGGGCGTGCCGCAGCGTCATCTCGCTGCCGTGCCGGGCGAGCAGGTTCCTGACGCAGGCCTGCGTGGCGGAGTCGCTGGAGCGCGTGACCAGGATGATCTCATCCGGTGCCCGGCGCTGGCCGAGCAGCGAGGCGACGCATCGCTCGAGGTAGGTCGGCCGGCCGAACGTGGTCACCAGCACCGAGATCCGCATCAGCGCACCCTCGCGGTGACGCCGCCGGCTTCATCCGGCTGGGCTGCTGCGCCGCGCAGGATTTCAGAATACAACGCCCGCA
>DASROJ010000178.1:0-2309 GCA_035646975.1 Patescibacteria group bacterium
CCCTGGCCCTGGCTGCTCTCCACCCAGATCCTCCCGCCATGTCTTTCGATGATCCCTCGCGAGATCGCCAGCCCCAGCCCCGCCCCCTCGTTCTGCCTTACACCATCCTTGCCGGCTCCCCGGTAATACTTCTCGAAGATGAACGGGAGATCCTCCTGCGCGATACCCGGCCCCGTGTCCGAGACCGCCACCCTGATCCAGTCAGCATCCCCTTCCACGTCGAGCCCGACCTGGCCTCCGGTGTTCGTGAACTTGAAGGCATTGCCGAGCAGATTGTACACGACCTCGCGAAGGCGGTCAGGATCGGCCTGTATCCGGGCCGGCAGCTCCCGCGAGATGCGGATTTCATACTTGATGCCCCGCCGCTCCGCCACACCGTCGAATCCCCGCGCGATCGAACCGAAAAACGCCTCCGCCGGCAGCGACCTGGTCCTCATGGCCAGACGGCCGGCCCGAAGTCTCGACAGATCGAGAAGCTGGCTGACGAAGTCGGTCATCTGGTCGACCTGCTCTTCGATCTGCAGCACCGTGGCGCGCTGTTCGTCGCCGAGCGCTCCGCGGGACCCCGAGCGCAGCAGCGACGCGAACCCCTTGATGCAGGCCAGCGGCGTCTTCAGCTCGTGCGACGCGGTGGCGACGAATTCAGCCTTCATCCGGTCCAGCTCGCTCAGGCTGGCGGCCATCCGGTTGAACGCGTCGGACAGCATGCCCAGCTCGTCCTGCGAAAGCACCGGGATCGGTTCGTCGAAGCGCCCCTGCGCCACCCTTCCGGTCCCGTCGACAAGGTTCCTGAGAGGTCGGCTCAGACTCAGCAGGATCAGGACCCAGACCACGACCGAAACGATCACCCCGGTCACCAGCGCGTACAGAGTGGCGCGGGCCGCGTCCTTCCCGATCTGAGCCATCACCTCGACGCTTCTCTGGAACCGGCGCGTATAACGCTCATCGAGCTCGCGCAGGCTTGCGTAGGCTTCGGTCTTCGCCTTCTCGAGACCTGCCTCGGCCTCCGGCGACCGGTCCGCCAGCGCCGCGTACAGCGCGTGCAGCGACTTCTTGAATCGCAACTGCGCCGGGTCGGCCACCGGATCCCTGGCGATCAGCGCCTCCAGCTGATGGTCGAGTTCGGCGCGCGCCGTGATGAACTGCTCCTGGAAGCCGGGTTCCGTGCTGACGGCCGTCAGCAGCCCCTGACGCACGACTTCCTCCAGTTGCAGCCGGATGTCCCGCACCTGGATGGAGCCCGGCAGGTGGTAGTCCTTCAGGTTGTCGGCCTGCCTCTTGATGAGCGAGATGGAGTAGAACGAGTAGGCCACGGGGGCGAGCAGCACGATGATGACCGCAAGGGCGGGCAGCAGCACCTTGTGGCGGATCTTGAGGGTCATCTGGAGACCCTGGAAGAAGCGCCGGACAGGGCCTGCAGCGCCGTGATGGCCGACACGTGAACGATGTCCTCCACGCTGCATCCGCGCGAAAGGTCGTTGGCGGGCAGCGCCAGCCCCTGGGTGATCGGCCCGAGCGCCATCGCGCCGGCCAGACGCTCGGTCAGCTTGTACGCGATATTGCCTGCTTCGAGATCGGGGAAGATGAGCACGTTGGCCCTCCCGCCCACCGGGCTGCCGGGCGCCTTCGTGCCGGCGATGGAAGGAACCAGCGCGGCGTCGACCTGCAGCTCTCCATCCACGATCAGGTCCGGCTGCCGGGCTCGCACCATCTCCACGGCGCGCGCGACTTTCTCTGCGGCCGCGTGCTTCGTGCTGCCGCGTGTCGAAAACGACAGCATCGCGACGCGCGGTTCCGTCTCCAGCAGCAATCGCGCGCTGCCGGCCGACTGGATCGCGATGTCGGCGAGCTGATCGGCGGTTGGTTCGATCACCAGGCCGCAGTCAGCGTAGATCATGGCGCCGTCCACACCGAACTCGGGCCGCGGGACCACCATGAGAAGAAAGGATGAGACCGTTCGCGTCGAGTCGGCAGGGCCGATCCCCCGCAGAGCGGCCCGCATGGTCTCCGAGGTGGTGCGCGAGGCCCCCGCCACACTGCCGTGGGCCGCCCCCGCGCGCACCAGCAGCGCGCCGAAAAGCAGCGGGTCGCGCACCGCGCGCCGCGCCTCGTCGAGCGTGATGCCCCTGGCGCGTGCCCGTTCGTGATACATCGACGCGAACTGCTCCAGCCGGGCAGAACTCGCGGGGTCCTCGAACTGGCAACGGGACAGGTCGGCGCCCAGCCGCACGGCGCGCGCGTGCACCGCGTCTGGGCTTCCGAGCAGCAGCACCCTGGCGAACCCTTCGACCGTGATCCGCGCCGCGGCG
>DASROJ010000179.1:0-4419 GCA_035646975.1 Patescibacteria group bacterium
CACATAGGCCGAGAAGCGGGCCCGCTCGTGCCGCCTCAACATCAGCACGCCGACGATGGGCGCGATGAGGAAGTAGACGAGCCCGTCCCACAGCCTGAGACTTCCGAAATTGAGCCAGTGCCTGCGCAGCAGCAGCGCGCCGCCGTGAATCATCGGCGAGGCAAGCAGGCCGAGCGTCAGGATCCACAGTCCCCACGGACGGCCCGGCCGCTGCTCGGACTCCCGATCAGTAACGCGCTCCTCGCGCATCATCTGCGCCGGGTCTCGTCGGCCGGAATCCCGTGTCCGGGCCGATGTCGGAGTGGCCACGCGGCTTCCACCACGTGAACCAGGTGTGCCCGTGCGCCTTGCCGCGACGGATGTAGAGAAGGAAATAGGGAACCCACAGCGCGACACACAAGAGGACTGCGAGCGCGACGCCGGTCGTGAAATCCATGGTTCAGCTCCTTCCGCTGCCATGGATCCGTCGTGCAAACTGCGGTGCCTCTACCGGAAGGGATCCGGGGCGTTCTGCTCCTTGACCTTATCGTCCAGCCACTTCTGGAACTCGTCAGGCGCGAGGACGGTAACGAAGCCCCGCATCCGGGCATGGCCGAGCCCGCAGAGCTGCGCGCAGGCGATCTCGTACTGGAACTCGGGCTTTCCCGTCCGTGTCCGCATCTCCGCGGTGGTGACGTTGGGGATGAACCAGATCGGAATCGTGAGGCCCGGGATGGCGTCCTGTTTCACCCGGAACTCGGGCACGCCGAAGCTGTGGATGACGTCCTTGCTCCTGAGCCTGACGATGATCGGCTTGTTGACCGGCAGGTAGAGCTGGTTGAGCGTCGTGACGTCGTCTTTGGCGGAAGGATCGGAGCGGTCGAGCCCGAGAGGATTCGCCTGAAGGTCGAGCAGCTTGAGTTCGGTGTGGCCGAATTTACCATCAGGGCCGGCATAGTGGATGTTCCAGGCGAATTGCTCGCCCGTGATCTCGACGACCAGCGCTTCGTTGTCCGGAGGCCTCTGATCGACCCGTGCGGCCCACAACGGGATCGCGAAGCCGACCAGTAGAATCCCTTCGACCACCGCTACGCCGACTTCGAGATAGTTCGTCGCGTGCGACTTGACGCCCGTATAGTTCGCCACTGGATGGCGCGATTGGCGGAAGCGAACGACGCAGTAGAGGAAAAAGCTTCCCCACCCGACGAACAGGATGAGCATGAAGATGTGCACCCATCCGATCATGCCGTCGATCTGCCCGCCGTGAGCCGAGGCGAGCGGCGGAAGTCCAAGCCACTCAGTCATGATGTTCTCGGTGCCCTTTGCAGCTCCGACCATTCGTCGTCGAGCTCGACGTCCGCGATGCGCTTCGCGCGCTTGCGGAGATAGAGAAAGAAGGCTACGAACCCGCCCTGGACCGCGAAAAGAACCACCAGCATCACGAGCACGCCGAGCTTGGCCCCGTCGATCATCGAGGTTTCCTCGGCCCCGAAGCACATGGCGCAGGCGAAGATCACGGACGTCAAGGCGCCGGTCATCGCAGCGTCCTCGTCTTGCGCAGGAACCACGAGTCGTAGACGATCAGCCCGAGCGACACCCCGAACGCCGCGATGCCTGCGAGCAGGCTTGTCGTCGCGTGCTCCCGTCCATACAGCGCCAGGCACCACACGCCGAACAGGACCGCGAGCGCCGCGGAGAGCACGATCAACACCGCGTGGACCCACCTCAGGTTCATCAGCGCATCCAGTAGCCGTCGTGGACGGTCAGCACCGGAAGTGTCAGCAGCGCGATGAAGAAGGCAACAGTCAGCGCGAGCACCGCGTAGATCAGCTTCTTCTCGGAGATCAGGTGCATGAAGTAGCACGCTACCAGCGATCCCTTGATGACGGCGACGAGCAACGCAACCGTCACGGCTATATGCACGGGAAGGTGGAAGCGGGAGACCGCCACGGTCACGATGGTCAGGACCATCAGCGCGACGAAGACGGTGATGTAGATCCTGACGTGCCTGTCGATGTCAGCGGCGTGGTCGCTCGTGACGGATCCTGCGTGGTCGGTCGTCATGGCTGCCTACAGAAGATACAGGGTCGGGAAGAGGAAGATCCAGACCAGGTCCACGAAATGCCAGAAGAGGCCCGAATGCTCGACCCGGTTCGTAAACCACTCCGGGTTCGTCTTCCACTGCTTCGCGCCGGGTCCCCAGAAATACGCGTTCACCGCCATCCCGCCCATCACGTGCAGCATGTGCAGGCCGGTCAGCGTGTAATAGATCGCGAGGAAGTTGTTGGTCCTGGGAAATTCTCCAAGGTGGAGATGGTGGCTGTATTCGAAGTACTTGACCACGAGGAAGGTGAACCCGAGCAGGATCGTCGCCCCCATGTAGATCCGGAAGGTCCCGAAGCGGCGGCGCATCAGCGAGGCCCACGCCATCACCATCGTGACGGAGGACGAAATCAGGACGATGGTGTTGAACGTGGCCAGCGGGACGTCCAGGATCGTGTCTCCGCGCGGCCAGCTTGGCGACCCCGTCCGGATGAGGATGTAGCTGGCAAACAGGGCGCCGAACAGCATGACCTCGGAGGCCAGGAACAGCCAGATGCCGATCTTGCCGTTCGTCAGACCGGTGTCGCGGCGGATCTCAACGGTGTAGGGGATCTCCATCTCGATCTAGGCCTCGTGTTGCGGCACGAAGTCCCTGGCCGCGCCGGGAACGCTGTATTCGTAGGGCCCGCGGTATGCTTCCGGGATCGCGGCGAAATTGCCGTGCGGCGGCGGCGACGGCGCCGCCCACTCGATCGTGGTCGCCTGCCACGGGTTGTCCCCGGTCTTCTCTCCCTTCCGGATGCTCCAGAAGAAATTGAAGATGAACGGAATCTGGAAGAGCCCGAGCGTCCACGCGCCCCACGAGGACATGACGTTCCAGTGGAGCACCGGCTGCGCGAAGTCGTAGGCCGCCCCGCCGTCGTACAGCCGCCGCGACACGCCGGCCAGCCCCACGAGGAACATCGGCATGAAGACCGCGTTCATGCAGATGAACGACCCGGCGAAATGGATCTTGCCGAGCGTCTCGTTCATCATCCGCCCGGTCGCCTTCGGGTACCAATAATAGATACCTGCGAACAGGGCGAAGATCGTTCCTGGCGCGACGACGTAGTGGAAGTGGGCGATGACGTAGTAGGTGTCGTGCAGCGGGATGTCCGCGATGTTGAACGCCAGCGGCAGCCCGGTGAGCCCGCCGATCCCGAACATCGGCAGGAAGCCGAGCGCGAAGAGCATCGGCGTGTTGAAGCGAATCGATCCGCCCCAGAGCGAGATGATCAGGGCCGTCAGGATGACGACCGACGGGATCGAGATGATCATCGTCGTGGTCTGGAAAAACGCCGCCATCGTCGTCCCCATGCCGGTCATGAACATGTGGTGCGCCCACACGATGAACGACATGAAGCCGAGGAACACCACCGAGTAGACCATCGAGCGGTAGCCCCACAGCGGCTTCCGCGTGTTGTTGGCGACAATCTCCGCCACGATGCCCATCGCGGGAAGGATCAGGACGTAGACCTCCGGGTGCGCCAGGAACCAGAACAGGTGCTGCCAGAGGAGCGGGTTGCCTCCGCCGGCATTGGTCAGCACCTGGCCGCTGACGACAAGGCCGCTCGGCATGAAGAAGCTCGTGCCGGCCACGCGATCCATCAGCTGCATGACGGCCGCGGCTTCGAGCGGCGGGAAGGCCAGCAGAAGGAGGAAGGCCGTGACCAGCTGGGTCCAGACGAAGAAGGGGAATCGCAGGAACGTGAGTCCCTTCGCACGGAGCTGGATCGTGGTCGTGATGAAGTTGATGGCTCCGAGCAGCGACGAGGTGATCAGGAAGATCATCCCGACGAGCCACACCGTCTGGCCGGGCGCGATGATGGCGAGCGGCACGTAGGAGGTCCATCCGGACTGCGCGGCTCCGCCGGGCATGAAAAAGCTGGCCAGCATGATCAGGCCGCCGAGGAAGAAGAACTGGTAGCTCGCCATGTTGAGGCGCGGGAACGCCATGTCCGGAGCTCCAATCTGGAGCGGGAGCACGAAGTTTCCGAAGCCTCCGACGGCCAGCGGCACCACCCCCATGAAGACCATGATGGTGCCGTGCATCGCCCCGAGCTCGTTGTAGAAGTCGGGAAGCATGATCCCGCCCGGCATGCGCGCCTCGCCGAACCAGCCCCCGATCAGCGGCAGCGCGGCGCCCGGGTAGGCGAGGTTCCACCGCATCAGCATCATCAGCGAGAAGCCGAAGAGCAGGAACAGCATGCCCGTAATCGCGTACTGGATGCCGATGACCTTGTGGTCGGTCGAGAAGACGTACGTGCGCCAGAAGCCGAGCGCCTCGTGATGGGCTTCGTGCGCGGCGTGCGGTTTGTGTCCGGCGACAGCTGCTTGCTCGCTCATGCGGCTGTTCTC
>DASROJ010000180.1:0-18477 GCA_035646975.1 Patescibacteria group bacterium
ATCCTGCTCATCGTCTCGCCCACCGCCGGGGTGTGCGAGGAGTTCCTCTACCGGGGCTTCCTGGTGTCGCGTATCGCCCTGCTGGTGGGGTCGCGGGGGTTGGCCGCGGTACTGGCGGCCTGCGTATTCGGCGCGGCACATTCGTACCAGGGGAGGCTCGGCGCGGCGCGCGCGGGAATCATCGCCCTGGTGCTGGCCATCCCCGTGCTGGTCACCGGCAGCCTCCTTCCGGCCGTGGCGGCCCACGCGATTATCGATGCGGCGGGTATCGTATGGCTCTGGCCGCTGCTGGATCGGAAATGGAGCGTCACGCCTTGACACCGTCGCGCCTGGAATCTTATGAGTGCGCAAGCCCCGACCGATCACGGACAAACCGCGAGGCAAGGAGGCCGACCCGATGCGATGGGACCGATTGACCGTCAAGAGCCAGGAAGCGCTGCAGGAAGCGACCGGCCTGGCGGAAAGCTCGGGGCATCCCGAGACCTCGACGCTTCACCTCCTCAAGGCCCTGCTCGCCCAGCCGGAAGGAATCGCCGAGAGCCTGCTTCGGAAGCTCGGGGCCGACCCGGGACGCCTCCTCGCGCAGGTGGACGAGCGTCTCGGCCGGCTCCCCAAGGTTACGGGACAGGCCGGCTACCAGCCCCAGATGGGGCAGGACCTGGCCAAGGTGTTCGATGAGGCCTTCAAGCTGACGTCCCAGTTCAAGGACGAGTACATCAGCACCGAGCACCTGATGCTCGCCCTGGCCAGGGCAAAGAGCTCGCCGGCGGCCGATCTGCTCAATGCCGCGGGTGTGACCACCGATGGATTGATGTCCGCGCTCAAGTCGGTGCGCGGCACGCAGCGGGTCACCGACCAGGATCCGGAAGGAAAGTACGAAGCGCTCAAGAAATACGGCCGCGATCTCACGGACCTGGCGCGCCGCGGCAAGCTGGACCCCGTGATCGGACGTGATGACGAGATCCGTCGGGTGGTGCAGGTGCTCGCGCGCCGCACCAAGAACAACCCGGTGCTGATCGGCGAGCCGGGAGTGGGAAAGACCGCGATCGTCGAAGGGCTCGCGCGCCGCATCATCGACGGTGATGTTCCCGAATCGCTCCGAAACAAGAGGATCGTGGCCCTGGATCTCGCCGCGATGGTGGCCGGCGCGAAATACCGGGGTGAATTCGAGGACCGCCTCAAGGCCGCCCTGCAGGAGATCGCCGAGGCCGAAGGGGAGATCATCCTTTTCATCGACGAGCTGCACACCCTGGTGGGGGCCGGGGCAGCCGAGGGATCGATCGACGCCTCGAACATGCTCAAACCGGCGCTGGCACGCGGCGAGCTGCGGTGCGTCGGCGCCACGACGCTGGACGAATACCGCAAGTACATCGAGAAGGACAAGGCGCTCGAGCGGCGCTTCCAGCCGGTGCAGGTGGGCGAGCCGGACGTCGAGGATACCATCGCCATCCTGCGCGGCCTCAAGGAGCGCTACGAAGTGCACCACGGCGTGCGCATCCGCGACGGCGCGCTCGTGGCGGCGGCCACCCTCTCCCACCGGTACATCACGGACAGGTTTCTTCCCGACAAGGCCATCGACCTGATCGACGAGGCGGCGGCGCGTCTGCGGATGGAAATCGATTCGATGCCCGTGGAGATCGATCAGAGCAACCGCGAGATCATGCGGCTCGAGATAGAGCGCGAGGCGCTCAGGAAGGAAAAGGATCGGGCTTCCCGGGAGCGCCTGCCGAAGCTCGAGGAAGAGCTGGCGCGGCTGCAGGAGAAGGCCTCGGGGATGAAGGCGAAATGGCAGGCGGAGAAGGACGCCATCCTGAAGCTCCGCGGCCTGAAGGAGAAGCTCGAGGCCGCGCGCATCGAAGAGGAAAAAGCCCAGCGCCAGGGCGACTATGGCAAGGTGGCCGAGCTGCGATACGGTGTCATGGCCGGGCTGCAGAAGGATCTCGACGCGGAGAACGCCCGCCTGTCCGAGATGCAGAAGCAGCGGCGCCTCCTGAAGGAGGAAGTCGACGAGGAGGACATCGCCGGTGTCGTGTCGCGCTGGACCGGTATCCCCGTGTCCAAGATGCTCGAAGGAGAGACGCAGAAGTTCATCAGGATGGAAGAGCATCTGCGCTCGCGCGTGGTGGGTCAGGACGCGGCGCTGAAGACTGTCTCGAGCACGCTGCGCCGTTCGCGCGCGGGGCTTCAGGATCCCAACAGACCGCTCGGCTCGTTCTTCTTCATGGGGCCCACCGGCGTCGGCAAGACCGAGCTGGCGCGCGCGCTGGCCGAGTTTCTCTTCGACGATGAGCACAACATCGTCCGTCTGGACATGTCCGAGTACATGGAGAAGCACGCCGTGGCGCGTCTCATCGGCGCTCCGCCCGGCTATGTCGGCTACGAGGAGGGAGGCCAGCTCACCGAGGCGGTGAAAAGGCGTCCCTATGCTGTCGTGCTGTTCGACGAGTTCGAGAAGGCCCATCCGGACGTGCACAACATCCTTCTTCAGATTCTCGATGAGGGGCGTTTGACCGACGGCAAAGGGCGGACGATCAACTTCCGCAATACCATCATCATCATGACGTCCAATCTCGCCAGCACGGCGATCCGGGAGGCCGAGGAGCGCGGCGAGCCCGTTGGCCCGAAGGTGGATGAGGCCTTGCGTGCCCATTTCAGGCCCGAGTTCCTCAACCGGATCGACGAGATCGTGGTCTTCAACAGCCTCGATCGGGAGGCGTTGTCCCGGATCGTCCAGGTGCAGGTCGGCAAGCTGCAGGCCTTGCTGGCGGCCCGTCAGATCGGCGTGGAAGTGACCCCGGGGGCCGTCCAGCTGCTGGCGAAGGAAGGGTTCGACCGGGACTTCGGCGCCCGGCCGCTCAAGCGGGTCATCCAGAGAAAGGTCCAGGACCCGCTGGCGCTGAAGATTCTCGAAGGGGAGTACGCGCCCGGTGACACTGTGGTGGTGGATGTTGACAAGAGCGGCGGTGGGATGACATTCAGCAAGCGGGCGATCCTCCAGGACGCCGGCGCCCGGGTTCCTTGACGCGTTCCGGGCCGATATCTATGCTGTTCAACACAATAACCGAAGGAGGTTACGACCATGGCTCTGCAACGTTGGGACCCGTTCCGTGACCTTGTGAGCCTGCAGGAGCGGATGAACCGGCTGTTCGAGGATTCGCTGTCGCGCTCCAAGACCACCGATGAGGAGATGGCCATGGGGGCCTGGACGCCCCCGGTGGATATTTACGAGACCCAGGAAACGGTGGTGCTGCGCGCCGACCTGCCCGGGGTCGATCAGAAGGACATCGACGTGAGGATCGAGAACAACGCGCTGACGCTTCGGGGCGAGCGGCGGTTCACCAAGGAAGTCAAGGAGGAGGACTACCACCGCATCGAGCGGTCGTACGGCGTGTTCTCCAGATCCTTCCAGCTTCCCGGCACCATCGATCAGACGAAGATCCAGGCCAAGCACAAGGAGGGCGTGCTGGAGGTCATTCTTCCCAAGCGGGAGGACACGCGTCCGAAGCAGATCAAAGTCGACGTGGCCAGGTGAGGAGCCAGTGAACAATCTCAAGACAGTACTGCTGCTCGGGACGCTCACCGGCGCGCTGCTGGCATTCGGCGGGCTGCTGGGCGGCCAGGGCGGCATGTTGATGGCGTTGTTGTTCGCCGCCGGGATGAACTTCTTCGCCTACTGGTTCTCCGACAAGATGATCCTGGCGATGCACGGGGCAAAAGCGGTGACGCGCGAACAGGCCCCCGAGATGTACGCCATCGTGGAAGGGTTGACCGCGCGTTCCGGCATGCCGATGCCGAAGATGTACATCGTGGAGGCGGACGCGCCCAACGCGTTCGCCACCGGGCGCAATCCGAACCACGCGGCGGTCTGCTGCACCACCGGCATCCTGAAACTCATGGATCGCAACGAGCTCGAAGGGGTGCTGGCGCACGAGTTGTCACATGTGAAGAACCGGGACATCCTCATCTCCTCGGTGGCCGCCACGCTGGCCGGCGCGATCACTTTTCTTGCCCACATGGCGAGGTTTGGAGCCCTGTTCATGGGGCCCAGCAGCCGGGACTCGGAACGCGGCGGTGGCAGCATCATCGAGCTGCTGGTGATGATGATCGTCGCGCCGATCGCGGCCATGGTGATCCAGCTGGCGGTCTCACGCTCGCGGGAGTACCAGGCCGACGCTTCCGGGGCTGAAATGGTGGGCAATCCCTACGGCCTGGCTTCGGCGTTGCAGAAACTCGAGCAGTTCGGGACAAAGGCGCCGCCGCTCAACGTCAGCCCCTCGATGAATCACATGTACATCTCCAACCCGCTTTCGGGCCAGGCGTTCCTCAGCTTGTTCAGCACCCACCCTCCCCTCAAGGAGAGGGTGCGCAGGCTCCTGGGCCGTTGAACGGCATTGAGCTGATGCGAAAGAAAGCCGGCATCCCCGCCGCCATCGTGAGCGCCGCGCTCCTTACGGCGGCGGCAGCCGGAACCGCGCGGGCAGGACAGGCGGGCGCGCCACCCGAAGCGCTCGGCAGCGCGCAGCGGCACAGCCCCGTGGTGGGCGTGGTGGAGCAGGCCGGCCCGTGCGTCGTCAACGTCTCCACCGAGCAGCGCGTCGACAATCCATTCCGGCCCTCGATGCTCGATTCTTTTTTTGCCGGTGCGCCACCCGTGCAGGACAGCCTCGGGTCGGGCGTGGTCATCGACCCGCGAGGCTACATCCTCACCAATGAGCATGTCGTCTGGCGCGCCTCGCGAGTGGACGTCATCCTGGCCGACAAGCGAAAATTCGAGGCCGAGGTGATCGGGACCGATCCCCGCTCCGACCTCGCCGTGCTCAAGATCGACATCCCCGGCAGCCTGCCCGCGATCAAGGTGGGCAGGTCCACCGACATGATGATCGGCGAGACGGTCATCGCGATCGGCAATCCCTACGGGCTGGCGAACACGGTGACCACCGGCGTGCTTTCGGCCGTGAAGCGGTCGATCAAGGCCGGTGACCGGGTCTACTCGGATTTCATTCAGACCGACGCGTCGATCAATCCCGGCAACAGCGGCGGCGCGCTTCTCAACATCGAAGGCGAGCTGATCGGGATCAACACCGCCATCCTCGGCGAAGGCCAGGGGATCGGCTTCGCGATCCCCGTGGACCGTGCGCGAAAGGTGTTCGACGACCTGCTGCGTTACGGCGAGGTTCGCACCGCCTGGCTCGGTCTCGATGTCCGGGATCTGACCGACCGCAGCTACGCGACGTTGCTGGGGCGCGACGCCGGGCTCGATGCCGGCGGCGCGGTATCGGTGCCGGCGCCCGGCGTGCAGGTGAGGCGTGTGTATCCGGGCAGCCCGGCGGAGCAGGCAGGAGTCGAAGCCGGCGACCTGGTCACGAGGCTCGGCGAGGACCCCATCACCTCGCGAACCGATTTCGAGACCGCCATTTCCCGCTTCAAGGCGGGCGACCATCTCGCGCTGAGCTGGAAGAAGGCCGCGGCCGAGAAGAAGGCGGACATGACCGCGGTCGAGTTTCCCATCTCCCTTTCCGAGGATTACCTGGCCGATCAGCTCGGGCTCGAGTTGAGCGATATTCCCGTCGAGCTGCGTAAACAGACCCCGGGGCTGCCGCCGGACGGCGTCATCGTGACTCGCGTGAGAAACCGGAGCCATGCCTACTTCAGCGGGTTCGAGCAGGGCGACATCCTGCGAGGCATCTTCGATCAGCCGGTGACGGACATGACGACGCTGAAGAAGGTGGTGCCACGCATCGTGGGCAGGGATGCCGTGCTGCTGAAAGTGGTGAGGGGGCGGTTCCAGTACCATGTGACGGTCGACCTGACCTGAGGGGACAATTGTGACGAAGAAGGGGAACGGCGCGCCGCCCGACGAGAATGTTCCGGCGAAACTCAACGTCGTGGACCGCCGCCACCATGCTCAGCCGGGCGAGGGGCAGGAGGCCGCGGGGGCGAAGTATCCTTCTTTCGTCGAGGAGCTGAAGGGCCGGGCGGAGGCCGCGGAAAAAAGAGCGGCCGAGGCGTTGACCCGGGCGCATGCCGAGCTCGACGCGGTGAGAGAACGGTTGCAACGGGATGTGGAGCGGCGGGTCATGGAGGGAAAGGCCCGCCTGCTGGGCTCGATGCTCGATGTTCTCGACAACCTGGATCGAGCCGTGAAGGTGGCCGAGGCCGGGCCGAAGGTGGTGGCCGAAGGCATCGAGCTGATACGACAGCAGCTTCTCTCGGTGCTCAAGTCCGAGGGGGTCGAGCCGATCGAGACGTATGGTCTCGAGTACGACCCCAACGTCGCCGAAGCCATCGTCGTCGAGGCGGTGGAGGCGGGCCGTGACAACCTCGTCGTGGACGAGGTGCAGCGCGGATATCGCCACGGGGAGAAGGTCCTTCGTCCGGCTCGAGTCAAGGTCGGCAAGGCCACGCCCCGAACCTGAACTCGCGTTTTCGCGCATTTCCTCATCTTTCCCTCTTGACAGAAAAAAACAAACGGGTTTAGTGTGCCGAAGTCTGACCGACCTATGGATCCGGGATCGGGCCAGGCACGACAGAGGTCAATTGGGGGGGACGGGTTCAATCTGTCTGCCGGGTTATCGTAGCGTCGTCGACTTGGTGTGTTTCTCGTAATAAGTGAAGCCCCGCCGCGCGTTAGAGAATCAAGGCAGCAGCCTGACGTCCGTCTCACCGCCAGTGTGTCCCGGCCACGGGACGTTCGGGGGGATTGTCTATGGGACGTTCAAAGCTCCTGCTCCTGCTGTTTCTTGGATCGCTTTTCGTACTGCCCGTCGCGTTCACGCAGACGGGACCCACGGAAGCTCCGGCGGGTTTCGACAACCTGACCAACGGCTTCCTCACCCAGGCCGATTTCGACGCGGCGCTGGACACGTTCGCGGAGCGGGAGGAGATTCCCGACGGCCTGGGGCCGCTCTATAACGCCCAGGCCTGCTCCGAGTGCCATCAGAACCCGGTCGTGGGCGCCATCAGCCAGATCACTGAGCTGCGGGCCGGTCACTTCGACGGGTTCAGCTTCATCAACCATCCGGGTGGCTCGCTCATCAACGACCGGTCCATCAACGCGAACTTCCAGGAGCGTGTGCTCGGTGGCAACGAGGTGCGCACCTTCCGCACGTCGCTGAACACGCTGGGAGACGGGTTCGTCGAGTGCATCGACAGCAACACGCTGCTGGCGATTTCCAACGGGCAGCCGGCCGGGATGCGCGGCCAGCTGATCCAGGTTCCGGTCAACGAGGCCGGCAACGTGGTGCGGGCGGGACGCTTCGGCTGGAAGAACCAGCACGCCAGCCTGGTCTCGTTTTCGGCCGACGCCTACCTGAACGAGATGGGGATCACCAGCCCGTTGCAGCCGACCGAGAACACGTCCAACGGCGCGTCGGTTGCCTCGATCGACACCGTGCCGGATCCCGAGGATGCCGGCGGCGCCGACGTGCAGGCGTTCGCCGACTTCATGCGCTCGACCAAGGCACCGCCACGCGACACCGCGCTGGCGGCCACAGCCGACGCGGTGGCAGGCAGCAACCTGTTCACCTCGATCGGCTGCGGAAACTGCCACGTCCGCAACATCACCACGGCTCCGGCCGGCACCGTGATCAACAACGGAGCCTTCACCGTGCCCGCGGCGCTCGGCAACAAGATCATCCACCCGTTCAGCGACTTCCTGCTGCACGATGTGGGCACCGGCGACGGCATCGTGCAGAACGGCGGTGCGTCGACACGCAACAAGCTGCGCACGCCCCCGCTGTGGGGAATGCGGTCCCGTGACCGTTTGATGCACGACGGAGAGACGGTGAATCGCAACGAGTCGATTCTGCGCCACTTCGGAGAGGCAAACCCGGTCATCAACAACTACATCAACCTGAGCACGACGCAGAAGAACCAGCTCATCACGTTCCTCAACTCTCTGTGATCTTCCTGCCGGACACGGCGAGTTGAGACCGGCGAGCCGGCCGAGGGAACGAACGGATCCCCCTCGGCCGGCTCGTTCGCCGATGACCGGCTGGAGCATTTCCCGGAACCGAGCATGCCGAAACGCGTCAGCCCAGGGATCCTCCTGCCGGCACTTCTGCTCGCGTTGACAGCCGGGTGCGGCGCACCGGCCCACTCGGAACGCGAGATCGAAGCGACCGGCCAGGCTCCCGCCGGCGCCGGGAACTCGCCGAACGCGCCGGCCGAAACGGCCGCTCCAGCGTCAAGGTCGATCGGTGGAGCTTCCATCACGCCGGAAGCCGTCCGTCAGAAGGTGGAGGCGATCTTCGCGCAGGCGGTTGTCCCGGCACGGCCCCGCAAGCCGGACTTCGCCCTCGGTGACTTCAACGGCGACGGATCGCAGGACATCGCGGTCCTCGTGAAGCCGGCCCCCGGCGCTCTCGAGCAGATCAACAGCCCCGTTGCGAACTGGATGATCAAGGACGTCGACCCGCAAGAGACCGCCGCCGCGATGAAACGCCGCGAACCGGTGCGGGTCGAGGCAACCGACCTGCTGCTGGCCGTCATCCATGGGTACGGCGAGGCCGGATGGCTCAATCCCGAGGCGAAACAGACGCTCCTGCTCAGGGACGCGGTGCACGATGACGGCGAAGACCGGCGCGGAGCTTCCCAATCGATTCGGGCGCGCCCGCTCACGGGACTGATGCCCGTCCCGCCCGCCAGGGTGGTTCCCGGCGACGTCATCCTGACCTCCCGTGACGACGAGGGCGGGTTCATCTACTGGACCGGCGCAACGTATCTCCGACACGCGTTCTGACATTCCCCGCCGAGGCTGATACACTCACCGGCCGCGCATCGTGGATTCAAGGCGGTGGCAACGGGGGCGTCCGGCGCATGAACTACGGCTTCGTCATCGACAACCGCAAGTGCATCGGGTGCCATGCCTGCACCGTGGCGTGCAAGGCGGAGCACGATGTCCCTCTGGGCGTCAACCGTACCTGGGTGAAGTACATCGAGAAAGGAACCTTTCCCGACACGCGCCGCTTCTTCAGCGTGATGCGATGCAATCACTGCTCCGACGCGCCCTGCACCACCATCTGTCCGGTCACCGCGCTCTACACCCGGGAAGACGGCATCGTCGATTTCGACTCCAACCGGTGCATCGGATGCAAGGCCTGCATCCAAGGCTGCCCGTACGATGCCCTGTACATCGATCCGGACTCGAACACGGCGGCCAAGTGCAACTTCTGCGCGCACCGGGTGGAGGTCGGTCTCGAGCCGCCCTGCGCCGTTGTTTGCCCCGAGCACGCCATCATCGCCGGCGACATGGAGGATCCGGGCAGCGAGATCGCGCAGGTCATCAAGATCCAGCGTCTGTCCGTGCGCAAACCGGAGAAGGGGACACAGCCAAAGGTGTTCTACATCGAGGGCGACAGCGCCTCGCTGGTGCCCGGGCAGACCGATGTCGTCGGCGCCTACCTCTCGAGCCAGGGCCGCGAGCCGGGGGTCGTTCCCCGCGTGCCGGCGCAGACGACGCGGGTCAGCGAGGCGCTGCCACCGGGCGGCAGCGGCCTGCTGAGCGATGAGCTCTGGGATCGGGTGCAGGCGGTGCTCGGCGACAAGGCCACCCGCGCGCGGCGCGTGTATGACGCGGGACAGACCCATCAGGATTCCTGGGGATGGAAGGTCTCGGCGTACATGTGGACCAAGTCGATCGCGGCCGGCTGCCTGATGCTGGCTCCGTTCATCTGGGGATGGGGCAATCCTGCCTACGAAGCCCGGCTGCGGCTCGCCGCGCTGTTCATGTCGCTGATGTTTCTGGGGGCGACCGGCCTGCTGCTGGTGGCTGACCTGAAGAAGCCGTCGCGATTTCTCTGGGTGTTGACGCGGCCGCAGTGGCGCTCGTGGCTCACCCGGGGTTCGTACATCCTGCTGGCGTTCGGCCTGGTGGCCACCGCGCTGGCGGCGGCGCAGCTGCAAGGGTGGCACAGGCTCTGGAACGCCCTGGCGGTGCCGGGCATCGTCATCGGCGCCGGCGGCGCGATGTACACGGCGTTCCTGTTCTGGCAGTCGAAGGGGCGCGATCTGTGGCAGAGCCCACTACTGCCACTGCACCTACTGGTGCAGGCGTTCGTGGGAGGTCTTGCGGTGATGCTGCTGGCGCGGGTGATCACACCCCAGCCGCTGCCGTCGGATGTCGAGGGGTTCTTCCAGCAATGGCTCTGGCGCGTGCTGGCGCTCAACGGAGGGCTCGTGCTGCTCGAGCTGTTCGCGATTCACCAGACCGAGGATGCCGCGGCCTCCGCGAGGTGGGCGATGAGCGGCGACCGATTGCCGGTGCTGGTCGGCGGCGTGATGATCGCCGGCCATCTGCTGCCGCTGGCGCTGCTTTATCTGGACAGCGGCATCGCGCACGCCTGCGCGGCGATGCTCTCGCTCATCGGTCTGGGTCTGTACGAGCACCTGTACGTGCGCGCCGGTCAGTCGGTGGCGCTGTCGTGAGCGCGCGCCCCGTCCGCGGCGGCTTCAGACCGGGTCTGGTCGAGCGCCTCTTCCGCCGGCTGAGCGGCAAACCGCCGCTTCACATCGGGCCGATGCCGCAGCGTGGCCCGCTGTCGCTTTATCCGCCGGTGGAGAAGTGGGACCACTGGGAGGAGTACGAAGCCAGGGCGTGGCCGCGCCGCGTGAAGAAGAGCTACACGCTGGTGCCGACCATCTGCTTCAACTGCGAGGCGGCCTGCGGCCTGCTGGCCTACGTCGACAAGGAGACGCAGAAGATCCGCCGGTTCGAGGGCAACCCGCTGCACCCGGGCAGCCGAGGACGCAACTGCGCCAAGGGGCCGGCGACCATCAACCAGATCAACGACCCGGAGCGGATACTCCATCCGATGCGGCGCGCTGGAAAACGAGGCGAAGAGAAGTGGGAGCGCGTGACCTGGGACGCGGCCCTGGACGACATCGCCGGACGCATCCGCAGGGCGTTCGTGGAAGGGCGCCAGAACGAAGTGATGTATCACGTGGGGCGGCCGGGCCACGAGCGGTACATCGAACGTGTGCTCAAGGGGTGGGGGATCGACGGGCACAACAGCCACACCAACGTTTGTTCGGCGTCGGCACGGCTCGGCTACCAGCTCTGGACCGGGTCGGACCGGCCGTCGCCCGACCATGCCAACTCCCGCTTCATCCTCTTGCTGTCATCCCACCTCGAGACAGGACATTACTTCAACCCGCACGCGCAACGGATCATCGAAGGCAAGATGCGCGGAGCGAAGCTGGCGGTGATGGACCCGCGTCTTTCGAACACCGCCAGCATGGCCGACTACTGGCTGCCGACCAGGCCGGGCAGCGAATCGGCGGTGCTGCTGGCCATGGCCATGGTCATCCTGCGCGAGAAGCTGTTCGACCGCGATTTCGTGCGCCGGTGGGTCAACTGGGAGGAGTTTCTGCGCGAGGAGCATCCGGGCGCGCCGATCGATCTGGAGACATTCATCGAAAAGACCATGACGATCTACGCTGACTTCACGCCCGAGTTCGCCGAATCCGAGAGCGGCGTCCCGGCGAAGAAGATCGTCGAGATCGCCCGTGAAATCGCGCGGGCAGGACCGGCATTCGCCGCGCACCTGTGGCGCGGCACCGCATCGGGCAACCTCGGCGGCTGGCAGGTTGCGCGCGCGCTCGAGTTCGTCAGCGTTCTGGTGGGGGCGGTCGGCACGAAGGGCGGCACATCACCGGCCTCGTGGAACAAGTACACCCCGAAACTGTTCGCCGAGCCGCCGGCGCAGCGATTCTGGAACGACCTGCTGTTTCCCCGCGAGTGGCCGCTGGCCCATTACGAGATGTCGTTCCTGCTGCCGCACTTTCTCAAGGAGGGGCGCGGCAAGCTCGATGTCTACTTCACGCGCGTCTACAACCCGGTCTGGACCAACCCCGACGGGTTCACCTGGATCGAGGCGCTCTCTGATGAATCGAAGGTGGGATGCCACATCGCGCTGACGCCCACCTGGAGCGAGACCACGATCTTCGCGGATTACGTGCTGCCGATGGGACACGCGGGAGAGCGGCACGACGTGCAGAGCCAGGAGACGCAGGCGGGCGTGTGGGTGTCGTTCCGGCAGCCCGTCCTGCGCGCGGCAAAGGAGCGGCTGACGGGGCAGAAGACGGAGTTCACATGGGAGACGAACCCGGGTGAAGTGTGGGAGGAAGACGAGTTCTGGATCGAGCTTTCGTGGAGAATCGATCCGGACGGCTCGCTCGGCATCCGGAAGTGGTTCGAGTCACCGTACCGGCCCGGCGGCAAGGTCACGGTGGAGGAGTACTACCGCTGGATGTTCGAGAACTCCGTGCCCGGGCTGCCGGAGGCCGCGGCGGCGCAGGGGCTCGCGCCGCTCGAATACATGCGCAAGTTCGGCGCCTTCGAGATCAAGAAGGACGTCTACGAGCTTCACGAGACGAAGGTGGATGAAGCGCTGGCGCGTGACGCCGAGGTCGACCAGGCCAGCGGCGTTCTGCGCAAAGCCGGGGCGACGCTGGGCGTGATGATCGACGGTGTGGCGCGGCAGGGATTTCCGACTCCCTCCCGCAGGCTCGAGTTCTATTCGAAGACGATGAAGGACTGGAAGTGGCCCGAGCTGGCGCTGCCCGGCTACATCCACAGCCACGTGCATCCCGAGCAGATCGACCCGGCAAAAGGAGAGTTCGTGCTGCTGCCGACGTTCCGTCTGCCCACGATGATCCACACCCGCTCCGGCAATGCGAAGTGGCTCACCGAGATCTCTCACCGCAACCCCGTGCTGATGCACACTTCGGACGCAGCCAGGGTCGGCGTGGCCACCGGTGATCTCGTGCGGGTGAGCACCGAGATCGGCTATTTCGTCAACCGCGTCTACGTCACCGAAGGAATCCGCCCCGGCGTGGTGGCCTGCTCGCATCACATGGGACGCTGGCGGCTCACCGAGCGCGGCGGCTCGCGCTGGGCATCGGCGCTGGTGACGATAGACCGGAGCGAGGGAGGCATCTGGAAGATGCGGCAGGTGAGCGGCATCGAGCCGTTCGCCAGCGACGACCCCGACTCGAAGCGGATCTGGTGGCGCGACCCGGGAGTGCACCAGAACATCACGTTTCCGGTCCATCCCGACCCCGTCTCCGGCATGCACTGCTGGCACCAGAAGGTTCGCGTTGAACGGGCCGGAGCAGGCGATCGTTACGGCGACATCGAGGTCGACACCGGCAAGTCGATGGCGGTCTACCGGCGCTGGCTGTCGATGGCGCGCCCCGGCCCCGGGCCCGGCAATCTCCGCCGCCCTCTCTGGCTCGGCCGTCCGGTGAGACCGTCCGAAGAGATGTTCAAGGCGCCGCCGTCCGCTCCATAGCGACCGCGTCACGCAATCCTCACCTCCTGGTCAGCTCCGGCTCATGACTCCTCGAGAGAAGCGGAGTACTCTGCCTCTTTCCGGGGGAGCCTCATCATGCAGAACGTCTGGTTCAAGCACATGGGCTGGATCTACCGGCCCATCTCCTGGCAGGGGTTTCTGGTGTCGGCCCTGGCGGTTGCTTTCTGCGTCCAGGTGTTCGTGGCGATCGATCGTCACTCACACTCCGCCAGCGACACGTTGTACGGCGTGTTTCCCTACGTCGCCTGCTGCTTCCTGCTGATGCTCTGGGTGGCTTCGAACACTTGCGGTGATGGCCGGCGCTGAACTCAGGACCTCGCAAATCTCGCGATGTCCTGCTTCTTGCCCACCAGCACGAGACGGTCACCTTCCGCCAGCGGGATGTCGATGGGCGGGGGAATGATCTCCGGCTGTTCGCCCTTCACCGGCTTGTAGGCAAGGGCGGTCAGCAGGAAGTTGTGCGGCAGATCCAGCTCGCTGAGCGTCCGGCCGACGAGGGCTCCCGGCACCGGCAGCTCTTCGATTCCGAATTCGACGGGAAGCTCCACCAGGTTGCGGCGTCCCGGCTGGGGGGCGCCGCCCGGGGCATAACGCACGGTCAGCAGCTTGCGCTGCAGGACCTCCCGGTCGAAAGCGCGCAGCACGTCGCGCCGCGTGATGACGCCGAGATATCTGGGCGGGTCGTCTTCCGAGAGCACCGGCAGCTCGCCGTGTTCCTGGAACCAGAACTTCTGGGTCACGACGGAGACCGGCTCGCGCGCGCGGACGTAAGGCACTTCGCGAGCGAGGTCCCCGGCGATCAGCACGTGTCCCAGCTCCTTCTGCTCGGTGGCCGCCACCAGATCGTGGACATCGATCAGACCGATGTACTTGTGGTCCGCTCCCACCACGTGGATCGACTCGCCGCCGCGCATGTGGAGAAACTTGTCCAGCAGCAGCCGGAGGGGAGTCTGGGGGGTCACCATCGGCGCGCCGGTCCACATGACGTCTTCGCAATGGATCGACTCCAGCGCGGTTTCCTCGATCGCCAGGTCGATGTCCACGCCGCGGCGCCGCAACCGCTCGGTGTAGATCGACTCGCGCTTCATGGCGCGCGAGAGCATCGCCCCCACCCCCGAGCAGATGAGCACCGGCAGGATCAGGTTGTAGTTGAGCGACATCTCGAACACCATCAGCGTCGACATGATCGGCGCGTGCGTCACTGCCGCGAGCAGTCCCGCCATTCCCACCAGCGCGTAGGCGGCGGGCAGCGCCGTGATGCTGGGCCAGAACGAGTGGGCCGCCGTTCCCACCACGCCGCCCAGCGTCGCTCCGAGAAACAGCGTCGGAGTGAACACGCCGCCCGAAGAGCCCGAGCCGATGCTCAACGATGTGGCGAGAAGTTTTCCGCCCAGCGCCCAGCACAGGAGCTCGAGCGGCAGCTCGCCCTTCAGCGTCATGTTGACTCCCTCGGCGCCGTTTCCCCAGACGTGCGGCACCCAGATCGCGATCGCGCCGACGCCCAGGCCGCCCAGCGTCGCGCGGGCCCAGGGGGGCAGCGGGAGCCGCGCGAAGAGCCAGCCGGCGCCCGTCAGGGCCTGGATGAACAACCGGCCCACGATCGCGCAGGCGATGCCCAGCGCGATGTAGGGGATGAACTCCCAGGCCGAGACCAGCTTGAGCTCGGGCACTTCATAGATCGCCCCGCCCACCACGCCGCGCGTCACGATGGTCGAGACCACCGAGGCGATGACGAGCGGTCCGAAAACCTCCATGGCGAAGTTGCCGATGATCACTTCCATCACGAACAGGGCCGCGCCGATCGGAGCGTGATAGGCCGCCGCCATGCCGGCCGCCACGCCGCACCCGATGAGAATGCGCCGGCGCTCGGCCGACATGCGCAGCAGCTCCGCGATGCGGCCCGCCGACGCCGCGCTGACCTGCACCATGGGGCCCTCGCGGCCCAGCGAGCCGCCCGACCCGATGGCCACCAGGGACGACAGGGCCTTCCACAGGGCCTGACGCACGCGCAGCAGCTTTTCCTTCAGGACGACGGCTTCCATGATCTCCGACATCCCTTCGCCTGAGGCCTCGCGCAGGCCGTACTTGATGACGAGGGCCGCGATGAGCGCGCCGGCCGCCGGCGCGATGAGCCGGCGTTGCCAGGAGATGCTCCGGGCGATCTCGACGATGTCTCCGTTGGAGGCGAAGTAGACGAGCTGGAAGAGCTGAAGGCCAAGCCGGTAGAGCAGGCCGACGATTCCCCCCACCAGTCCCGTCGCCAGGATGAGCAGGAAGTAGGAAGCCTCGGCCTTGCGCGCCGATTCCAGGTACTGGCCGAGCCATTCCAGCCGCGCCAGGAAGGCTTTCAGGCGGGCGATGAGCCGGGCGTTGCTGGTTTCCGTTTCAGAGGACATGACAGTCGGAACCGTGGGTTTTCAACGGAACTCAAAGGCTTCCAGTACGATGAACCGGGCACCGACGGGCGATGCTCGAAGGGCGGGTCTAACTCGAGAGCCTGTCGGCGGAGTGCGCGCTGATCTCCGCCGTCTTTCTGCCGCTCTCGCCAAGCAGGAGCTGGCGGATCGATCCGGCCAGCACGACGAAGGCCGCAAACAATGCGAGCAGCACGAGAAAGACGAAGACAATCTTCTTCATGCGCGTCACTTTACAGCCGTGCGCCGGAGCCTGTCAATTTGCTCCGACTTCGGCCGACGACGGCCGCCGGAGGAGGATCCTTCCGTCCTTCACCACGAGTCGAATGTCGCGCGTGATGTCCGCCCGCGGTGCGCCCGAAAACGGATTCCCCTCGACGATCAGCAGATCGGCGCGGCATCCCGGCGCGAGTCCGCCAAGCTCGCCGGCCCTGCCCATAGCCGCGGCGGCCTCGCTGGTGGCCGATGCCAGCGCCTCGGCCGGTGTGAGGCCTGCTTCCACGAGCAGCTCGATCTCCCGGTGCATGTCAATCCCGGGAGCCACCAGGAATGCGGGCGTGTCGGTGCCGGCCAGCACGCGCCCGCCGGCCTGGTGAAAGCGCAGGACGAATCGTTCGAGCCGCCCCAGCCGCCCACGTCGCTTTTCTGTTTCCAGCGGCGTGAGCTCCTCGGCACGCGCATTGGCGAGCTGGCTCGCGATCCAGAACCGTCTCATGAAGCGTGGCACGAATCTCAGCGCCGGGTTGTCCGGGCGTCCCAGCTCCGCGATGGTGAAGGCGTGCTCCGCCACCACGAGCGTCGGTGTCAGCGCGACGTGTCCGGCCACCATCGCGCCGATGGCCGCCTCGCGACGCGCATCGGCCGCGTGTCCCTCCTCGAGGTCGATGCCCGACGCGTGCTCGATCGTGTCCACGCCGATCCCGGAGGCCTGCACCGCGTCCACGCGGTCCAGGTGGGCCGCCACCCAGAGCCCCCGCTTGTGCGCCTCGGCGACCACCGCCCGAAGCGTCGCCTCGTCGATGCCGGAGTGGACCTTGATCCCGTCCACCCCCGCGTCGGCGAACCGTCTCACCAGGGCGGCGGCCGTCTCGGGAGACGACACGCCGATTTCCTGATCCCCGGTGGCCGCGCCGCTGACGAGATAGGGCCCGGTGACGAAGAGCCTCGGCCCGATGCGCACGCCGCTTGCCGATTCCTGCCTGTGACGCAGCGCTCCGGCGAGCTGTGTGCCGAGATCCCGCGCGGTGGTGATGCCGCTGCCGATCATCATTTCGTCGCCGAACGTTCCACCGAACGAGTGGACATGCATGTCGATGAGGCCCGGCAGGATCGTCATCCCGGTGGCGTCGATGATGCGTGGATGGCCCGAGGGCGCCGCGCCGCTGATGCGTCCCGCGACGAGATACAGACCCGGGTTGGGACGCAGCCCGCCGGCGGCATCCCAGAGCAGCCCGTTGCGGACGAGCAGATCCGGTGGGGCGTCGTCGCCAGGGGGCGTCCCGATCAGACCCGGGATTCTTTCGCGGCTACCGAGCAGTCCGAGCCGGTCGAGAGCTTCGGTCAGTGTCAGCAGGTTTGAGGGAAGAAGCAGCGCGATCAGGATGCCGATGAAGACGACCACGACGGGGATCGAGACGCCCAGCGCGACGCGCTTTCTCACATCGGTCTCTCAGACGAGGTAGGCCACGGCAAAACCGATCTGAGCGGACATCATCATGAGGTACATGTGCTTCCACGAGATGTGGTTCTCGACTTCGGCAAGCTCTTCGGGTTTCTTGAGGATCAGATAGCAGACATAGAGACCCCAGCAGGCCAGCGCGATGCCGAGACCCGACAGCACGTAGGGATTGCCGGTGAGCAGCTTGCGTCCGGGCTCTATCGGGTTGTCCATCGTCGCGCCCAGCGGCATGAGCAGCCACGGCAGCACGAAGAACGGAGCGATCATCCAGGCGCTCTTCTTCACTCCATAGACGATCGGCAGCGTGCGGCAGCCGCCGGCACGGTCCCCCGCCATGTCGGAGAAATCCTTCGTCGTGCTGGCCCCCAGCAGGAACAGCATGAAGATACCGCCGATGTACCAGGGCTCGACGTGGAATATCGACGCCACCATCGACCAGCCCGCCACCTTCAGCAGGCAGCCCCGGGGCACCGCGATGGTGACGTTGGCCCAGACACCGTGTCGCTTCGTCCTGCCGAGCGCGGGAGCCGAATAGACGAACGTGAATATCAGACCGATCAGGTAGACGAGCGTGCATTCATGCCAGCGCAGCGGGGCGGTCAGCTTGGCGGCCAGCCCCGTGTAGGGATAGATCACCACGAGCCAGGTGGGCAGGATGGCGGCGGCATACAGCACGAGCGAGAAGATATAGCCGTTGCGCATCGAGATGGCGCCGGTGACCAGGTGCCTGCCCGGCTTGTTCATCCGGTCGATGTCGATGTCGTAATACTGGTTGATGCCGTTGGAGGCGGCGTTGAGCAGCGCCGCGCAGGCGGAGCCGAGCAGGACCGTCAGCAGCAGATCGAGGGTGACGCGCCGCATCGGGTCGGGGTTCGACGCCGAGCCGAACGCGGTGATCGCCCCGGAGATGACGCCGAAGGTGGGCGGCAGCAGCGTGAAGGGGCGGGTGAAGTCGATGTATGTGCGGATGCGCGCCTGGGTTGCTTCGGACATGGGCGCTTTAATTTAGCACAAGGAACGCGAGCCCCATGGCCGCCAGCGCGCCGACGAGCGTGTTGATGAAATTCATCGC
>DASROJ010000181.1:0-15950 GCA_035646975.1 Patescibacteria group bacterium
TCCGTGCAGACCGCCACCTTCTGGTCGCCCTTAGCGAGCCGCTGGCCGTGCTGCGACGTCTGATACAGCGCCAGCTGGTCGGTGGGCAGATTGTACGGACGCATTCGCGAGCCGTCGGCATGACACGAAGCGCACAGCGCCGGGATCTCCCGACGGGAAATCGCGCCGCGGAAGCCGCCCGCGTGGGCCGCCGCCACCGTCGAGGCGTTCGGGTTGCCACCGTGGCACGAGACACAGGTGACCTCCTCGCTGTGATGGATGCTGCGCTCGAACTGCACGCGCACGTCGGGGTGGCACATCGCGCAGAGATTGCCCGCGCGAGCCGACGGCGCCGTCTGGGCAGTGGCAGTGGCGGCGGCAAGCAGGAGCACCGCGGCGATCATCGCAGGCTCTCCATCCGGTATCCCTGCCATGTGAAGAACGCCCACGCCAGCAGCACGACGATGCCGGCCGCGATGGCGACACGCCGCTCGCGCAGGGCACGTCCCGCCGACCGGTCGATCCAGGGAACCAGGAGGCAGGCTGCCAGGATCAGCTCGACGATGAACCCGCGCGCCGAGCGGGGAACGAACGCCGGGAACGATTCCATGAATCCATAGGAGGCCAGCAGGTACCAGGGTGGCCGCGCCCCCGGCGGAGTGCTGTAGGGGTCGGCCGGCTTTTCGAACGGATTGGGCGCCAGGGTGGCCAGTGTGACCAGACCGCCCAGGATCAGCACCGCGAGTATGAGCAGGTTGAACAGGTATCGCTGGTAGACGCCCGAGCCGCCGCGACGCTCTCTCGGGTCGGCGGAAAGCCCGACCCGGCGCACGCCGGAGAAATTGATGAAGAACAGCCCGATGAGCAGTCCCGGCAGCACGACGACGTGCAGGAAATAGAACCGGAGAAGCACGAGCGAGTCGATGCTGCTACCGCCCACGAGAAAGGCGAACACCGGGCCCAGAAGCGGCAGGGCATAGAGCAGCTCCATCGCCCGCACCGAGGTCCAGTAGCCGCCCGCGCTCCAGCCGAGAAGCCTGCCGGTGAGATCCGACTGGGCCGCGACCAGGAACATGAGCACCGCCACGACCCAGAGCGCTTCACGCGGCGCCTTGTAGACGCCCTGGAAATAGAAACGCCAGAGCCGCGCCAGCAGGATGAGCAGCAGGAGCTGCGCGCCCCAGCGGTGCACCTGGTGGACGAACCAGCCGAAGGTCACGTCGCGCACCAGGATGGTGACCGACTCGTACGCCTGCGATGGCGTGGGCTGGTAATAGAACGCGAGCATCACCCCGGTGATCCCGAGAAAAGCGAAGAGCAGCAGGGCGAGAATGCCGAGGACGCGCGGCCACCTCGCGTACGAAGGCATCGGACGCTCCAGCGACTCGCGAATGGCGTCGCGCAGGGGCAGCCGGGTATCCAGGTCGGCGGGAAACAGGCCGAAGTTGGTCAGGAACGAGAACATCTCCGTCAGGTTGAATCGCTGCTCGAGCCACCCGATCACTGAACGCACGTGGGCTCCTAAAGGTGGACCAGGATCTCATCGGCGCGGACTTCCGCGGCGAACTGGCGCAGGGCACGTGTCGGCGGCCCCGAAAGCACGTTGCCATTGCGGTCGAACGACCCCGCGTGGCAGGGGCACAGGATGGTTTTCTTCGCATCGTCCCAGGTGAGGACGCAGCGAAGGTGCGTGCAGACGGCCGACAACGCCAGGGCCTCCGTGTCGGAGACGCGCAGCACGAAGAGCGGCTCGGCGCCATGCCGCACCAATCGCGCCGCGCCGACCGGCAGCCCGGAAAACGAACCGCAGCGAACCTGTCCCTCTCCGGCCCGCCGGGCCGATGTCGGTGCCCTGAGGAATGAAAGCGCGACCGCGGCGGCCCCCAATCCCCAGAGCGACAGGAAGCCGCCGATCAGCCAGCGCAGGGCCGAACGGCGCCCCTGGCCCGGTCCGTCCTGCTCAGGTTCCCGGTGACTCTCGTTCATCGCTCTCCTTCGCTTTCTTCTTCAGGGCCGCCAGCTCGGCCGGATGCTCCGCCGCCATCTCCTCCTCGCTGAGCTTGCCCGTGATCCATGCCATGTTCATCGGGTAGGTCTCGGGGTTGAACACCACGAAATAAATATGCCACACCAGGATCGCGAGGGTGGCGAGCCATGCCTCCCAGAAGTGAATGGTTCGCGCGACGTCCCAGCCGAGCTTCGTCAGCAAACCGATGAAAGTGTTGTCGAACCACATGATGGCCCCGGTGGCCACCATGACGAATGTTCCCCAGACCAGCGCCCAGTATTCGCTCTTCTCGATGTAGCTGAATCGGCCGAAGGCCGGCTTGTTCCTGGAAATGCCCAGGTTGTAGGAAAGGTTCTGGAGCAGCTGCCGCAGATCGAGCGGGGAGGGGAACAGATCGCGCAGCAGCCGACGGCCTCGCGCGGTCAGGGTGACGTACCCGACGTGGTACAGGCTCGCGACGGTCATGACGACGCCGGAGATGCGGTGCAGCTGGCTTCGAAGCTCGAACGCGTTGTCGCTGAGGCTCCGGATGGCGAGGACCCACCAGGCGTCAGGGTATCTCAGCATGAACCCGGTGATCGCCAGCAGAGTGAAGCTGAGGGTGAGCAGGGCGTGCTGGATTCGCTCGTTCGGCGTCATCCTCGTGTAGAGCGCGCGGCCGGCAGGCGCCTCCACGATCTCACCGCGGCGCACCTTCAGCTTGTGGGATGTCTTGCGGAGGAAATCTATCAGGTTGTGCGCGAACATCCCGCCCACGACCACCACGATGAGGATGAGATACCCGAGGCTGATCCAGTACAGGATCGGCTCACTGCTCTGGGTGGCCGCCAGGTGGACCGAGCCGATGCCGAAGCGGGCGTTGGCGCCGGGATGGCACTTCCCGCATGTGACGGCGAGATTGCCCTTGTTCACCGAGGACGAGGGATCGCTGGAGGGCCGGATCGAGTGAGCCCCGTGACAGCTCGCGCAGTTGGCCGCCTCCAGCGAGCCGGCCCGCTCGGCCAGCCCGTGGTAGCTGTCCGAGAATGTCCGGAATCGATCGCTCGCGATGCCGTACTTCTGCGACATCTTCACCGAGCTGTGGCAGGGCGAGCAGACCTGCGCCGAGATGTTGCCGACGGCAACGGGAGAGTTCGGGTCGGTGTGCGACAGGATGTTGTGCTCGCCGTGGCAATCCGTGCATACGGGGGCCTCGCTGCTTCCGCGTCTGACGGCGTCGGCGTGGACGCTGTCGTTGTATTGCCGGGCGATGTCGGCATGGCAGGACGCGCAGGTTTCCGGGATGTGCTTCTTGCTGACGCGGGCCTCGGGATTCATGCCCTGCTTCATCTCGTGGCTGCCGTGGCAGTCGATGCAGGTGGCCGCGTCTCCGTTTCCCTTGAGCAGCGCCGCGCCGTGGACGCTCTTTTCGAATGCCGCGATGAAGCCGGCCGACGGCCCCATGCGTTCCCGCACGTCGGCGTTGTCGAGATGGCATGACAGGCAGATCTTCTCCTGCGCAATCTTCAGCGCGGCCGAGCGGCCGGCCACGCGCGCGGGCGTGATCGGCTGCGCATGGCAGGTCAGGCAGCCGGGCGCACCGGGCGCCGCCGCCGCAAGGGCTTTGCCGTGCTCCGAGGAGGCGAATCGAGCGACGACCGACGCATGGCAGCGACCGCAGAAGGGCATGATCTCGCCGCCCGTCGTCGTGACGGCCTTCACGGACTTCACCTCGTGAGTGCCGTGACACTGCTTGCACGAGGCGCCCGGCGGCCCTTTGGCCTCCAGCGCCGCGACGGTCCCGGTGGAGTGGAACGGATGTTTCGTGGAAGCGTCGGCGTGGCAGTCCAGGCAATTGACCGGGGTGATCCTCGCCTTGTGCGGGACATTGCCCGCGTCGAATCCCTGGTGGCAGTCGACGCAGGCGAGCCCCTGGTGCGGCGAGCCGGCCAGCGCGCGGGCATCGACGCGAAGCGGGACGGTCCGGCCCTTCCGCTCCATCGTCAGCGCCGGGTCGCTGTGGCAGGCGAGGCAGTCGTCGTTGGTGGACGCGCGCGATGAAGCGACCCCTGCGATGAGGAGCAGGAGGATTGTCCCGAATCGGACGCCGCGCATGGCATCACGCGGCTCCGGGCCCTTCATCGTTCCAGTCTCCGGATCTTCATCGCCAGGGCCGCGATGACCGCCAGGATGACGAGCAGGGAAAGCGACAGACCCAGGCGGCGGTAACTCAGCTCATCGAAGGCGCGGTTGCCGGCGGAGATTCCTTCCTCGGCGACCTTGATCCCCTCGGTTGAAACGCCGACGAACTTGTCGATGTCGAAGCTGTGCACGAGCACCTTGGCTTCGACGAGATCGTCGTGGGCCTTCTGCAGCGCGAACTTGTCGGGGCCGACCTCCACTCCAGCGCGTTCGGCCTTTTCGAGGATCGCGGCGGCCTCGCCGAGCCGTCCGCTCAGACGGCCCAGGTCCTCGGCCATGCGCGCCGCGGCCTTGTAACCCGCATCCCCCTCGCCGTGACAACCGGTGCAGGTCGACGCCGGCCCGACGCCGATCATGTCGTCGGTGGGCTGCTTGACGGCGTGGTTGCCGTGGCACACGAGGCACTGGATGCAGGGCTCCAGGTCCAGGTGCTTCTTCTTCTCGATCTCGCGGAACATCGTCGCCTCGCGGCTGTGGCAGCTCCCGCAGACGTTCGAGACGTGGTCAACGCCCGGCGGCACCGCCCCATGGCTGCCGTGGCAGTCATTGCAGGTGGGCGCCGAGGTATCGCCATTCTCATACAGCGCCCTGGCGTGCACGCTGGTCTTGTACAGGGCGAACTGGTCGGTGCGGATGCCGTAGGGGCGCATCGTCTCGGGATTCGCGTGGCATTTCGCACAGGTGTCGGCCAGGTTGCTCGGGTGAACGCTCGAGCGGGTATCGCCCACCGCCCGGATGCCGTGAACCCCGTGGCAGTCCACGCAGACGGCCGGCCGCGTGTCGCCCCCCGCGTTGCGCTTTCCATGCACCGAGGTGCGGTACTCGCTGTACTCATCGGTGCGGGCCTGCGGGTTGAACCGCTTCATGAACGTGGCGTCGGCGTGGCACTTCGCGCAGAACTCGGGGATTTGCAGACGCGACGGTTTGCCCGTCCAGCCCTTCTTCACGTCGTGCGCGGCGTCAGGGTCGCCGTCGGCGCCGGCCGCCGGGTTTCCACCGTGGCAGTCGTGGCACGACAGCCCTTTGAGAAAATGGATGTCGTCTCCCGTGTGCTTCGTGGGCTCCAGCGCGGCGCCGTCGAGCTGCTGGTGGCATGTGACACAGCTCGTCTCGAGCGGGCCAGGCCCGCGAGGCGTCGACGGGGGCTCGGCTGCCGATGCCGGTGGGCCGGCCAGCGCGATGATGACAGCGGCGACGGCGGCGAGGGTGGTACGTGCCAGGCAATGGAACAGAGAGTCTCTCATCGCATCATCTTCCCGCCGGCATATAGGCCGCCGCGGTCATCACCGCGATGAAGACCACGGCGATCCAACCCACGAGAGTGAAAAACCGGGAGCGGCCGCCGCCGGCGCCTCCTGTCGGATCAAGAAAGGGAACCATGACCCAGAGCAGACCCGCCGCCGAGATGCCGAGGATTCCGAGTATCTCGCCTTCGAATCCCAGCACGTGACCCGGTATCAGCTTGAGGGTCTGGAACATCCAGCAGAAGTACCATTCGGGGCGGATGCCGGCGGGAGCCGGGGCGAACGGGTCGGCTTTCTGGCCCAGCTCCCAGGGGAAGAACGCGGCCAGCGCGGCCAGACATCCCAGCGCGAGGCACCAGCCGATCAGGTCCCTCAGGAGGAAATTGGGCAGAAACGGCATCTCCTTCTTCGAGTCGACTCCCGGAGGAGTGCTCATGCCGTGGCGCTGCACGAGGTACAGGTGCAGGCCGAGAACGCCCGTGGCCAGCGCCGGCAGCACCGCGACGTGGAAGCCGTAGAACCTCGTCAACGTGCCGCCCGTGACCTGCTCGCCGCCGCGCAGGAAACGCAGCATGAAGTGCCCCACCACGGGGACCGCGCCGGCAACCTGCGTTCCGACCTGCGTGGCGAAGAACGCCAGCGTGTTCCAGGGGAGCAGGTAGCCGGAGAATCCGAAACCCATCATCAGGAAGAGCAGCAGCATCCCGGAGACCCAGGTCAGCTCGCGCGGCTTGCGGTACGCCTTGAGGAAGTAGACGCTGAACATGTGAAGGAACAGCACGAACACGAGCAGGTTGGCCGACCATGAATGGATCGATCGGACGAGCCAGCCGAAAGGCACCCGGGTCATGATGAACTGGACGCTTTCGAACGCCTGGTCGGAGGAGGGGCGGTAATAGAGCAGCAGGAGGATGCCCGACCCGACCTGCACGAGGAACAGGAAGAGCGTCATCCCGCCGAGGTAGTACCAGAGGGTGTGACGATGGGACGGGATCTTCTTGTGTCGGCCGAGCTCGAGGATGGCGGACAAACCCACCCGTTCCTCGACCCAGGCACCCAACCTTTCGAGGCTGCTCATCGAGCTCCGCGCTCACGACCTGGAGACGATTACCTCACCATCGGCGACATTGACCTTGTACTCTTCCAGGGGCCTGGGCGGCGGGCCGCCGACGTTCTTTCCCATGAGATCGTAGAGCCCGTTGTGGCAGGCGCACCAGATGCTCTTGAGATCTCCCCGGTACTGCACCGTGCAGTTCAGGTGGGTGCAGGTGGCCGAAAACGCCTTGTATTCGTTGGACTCGGTGCGAACGAGGATGCCGGGCTGGCCGCCGAATCGAAAGACACGGCCTTCGTTCGGCTTCAGCTCGCCTTCACGCGCTGCGACGGCCCGCGAGGTCTGCGCTTCGGGCACGTCGGGCGGCGAGATGTAGCGTGTCACGGGATAGAGCACCGACACGCACATCGCCCCCGCCGCCGTGCCGAGAAACCAGTTGAGGAAGCTGCGACGTGTTCCGGTCGCGGGCGGCATCCCGCCGTCGTTCACTTCGAAGCCTTCTGCGGGTTGGGATGCGCGATCTTGGCTTTTCTCTCCTCGAACTCGAACTTCTTGTACGAGGGACTCTCGGTGTTGTGGCAGCGGACGCAGGTGGCCTCCACCGGCATGACCAGTCCGGCTGCGGTCGCCTTGGCCTGATCCTTCATGGTCTCCATCTTCCAGTAATCGCCACCCGGGCCATGGCACGATTCGCAACCCACCCCTTCATCCATTCTCCACTTGTCCGTCAGCTTGTCGGCGGCAGAGCCGTAGCCGGTCACATGGCACTTCAGGCATTCGGGGGCCTTCTGCGGGTCGGCGACACCCTTGGCGGCGCCGAGCTTCTTGGCTTCGTCGGTCGCCAGTGTCGCGTACGCCTTCGAGTGCTTCGACTCGGTCCACTTGGTGTACTGCGCCCCCTTGGCGGCCGAGTTATGGCACATCTTGCACTTGTCCGCGCCCACGTAGACGTGCGCGGGAGCATCCGCAGCGAAAGCCTGCAGCGACGGAGCCAGGACGAAGGCGACGCCAATTGCCGATCCGATCAGCCAGCCAGACCGCTTCATGTGCTTCCTCCATGAATACCTGGAGCAGGTGCTCAAACCGGTTGCCAAAGGATCCGAAAGCGCCACCGATTGCTCGATCGATCTTCGAGTCTCCGCGTGCGCGCACTGCCAATGGAATCAGTATCACACCAGCATCGAAACCACCGCAACTCCAGTCTATCGTCGCGGCGCACTGCTTTTCTGCGGGCAGGGTGTCCTCGCGGGCTCCCTTGTCAAAACATGCCAAGACATGTCAAGACATGTCCTGGTCTGGCTCAGCGTGCTCCCTTCGGACAGTGCACGCAGGTTGCCCATCCAGTGCTGCAGGACGCACCCTCGCCAGGATGAAGTAGCAAATCCGATGCCTGTCATGAGAGTCCCGGCGGTACCCTGCCAGCCTCGACCTCCCACGGACGCCCATGGGGCATTTGACATGGAAACGGGGGGGATTCCGCGCGGTTCGGCCCGGGTGAAATCCCCCAATGCTGCGCTTCTAAGATAAACTGCCCGCCAATGGAAACAGTCTTCGATGAAATGAAGCGATACGTGGGATTCGATGCAGCCGACGCCGGCCACCTGGCGACCCTGCGGCCGTACGCCCGCCCACACTTTCGGCAAATCGCGGAGACGTTCTACGAGACGATCCAGAGGCATCCCGGCGCCAGCCGCGTCTTTTCGGGACAGGACCAGGTCGAACGGCTCAAGGTCAGCCTCCAGCAATGGGCCGAGCTTCTGCTCACCGGGCCGTATGACGAGGCCTACTACGGAGTGCGTTGCAGGATAGGCAGGGTGCACGTCAAGGTCGGGCTGCAGCAGATGTACATGCTCACGGCCATGAACGTGATCCGCGGGTCGTTCCGGGAAATCGTGTTCAGGGAGCTGGCGCACGACCCGGCTCTCAAGGATGCCATCATGATCGCGCTGCACAAGATCCTCGACCTCGAGCTGGCCATCATGCTGGAAACCTACCGCGAGGACTACATCGCGAAGCTGTACCGTTCCGAGCAGCAGGCGGCGCTCAGCCGTCTTGCCGCCATCGGGGAGGTCGCCGCGTCCGTGGCGCACGAGATCAGGAACCCGCTGGCCGGCATCAGCGGCGCGGTGGAGGTGCTTCGTGACGACCTGCCCGCCTCGAGCCCGCGCCGTGAGGTGATCAAGGAGGTGCTCGGACAGATCCGGCGTCTCGACGAGCGGGTCCGGGACCTGCTCATCTATGCAAGAACCATCAGGCTCGACATCGAGCCGGTCGACCCGGCCGAGCTGATCCGGGCCACCCAGTCGCTGCTGTCGGAAGAACCGCTCGTGCGCGGAGTGCGTGTGCAGGTCTCGGTGCCGCAAGGCGTCGGCCGGCACCCGATGGACCGGGGCCGCATCGTCGAAGTGCTGGTGAACCTGATCAGAAACGCCGCAGAGGCCATGAACGGCGAAGGGGATCTGCTCCTCGCCGCCGGACGGTTGCAGGGCGGCGCCCTCGCGCTCATCGTCGAGGACAGCGGGCCGGGAGTGCCCGCCGAGCGGGTCGAGGAGATTTTCGCTCCGTTCGTCACCACCCGTCCGCAGGGAACCGGGCTGGGTCTGGCCATCTCGAGACGGACCCTCGAGGCGCACGGAGGCTCGCTGACCTGCGAGAAAGGGTCACTGGGTGGCGCGCGGTTCATCGCGGTCATCCCCCAGATGGTGCCGACGACATGAGCAACGAGCGAATCCTGGTCGTCGACGACGAAAAGCTGTTGCGCTGGTCGCTGCGCGAGCGGCTCGTGCGGGAGGGGTTCGATGTGACGGAGGCGGAAACGGGCAGGGACGCGCGCGACCGGATCGCCGAAGATACCGTCGACCTGGTGCTGCTGGATTATCGGCTGCCCGACACGAACGGGCTCGACCTGCTCAAGACGATCCTGGCGGCCCAACCCGAGGTCCCGGTGATCCTGATGACCGCCTACAGCACGGTGGAGACGGCGGTGGAGGCGATCAAGCTGGGCGCCTACGACTACATCAACAAACCGTTCAACCAGGACGAGCTGGTGATCTCGGTGCGCAAGGCGCTCGAGACCAGCAGCCTGCGCCGGGAAGTGCGCGCGCTGCGGCACCAGCAGGAGGAACGCTTCGGTCTGACCAACATCGTGGGAGACAGCCCATCGATGCGTGAAGTCTTCAGGATGATCGGCAAGGTCGGTCGATCGGCCGCCAGCACGGTTCTGATCACCGGCGAAAGCGGCACCGGCAAGGACCTCGTGGCCAAGGCGATTCATTATGCGAGCGACCGGGCCTCCGGTCCGTTCATGAACATCACCTGTTCCGCGCTGCCGGAGAACCTGCTCGAGAGCGAGCTGATGGGTCACGAGCGCGGGGCGTTCACCGACGCCAGGACTTCCAAGCAGGGGCTGTTCGAGCTGGCCAACGGCGGCACGCTGTTCCTCGACGAGATCGGCGACATGGGGATCCTGCTCCAGGCCAAGCTGCTGAGGTTTCTCGAGGAAAAGACATTCAAACGGGTCGGCGGGGTGAGGGACATCAAGGTCGAGCTGCGGATCATCGCCGCCACCAACAGGGATCTCGCCCGGGCGGTCAAGGAGGGGCGGTTCCGCGAGGATCTCTACTATCGGCTCAAGGTGATTCCGATCGTGCTGCCACCACTTCGCGACAGGGTCGAGGACATCCCGCGGCTCGCGAGGCACTTCATCGATCAGTTCAATCGGGAGTTCAAGAAGAGCTGCAAAGGGGTCGACGAGGCGGCCGGCGCCCTGCTGCAACGTCATGCATGGCCCGGCAATGTGCGTGAGCTGCGCAACGTCATCGAGCGCGCCATGATTCTCGAGGACAAGGCCCATCTCCAGGAAGAAGACCTGCCCGAGGAGATTCGCGGCGTTGCCGCCTCCGCGTCGCCTGCCGCGGGGGGCGGTTTCACGCTGCCGGATGGCGGGTATTCCCTCGAGAAGATGGAGGAGGATCTGGTGCGCCAGGCGATGCAGAAGGCGGGCGGCAACCAGAGCCGCGCGGCCCGGCTCCTGGCCATCAGCCGTGACGCCCTGCGCTACAAGATCAAGAAGTTCAATCTCTGACCGGGCGGCGCAGGCCACGCCATACCACGGCACGCGCATTGCATTGCGTCGAGGCAGGAGGTGATGATCCATGAAGATACTCCTCGCGGTGGATGGCTCTGCCTGCAGCGATGCGGCGGTGGATTCGGTGGCGCGGCGGCCCTGGCCCGCGGGATCCGGGTTCCTGGTGATCTCGGTGGCCGAGCCGCCTCCTCTGGCGGCGATGCCCGACACCTGGGCTCCCACGATGGATTTGTACAACAGGATGCAGGCCGAGGGGCTCAGCCGGGCGACGGCGGCCGTCGGCAAGGCGGAGAAACGCCTGCGTGGCGCCGTGGGTGGCGACATGAAGATCAAGACAAACGTGCTGGAGGGGTTTCCGAAAGAGGCGATCGTGCAGGAGGCCGAACGATGGGGGGCGGACCTGATCATCGTCGGATCGCACGGATATCACGGTCTCAAGAGGCTGTGGCTCGGATCGGTGTCGCTTGCAGTGGCGTCGCAGGCGAGCTGCTCGGTGGAGATCGTGCGCAGCGGCCAAGAGTCGCCTCGCGACTGAACGATCGCCTCTCATCAACGCAAGGGAAGGCTTAAGTACCCCGCGGCGATGCCGAAGATCAATCGGGAGGCGCGTTGACCCCCCGTGCGGACGAAGAAGCATCGCTGGCAATCGAAGATCCAGGCTTCGGTGGGCATCACCCTGGTGCTCGTGTGTCTTTCGGTGGCGGCACTGAGCCCGGTGCAAGCGACGGCGGCTGCCGGCCCCGACCTGACCTCCCTGAGCCTGGAAGAGCTGATGAAGATCGAGGTCGTCTCGGCAGCCTCCGGGTACGATCAACGGGTTGCGGATGCGCCTGCCTCGATCACGATGGTCACGTCGGCCGACATCCGGCGATTCGGCTGGCGAAACCTGTCGGAAATCCTCGGCGCCGTCCGCGGCTTCTACACCAGTTACGACCGGAACTACTCATTCGCCGGTCTGCGCGGATTCCTGCGGGGCGGCGATTACAACATCCGGATCCTGCTGCTGCTCGACGGGCACAGGCTCAACGACAACATGTACGGTTCCGCCTTCGTCGGAACCGAGCAGGCCATCGACGTCGAGCTGATCGATCGCGTGGAAGTGATTCGGGGCCCCAGCTCATCCGTGTACGGCACCAGCGCCTTTCTGGCGGTGGTCAACGTCGTCACGAAGAAGGCGGCCGCCGAGCCGGGCACCCAGGTCGGCCTGGGTGTCGGCAGCTTTGCGACACGGCAGGTGCGGGTGGCCCAGTCGGGGCAGGCCGGTGCGGCCAGCTATCTGTTTTCCGGGTCATGGTACGACACGCCGGGTCGCAAGCTCTTCTTCGAGGAGTTCGACGATCCTGCCACGCATCACGGGGTCGTCGACAACGACGGCGATCATTACGCCCGTTTCTTCGGCAAGTTCGAGTTCAAGGATCTCACCGTCGAGGCGGCATGGGTCTCGAGGGAGAAGGGGATTCCGACAGGTTCATACGGCACCATCTTCGGCGACAAACGCACGAAGACACGCGACGACCGGGCGCTGCTCGACATCAGGCTCGAGCACTCATTGCCGGGCGGCACGCGGCTCATGACCCGTGCCTACTACGACCGGTACTACTACCGGGGACGCTACCCCTTCGACTACCCTCCGGTGACGATCTACACCGACCCATCCACCGCCGACTGGGCGGGGGCCGAGACGCTCGTCACGCTGAGCCCGCACCGCCGCAATACGATCACATTCGGCGGTGAATATCGATGGAACATCAGGGACAAGATCTTCGGGTACGACGTTTCCCCCTACTTCGTCTACACCGACGTGCAGAAGCGTTCGGCCGCGGTGGGTGTGTTCGCCGCCGATGATCTGGAGCTGAACCCGAAGCTCACGCTCAGCCTCGGGGCACGTTACGATCGCTACCAGAAGCTGGGCGGAACGGTCAATCCGAGACTGGGTCTGATCTTCCATCCGGACGTCGGCACCAGTCTCAAGCTGCTGTACGGCACCGCGTTTCGCGCCCCGACCACCTACGAGACGCTGTATACCGCCCCCACCTACAAGACCAACCCGAACCTGGACAGCGAGCGGATCGAGACGGCGGAGATCGCGCTGGACAAGTACTTCGGCACCCGATACCGGATCGCCGCATCGGTCTACCGCTTCGTCGCCAAGGATCTCATCAGCCTGACGTTCGATCCCTCAGACGGGCTGTTCGTCTTTCGCAACCTCACCCGGGTTCGATCGGAAGGGGCGGAATTCGAGTTCGAGCGGCGCTGGCAGCACGACTCGTTTCTCAGGCTCAGCCATGCCTGGAGCAGCAGCCGCGATACGACGACAGGTCTGCGACTGACCGCATCCCCACGAAACTTGACGAAGCTCCACCTTGGAGTGCCGCTGGTCGGAGAAAAACTCTCGGCTGGACTGGAAGTCCAGTATGTCGGCAGCATGCTGACCCCCTCGGGCAGCGAGGCGCCAGGCCACACCGTGGGCAACCTGACGCTGATTGCCGCCAACGTATTCCCGGGCCTCGATCTGACCGCAGGCGTCTACAATCTTTTCGACACCCGGTATGGCTACCCCGCGTCGGTGCAGCATTCCCAGGATGTGATCCCCCAGGACGGCCGGACCCTGCGGATGTCGCTCAACTGGCGGTTCTAGCCGCTTCACCCAGGCCGGGCTCCACCTGCTATCATGGCCACCACGCATCAGCGGGAGAGCGACATGCCGCCAACGATCGACTGGTACTACCACCGCAACGGCTGAGTCACCTGCGGCCGGGCTCGGGAGTTTCTCGAGCGCAGGAAGATCAAGGTGGTCGAGCAGGTGACGGCCAGCAAGCAGCCCCAGGGTCGCAACGAGGCCCTCGCGCTGGCCCGCAAGTCGAAGCGGCTGGTGGCCGCCAAGGGGTCGAAAATCACCGAGCTGGATCTCACCAAGCGGCCTTCCGACGACGCGATCCTGGCGCTGATGCTCGGGCCCACCGGCAACCTGCGCGCCCCCACGATGAGAGTGGGCGACACGCTCTACATCGGTTTTCCGAAAGAAGGGTTTCCCGCTTTTTCAGCTCGAGCCTGATGTTGTTCTCGTGGCCGGCCGTGACACGGATCCGCTGGCTCCAGCCGTCGTCCTGCCCCGTGAGAAAAAAGGTCCCGAAAAGTGCCGTGATGACGACCGTTTCTTGATGCGCCCCTCCTATTAATATGTGTGTCCGGCCGGGGGCCACGCCCCTGGAGGACCCGACAGCCCAGGCGGCCCGCCGGTTCAAGCAGGCTGCCTTGCTCCCCCCGGCCGAAAGGCCCTACATTGGTAACTCTCGCCGACCCTTGACGGGGAGGCCGATATCGGGGGCCGTTCGATGGGGATCAAGGGAGTCGTGCTGGCCGGCGGCTCGGGCTCGCGGCTCGACCCGCTCACCCGCGTGACCAACAAGCACCTCCTGCCGGTTCACAACAAGCCGATGATCTACTACCCAATCGAGGCGTTGCGCGATTCGGGTATCGACGAGATCCTGGTGGTCACCGGCGGCAACGATCCGGGAGACTTCCTCAGGCTGCTGGGCAACGGCAAAGAGCTGGGCCTTCGCCACATCGAGTACGCTTATCAGCAGGGCAACGGCGGCATCGCGCATGCCCTGGCGCTGGCGGAGAACTTCGCCGCGGGCGGTCTGATCTGCGTGATGCTGGGACACAACATCGTGCACAAGGTGTTCGGCGGATCGGTCAAGGAGTTCGCGCGCCAGGCCAACGGCGCGCGCATCCACCTCAGCCCGGTGCAGTCGCCCGAGCGGTTCGGCGTGCCAGAGTTCGACGGGGACCGTGTCGTGCGCATCCTGGAGAAACCCTCCAAGCCGCCCAGCCAGTTCGCCGTCACCGGCATCTACATGTATGACAGCCGCGTGTTCGAGATCTGCCGCACCCTCAAGCCGTCGGGCCGCGGCGAGCTGGAGATCACCGACGTGAACAACGACTACATCGCGCGCGGCCAGATGAGCTGGAGCATGCTCGACGGCTGGTGGACCGACGCCGGAACGTTCGAGTCGCTGCACGAGGCGTCGAACCTGGTCTGGCAGTACGGCGCGAACAACGCCGAGATCATGCCCGGCGTGCCGCACCCGTCGCTGCGCACACGCGCGGCGATGAAATCCGCCGCCCCGCGCGAGAGGAGCCGGTCATGAAGCAGACCGCTGCGGACCGCCCGATGGTCGGGGGCCGGCCGCTCATCGAAGGGGTCGTCACCAAGCAGCTCAAGGTCGTCCCCGACGAGCGGGGCCGGTTGATGGAGATGCTGCGCAGCGACGACGACATGTTCATCAAGTTCGGCCAGGCCTATCTCACCACCGCGTATCCGGGCGTGGTGAAGGGCTGGCACTATCACAAGGTCCAGTACGACCACTTCATCGTCGTCAAAGGGATGATGAAGATCGTCCTTTACGACGCGCGCGAGAAATCGCCCACGCACGGCGTGGTCAACGAGTTCTTCATGGGGGATCACAATCCGATGGTGCTGCAGATCCCTCCGTTCGTCTATCACGGCTTCAAGTGCATCAGCGATCAGGAAGCCCTCGTGGTGAACCTGCCCACCGAGCCGTACCACCACGAAGACCCCGACGAGTTCCGGGCCCCCGCGCACGACCCGGCCATCCCGTACGACTGGTCGCGCAAGGACGGCTGATGAAGCTTCTCGTCACGGGAGGCTGCGGGTTCATCGGCTCGAACTTCGTGCGGCACATGCTGACGAAGTCGGCGCAGGCCGGCTCCACGTCGCTGGTCAACCTCGACCTGCTCACCTACGCGGGCAACCCCGACAGTCTCGCTGATCTCGAGCGCGACTCGGCCATCGCCGGGCGCCGTTACCGGTTCGTGCGCGGCGACATCGCCGATGCGGAGCTGGTCGCCGGCCTGATGTCCGAAGGCTTCGACGCCGTGGTGAACTTCGCCGCCGAGTCGCACGTGGACCGCAGCATCGAAAACGCCGCCGCCTTCATCCGCACCAACGTCACCGGCACGCAGGTGCTGCTCGACGCCGCGCGCAGCGCCAAGGTCGGCCGCTTCGTGCAAGTGGGCACCGACGAGGTGTACGGGGCGCTGAGCCTCACTTCGACCGAACGGTTCACCGAGACCACGCCGCTTTCGCCCAACTCGCCCTATGCCGCGAGCAAGGCCTCGGCGGACCTGCTGGCGCGCGCGGCGTTCATCACGCACAGGCTGCCTGTGGTGGTGACGCGCTGCTCGAACAATTACGGGCCGTACCAGTTTCCCGAGAAGTTCCTTCCGCAGATGATCCTCAACGCTCTGGACGGCAAGCCGCTGCCCATCTATGGAGACGGCCTATACGTGCGCGACTGGCTGCACGTGGAAGACCACTGCACGGCGCTGGAGGCCGCGCTGCGACGAGGCGAGCCGGGCGCCATCTACAAC
>DASROJ010000182.1:0-3012 GCA_035646975.1 Patescibacteria group bacterium
ACGGCCACCAGGGCACGCCGTTTGTTGATGGCGGCCTGCGTCATCTGGCTGCTGGTGGCAGCGGACGGCTTCTCCACGCTGCTGACCCGCGCCCCTTCGGTGACCTCCCGCGGTGGCGCGGCGGCCCAGCCGTCGGCGGGAGCAGGGCCAAATGTCATCCTGATTTCGGTGGATACGCTGCGCGCGGATCACCTGTCCTGCTACGGATACGGCAAGCCGACCAGTCCGACGATCGATCGTCTGGCGGCCGAGGGAGTGAGATTCGAGCAGGCCTCTTCCACGGCGAGCTTCACCCTGCCATCGCACGCCTCGATGATGACCGGGCTGTTTCCCTCCAGCCACGGGGCGACGTATCAGAACCGCGACTCCCGCAGCTTCACCGTGAGCGGCATGGGGACCGGATACCCGACGCTCGCAGAAATCCTCCGCGATCATGGATACGACACCGCCGGGTTCGTCAGCGGTCCCCTGTTGAGCAGGCAGTTCGGATTCTCGCGGGGCTTCAGCCACTACGACGACCGGTACGACCGGTTGCAGACGGCCAGGGCGCGGCTGTTCTCCCGGTCGCTGGCTTTCCGCGCGCTGGAGCGCGCCGGTTTGTTCAGCGGACGCGATATCGACTCGCAGCGCATCGCCTCGGAGGTCAACCCGCTGGTGGAAGACTGGCTGCGCGCCCGGCAACCCCGCGATCGCCCCTTCTTCCTCTTCGTTCACTACTGGGACCCGCACGGACCCTACGAGCCTCCCGCTCCCTGGGGGGTTCGTCCGGACGGCAGCCCGATCGTCGTGAGCTACGACCTGGATCGGCTGCTGACCGGGGAGTACACGCTGTCGCCCCGCGCGCTGGCCGACACGCTCGAGCTGTACGACGGGGAAGTCTCGTTCGTCGATCGTTCCCTCGGCGAGCTCGTCGAGATGCTGAGACGCGACGGCACGCTGGACAACTCACTGCTCATCTTCACCGCCGATCATGGCGAGAGCTTCGGCGAGCATGCGCACTGGGAGCACAGCCGCGTCCTGTACGAGGATGTCCTGCACGTTCCCTTCATCGTTCGGCTGCCGGCGGGCCGCGCCGCGGGCACGATCGTGCGGGACGTCATCGCCCAGCCGACCGATATCCTGCCGATGGCGTTGTCGGTGGCCGGACTGCCGATCCCCGGGGAAGTCGAGGGGCGGGATCTGACGCGATGGATCGGGGGCGGCGTGGCGCCGCAGCCCGCGCAGGCGGGCGTGAAGGCTCCCGGCCTGGCGTTCGCGGAGCTGGATCGAAACATCGACTGGCCGAGCCGATGGGGCGCCCGGTTCGACCACGACCTCGTGTCGGCCCGCACCTTGCGATGGAAATACATTCGATCGTCGACCGGGCGGGAGGAGCTCTACGATCTCGAGCGCGACGCCGCCGAGCTCCACGATCTCTCGGCGGCCGACCCCAACACCACCGCCACGCTCAGGGCGCTGACCGACGTCTGGCGCAAGACGCTGCATGGACCGGCGGGGGAGCACGGCACCGGGGAAATCGACGAAGGGTTGAAGGACAACCTGCGGAGCCTCGGGTACATCCAGTGAGAACTGCGCGCTCTGCCGGACGCGCCGTTCAGGGGACGAGCATCGTATAGCGGGCGTGATAGGAGAAGTGCACCGGTTCCTGCACCGCCGCCTTCGGCTGCGACCCGCGCAGGAGCCAGGCGTCGAACGTGCCCGGGTCCATCACGAACTCGCGGGTCGTCCTGGCCGGCACGAAACACATTTCGCCATCCGAGAGCAGCAGACCGAATCCCTGCGCCGACTTGTTGTCGATCACCAGGTGCGGCAGACCGAGCCCCGGCACGACTTCCCGATCCACCGCGGGAAGCGGCACCGGCGCGGGCGGCAGGATCTTTTTCTTCTTCTTGCCCTTTGCTGGCGGCGCGGGGGCCAGCGGATCGACCGGACGCACGGTCTGATCGGTGACCCGGAAACGGCCGTCGTCGTCCAGCGAAAGGGTCAGCAGCCGCAGACCGCCCGGAATCTGCTGGTGCAGGATCGCCTTGCCGGCCTTTCTGAGCATCATCACCGCGTCGCCCAGATGCTCGGGCTGAACGCCCAGCGCCGTGGCGAGGGCGGACATTTCCGCCGGCCGCGTGAGCAATCCCATCTCCTCTGCGTCCACGTAGGCATCGAAGGGAGTTCCTTCAGGAAGACCGGCGATGGTGTCCTGGTCGAGAGGGTCGCCTTCCGCCGGGATGAAGGCGGCCACGAGCAGCCGCGATTGCCCGGCATTCTTCCGCAGCCGGTATGCCTTCAGGACGCGCGTGATACGGGTCTTGCGCACCTGCAGGATCTGCAGCGTCTCGCCGTCGAAGAGATACGGCGCGAGCCCGTCGAACCGATCTCCGATGATGCCCTTGGGCAGATCGGTGGGCACGGTGTGGACCTCGACCATGCCGGTCAGCGTGCCCGGCAGGCAGCAGCTCGCCGGGTCGAACGTGAGGTCCGCGTTGTCGAGCAGGGTCCGGGTCCCCGGCAGGTCGTGCAGCGTGCGCCACGCGGGCACCAGTCCGGCCTCGAACTCTCCGGCGTCCTTTTCGACGATCACCCGGTAATCTCCGGGCAGGAGCGACAGCGCAATCGGTGTGCGCCCGGCGAGATAATCATGGCGGAACGCCTCGGCCATGCGGGTGGCGAGAGGGGCCACGTAGACCCGGGCCCCTGATGGCACCGACGTCACCAGCAACCGGTCCTCACCGGGGCCGGCCGGCATGAACGACTCCAGGGGAGCGGCCACCACGGAAGGCGGCGCCTCTGGTGCCGGTTCTTCCTCCGCGGGGGTCTCTTCTTCGGGCACGGCATCGTTGATGGCCGCAAGGATCTGATCGGTGGCTCCGGCCTTGCGCAGCGACAGGACTTCACCGAGCGTCGGCGCGGCTCGAACGCCGCGGCTCGTGATCTCCGAGACGATCGCGGCGGGCTCCTTGCCATGCTCCAGCATCTTGATCACTTCCGAGGTGGCCAGAGGGGCCTTCGGGGGAGGCG